>CALFMN010000265.1 GCA_937879875.1 uncultured Chloroflexota bacterium | reverse complement strand
CGCCCCCAGCGGGCGCCGGCGAGTCGGTCGCGGCTGCACAACCGGCGCCCGCTGGCGTGGGCAGCGTGGCGGTCGCCTACCAGCCCGCCGCCGATGCGGCCGGCGTCTTCTCGCTGCAGATCAGCGGCGACGGCGTGCAGGCCGTGCGCGGCGTCGCTCCGCCAGGCTTCCCCGTGCGCGCCGCGGCCGACGCCGCGCAGCCGGGCCACGACGATACACGCACGGTGACGCTGAGCGGCCATCCTTTCCGCGTGCTCTCCCGCCAGATCGGCACGGCCTCCGACGGCAAGCCGGTCGTCGTGCAGACCGGCGTGGCGCTGGCGGCGCGCGACCGCGAGCAGCGGATCGTGCTGATCGGCCTCGCCGGCGGCGGCCTGCTGGGCCTGGCCCTGACCGTCGCGGGCGTTGCGCTGCTCTCCGGCAGGGCGCTGGCGCCGTTGCAGATCGCCTTCAGGCGCCAGCGGCGTTTCATCGGCGATGCCGCGCACGAACTGCGCACGCCGCTGGCGCTCGTACGGCTCGAAGCGGAGGAGCTGGCCTACCGGCTGAACGCCGATGACGAGGCGAGGCCGCTGCTGCGTCAGATCGATCGCCTGTCGCGGCTGGCCGGCGATCTGTTGACGCTGGCGCGGCTCGACCACGAGGGCCTGCCCTTTGAACGGGAGTCCGTGCATGTCGCCTCGCTGCTCGGCGGTATCGCCGCCGCGGCGCGAGCCCTTGCCGCGGCCGGAGTAGAGGTCGAGGTCAGCGCGCCGGCGACGCTCTGGCTGCTGGGCGACCGCGACCGTACGTATCAACTGCTGTTGATTTTTGTGGACAACGCCTGCCGTTTCACGCCGCCTGCCGGGCGCATCGCGCTGCACGCCTGGGGCGAGGGCGGCAGCGTCACGATCGCCGTTGCCGACAGCGGCCCCGGCCTGCCGCCTGACCAGATCCCACGCCTGTTCGAGCCGTTCTACCGCCCGGACGCCGCCCGCGCCCGCACCGGCGGCGGCGCGGGTCTGGGGCTGGCGATCGCGCACGAGCTGGCACGGCTGCTCGGCGGCATGATCCGGCTCGACAACGGCCGCGAGGGCGGCGCCGTCGCGAGCGTGACGCTGCCCGCTGCGCCGGCTCTGGATGTCGCACTCTCAGCCGAAACCGCCTTCAGCGTGTAACAGTTTCGCAAGATCGACCAAACCGGCAGCGAATGAAGCGTGCCGTGGCCGCGGATACGCTGACGGTGGTGAGGATCCTCGCAGATCACAGATGCACATGACACAGGGGCGCGCCCGCGAGCGAACGACGGTTCAACTCGACGGCGCGGCAATGCGGCACGGTACGCCGACTGTCTGTGCGACGAGACGGTTTCGGCGCCGTGCCAATCCACGGCAAACACACGCACGGAGGAACTTCGATGAAACGATACATCCAGCTGGGCGCATGGATCGCGGGTGGCGCGGGCATCGCGATGGCCGCTACCGGCGCCGTGTTGCTGGTCGGAGCGGGCAGGCCCGTCTCGGCCGGCAGCGGGCCGGCGCAGGCAGCGCAGGTTTGTCCTACGCCGTCTGCCGCACAAATTCAGGCGGCACAGCAGCAGTATGCGCAGCGGCTCGCGCAGGCGCTCGGCAAACCCGAGCAGGAGGTTGAACAGGCGTTGCAACAGGTGCCGCCGCCCACGATCGGCCTGAAGGGCACGCAGATCAGTATTGGCTACGTGCACGTGCAGGCCGGCGGCACACCGACGGCCGGCGCTGTGGCGACCACAGGCACGCTCGTCGTGGGGTTTGGCGGCGACCCGAGCATCCTGGCACCCGCAGCGGCGAAGCTCGGCGTGACGCCGCAGCGGCTTGCCGACGCCTTCAAGGCGGCCGGTGACCAACTGAAGCCGGCGGAGGCGCCGTCGTGTTCGCGGCCGGTCGAGAACGCCGTCATCGTGACGCAAGGCGGTGACGGCGATCTCTTCGCCGCGGTCGCGCAGCAGCTCGGTAACGGCATCACCGCCGAGCAAGTGCGCGACGCCATGCAGCTCGTGCAGCCGCCGGCGCCACCCGCGCCTGACGGCCAGTTGAAGGCGAAAATGGACCAATATGTGCAGTCACTCGCCGCGGCGCTGCACGTCAGCGTCGACCAGTTGCAGGCGGCGATGCAGGCGGTCGGCGACTGCCGGGCACTGTCGTCCGACGGTCCGGCAACACCCGCGACGGGTGTGGCAATGTGCTTCTCGATCGCCGGGCAGTCCGTGCCGCCCCCCACTCCCTGAGCCGTATCTCGATTCATGACGCAGCGACCCGGCCTCCCTCGCGCGTATGCAGGCGCGAGGGAGGCCGGGTCGCTTTTTCCCTGCCGGTCAAGACTGTAGTGCAGGTGCCGCTGCGCGGCTCGTTCGGACGGGGACAGGTGGCACTCAGCTCCTTTGATGGACCGTGGCCTTCTTTTCGCAACCCATGTCAGAAGCCGAGCCCGCGGTCCTTGAGCGAGACGAAGCGGCCGAGGCCGATCACGATGTGGTCGAGTACCTCGACGTCCAGCAGGCGGCCGGCGCTCACCAGCTCGCGCGTCACACTTACGTCTTCCTTGCTCGGCGCCGGGTCGCCCGACGGGTGGTTGTGGACGACGATGATGCTGGGCGCGTTGGCGCGGATCGCGGGCCGGAAGACTTCCGCCGGCCGCACCTGCGACTGGTTGACCGTGCCGCTGGAGATCGTCGAGATCGCCAGCACCTGGTTCTTTGTATTGAGCACGAGCACGCGCAACTGCTCCTGGTCGAGCAACTGCATCTCGCTCTGCACCAGGTGCGCCACGTCTTTCGGCTCGCGGATTACGGGCCGCTCTTCGGGCGTGGCCGCGGCCAGGCGGCGGCCCAGCTCCAGCGCCGCGCGGAGCTGCGCCGCCTTCGCCTCGCCCAGCCCGCGCGTGGCGCACAGCTCGTCGAAGTTCAGCCGCGCCAGGCCAACCAGGCCGCCGTGCTGACTCAGCAGGCGGCTGGCGACGTCGAGCACGTTCTCGCCGGTGATGCCGACGCGCAGGATGATCGCCAGCAGCTCCGCCGTGGCCAGCGCGCCTTCGCCGTAGCTGCGCAGACGCTCGCGCGGGCGCTCGGCCGAGGGCAGTTCGCGAATGGTCGGGCGATATTCGGAGCGGCGCGCCGGCATGCCGGGCGGCAGCGGTTCCGCTTCAGGCGGCGCCGGCTCTGCGCCGTTCAGCGCGAGCGCGGCTTCGTTGATGGCGCGGAACGCGCGCGCCTCGGTCACGCGCGGGGCGGGATGCTCGACCATGCGGGGACTCCGGCCGGCGCCCTGTTGGCGGCGAACCGGCTGGGTTCCACTCTAGCCGCCCGCGCGGTGGGTGAAAAGCGCTGCGCCTGTCAGCCTGCGAGCGCCGGCTGCATCTGGAGCGCTTCATCGGGCCGGCGGAAGCGGTAGCCGAAGTGCGGCACGGAGACGATGTGCGCCGGCTGGCCACCCTGTGCGGCGATCTTGCGGCGCAGCTTCCAGACGTGCGCGTCGATCGTGCGTTCGACCGCCATGTCGCGTGCGCCCCAGACCGCGTCGAGCAGATCCTCGCGCGTGTAGACGACGCCTGGATCGCGCATCAACACATGCAGCAGCGCGAACTCCAGCGGCGTCAAATGCACTGGCCGGCCGCGCACAAGCGCTTGATGCGAGTCGGGCTCGACGCGGATCTCGCCGATCGCCACGGGGCCGACGCCCTCGCCCGCGGGTGCGCCGACGCGCCGCAGCACCGCGCGCAGCCGCGCGATCAGCACGCGCAGCGGGCAGTCCGCCGGCACGACATCGTCGGCGCCGGCGGCGAAACAGCTCAGCGCCCGGCGCTCGTCCTCACCGCGGATCACGACCGTGACCGGCGCCGAGGTCGCGGCGGTGAGCCAGCGCACCGCCTCCAGCGCGTCGAGTTTCGGCGCCGCGTCGACCGCGATGATGTGGTCCGGCGGCCGGCGAAGAATCAGCGCTTCGGCCGCCTCACGCGTGGCCACGCGCAGCGTGACGAAGCCCGCCTGCCTGAGCGCGGGCACGGCCCGCTCGCTCCAGTTCGAAGCATCCACGAGGTGAATGGCGACGCCCATGCTGCTCTCCGACGTGCGTCGCCGCGCGGCCCGGTACCGCGCACGGCGTATCACGCACGCCATGCTACGCAGGCAATTGCCGTTTTGCATGAGCGTTTTCTCAGGCAGCGCGCCGGAGAACTAACTCTCGGCCCGCAGCGCCGCCCGCGCCTGCGCCGCCGCCACCGGCGCTTCCACCGCAGCGTCGAGGTGATGCAGGGCGCGGCGCAGCGGCTTGACATGCTGGTACAACGCGCCCGTGGCCACGCGTTGCAGCACGCGGTCGGCGCCCTCGGCGAGCCAGGGCGTCACCGGCGTCGTGCTCAGGGCGCGCAGGAGCGGATCGAGCGCCGCCCGGCCGAAGCGCGACAGCGCCCGCGCCGACTGCCAGCGTACGCCGCCATCCTCATCGTTGAGCGCCACCACCAGCGGCGCGATCGCGCGTTCGTCGCGGATGCTGCCCAGCGCTCGCGCCGCGTGCCAGCGCGCCCAGGCCGAGCCGGCGCGTAACTCGCGGATCAGCGGCGGCACGGCTGGCTCTCCGATCGCGGCCAGCGCCGAAACCGCCTCCGCGGCCACCACGTCGTAGCGTGCCAGCGCCAGCAAGAGCAAGGGAATGACCTGCTCGGGCTCGAGATACGAGAGCGCCCGGACGGCGGCCGCGCGCACGCGATCGTTGGCATCGTCGAGCAGCGGGCGCAGCCGTTCGAGCGCGTCGGGCCCGGCGCGTTGCCCCAACAGTTCGGCGGCGAGCGAGCGTACGCTCGGACTCGCATCGACGAGTCCGCGCTGCAACGCCACCTCGCGGGCTGCATCACACGGCGCTCCCGGCGGCATGAGGAACGCCGCCACGGCGGCGCCGTGCGCCCGGCGCGTGGCGGCATCCAGCGTGCGCGTCTCGGGTTCCGTACGCCGGGCAATATGCGCCACGAAGCGCAACAGCTCGAACCAGCCCACCTCGTCGGTCATGTGTTGGAGTCGCGCCAGCGCCGCGCGACGCGTCGCTTCGTCGCCAAGCTCGCGGCACAGCTCGGCGATGGCGACGTGGCCAGACGCCGGTTCGGTGGAAGCCGGTTGATTGGGGTGCAGTATCGGTGCCATTTCAGCCCCTCCTCGGCGGGCGCGAGCGCCCGGCAGTGCGCCGGCGGCGGGGGCGGCTTGCAGTCGTTCTCTCTTCTAACGATACGCCTCATGTCCAGCGGCCAGCAGTATCGGCAGGGATGAGCCGCAGCCGCCGGTTGGGTGAACGGAGTCAACGCCC
Source organism: uncultured Chloroflexota bacterium (assembly GCA_937879875.1). Classification (GTDB taxonomy): domain Bacteria; phylum Chloroflexota; class Dehalococcoidia; order CAUJGQ01; family CAUJGQ01; genus CALFMN01. Next base: position 311 of record CALFMN010000265.1, on the reverse strand, counting down.
GTACAGAGCGCCTAGCCCTGACCTCGCAGGCGAGGTCTGCCCCTTCCCGAAGCTGGAAGGGACTTCTGGAGCGTTCCGAGCGGCGCCGGACGGCGGCGGGGCAATGGGTTTATCTCCTGTCCACCCGTTCCTCCTCCAACCAACCCTTCCCGACACGGGAAGGGACAGACTTCCCGCCAGGGAAGTCAGGGTTAGGTGCCACGCGGTCGCCGCGTGCGCTGCGCTCGCGTGTAGTGGTTCAGGCCAGGTGAGCCAAGGACGGGGCACGCCGGCTGGGTGCGGTGGTGCGCAGCGTACCGGGCGGGCGTGGT
>CALFMN010000264.1 GCA_937879875.1 uncultured Chloroflexota bacterium | reverse complement strand
CCCCTCACCCCCTTGCCTGCGCCCTACTCCCTACGCCCTACCGTGCTGTAACATCGTGCGGGGCCGCGCGGATGGCGCGGTCCAATCGCCAGAGATGATGCGGAGGGCGGCGCAATGGCCGAGATCGATGGCGCGACGTTGATCGCGCGGCAGCTCAAGAAGCAGGGCGTGGAGTATATGTTCGGCATCGTCGGCATCCCCGTGGTGCCGATCGCCTTCGCCGCCCAGCGCGTGGGGATCAAGTTCTTCGGCATGCGCAACGAGCAGGCCGCCAGCTACGCCGCGCAGGCCGCCAGCTATCTGACCGGCCGGCCGCAGGCCTGCCTTGTCGTCTCCGGGCCGGGCATGATCCACGCCATCGCCGGCCTCGCCAACGCCTGGAGCAACTGCTGGCCGATGATCCTGCTCGGCGGCGCCAACGACAGCTTCCAGGACGGCATGGGCGCCTTTCAAGAGACGGACCAGGTGCAGTCGGCGCGGCCGTTCTGCAAGTACGCCCACCGCGTGGAGAGCACGGCGCGCATCCCCTACTACGTCGAGCAGGCCGTGCGCAGCTCGATCTACGGCCGCCCCGGCCCCGTCTACCTCGACCTGCCCGGCGACACGATCAGCGGCAAGGTCGAAGAGGACAGCATCGAAGAGAAGCCCGCCGTGCCGGAGCCGCCGCGCATCCAGGCCGAACAGGCGGCGATCGAGCAGGCGCTCGAAGTGCTGAAGGGCGCCGAGCGGCCGCTGGTCGTCGTCGGCAAGGGGATGGCCTGGAGCCGCGCCGAGGCCGAGGTCAAAGAGTTCATCGAGAAGACGCAACTGCCGTTCCTGCCGGCGCCGATGGCCAAGGGCCTGCTGCCGGACGACCATCCGCTCTCCGTCGCCTCCGCCCGCACCTTCGCCCTGCAAAACACCGACGTGGCGCTGTTGATGGGCGCGCGGCTCAACTGGATCCTGCACTTCGGCCTGCCGCCGCGCTGGAGCCCCGACGTCAAGATCATTCAGATGGACGTGGCCGCCGAGGAGATCGGCACCAACGTGCCCGCCGCCGTGGGCCTCGTAGGCGACGGCAAGGCGATCACGGCGCAGCTCAACAAGGCGCTGGATGCGCAGCCCTGGCAGTTCGGCGCCGAGAACCTCTGGCGCTCCGGTCTCGAAAACAAGATGGAGACGAACAGGCGCAACACCGAGCCGATGCTGAACTCGGACGACACGCCGATGGGCTACTACCGCGTGCTGAAGGAGATCCGCGACGCTCTGCCGCGCGACGCGATCATCTCCAGCGAGGGCGCGAGCACGATGGACATCGGCCGCCAGGTGCTGAACAACTACGAGCCGCGCACGCGGCTCGACGCCGGTTCCTACGGCACGATGGGCGTGGGTCTGGCCTTCGCCATCGCCGCGGCCGTGGTGCATCCCGACCGACGCGTGGTGAACGTCGAGGGCGATTCGGCCTTCGGCTTCAGCGGCATGGAGGTCGAGACGGCCTGCCGTTACAACCTGCCGATTACGTTCATCATCATCAACAACAACGGCGTGGGCGGCGGCCCGCTGGAGACGGACCACGACCCGCTGACGGCGCGGCCCGGCGCCTACACAGCCACGGCGCGCTACGACAAGCTGGCCGAAGCGTTCGGCGGCCTCGGCTTCTTGTGCGAGCGGCCCGACGAGATCCGCCCGGCGCTGGACAAGGCGTTCGCCTCGGGCAAGACGGCGATTGTCAACATCATGATCGACCCGCGCGCCCAGCGCCGTCCGCAGGAGTTCGCCTGGCTGACGCACTGAGGCGGGCGGCGCGGCTCTCTGGCCTCATATCCCCTGCTCTCCCAAACACAGCATCTCGGCAAACCGCGGACGATCGCGGCCGGTATGGGAGAGCAGGGATATCGGGGCTGCTCGCTGCCGGCTTACCAGGCGTCGATCGCCGGGCGCTTCTTGCCCGCGGGCCGCGGCGCCGGCCGGAACGAGCGCAGCAGACTCGCCAGCCAGAAGCGCGAGTCGGCCGGGTCGATCGCGTCGTCGATGCCGAAGTGCGAGGCGTTGTTGAGCGCCTTCGCCCCGTCGTAGGCTCTGGCCACCATCTGGTCGTAGCGCTGCTTGCGCTCGGCCGGGTCCGCGATCGCCTCGAGATCGGCGCGGAAGCCGAGCTTGACGGCGCCTTCGATGCCCATGCCGTAGAACTCCCCCGTCGGCCAGGCGACGCTGAAGGCCGGCACCTTGTACGAGCCGCCCGCCATCGCGATCGCGCCGAGGCCGTACGCCTTGCGCAGCACGATCGTGAAGAACGGCACCGACAAATTCGCGCCGATCAGGAACATGCGGCTCGAATGGCGCACCAGCGCCGTGCGCTCGATCTCCGGCCCGACCATGATGCCCGGCGTATCGCACAAAAACAGCAGCGGGATGTCGAAGGCATCGCAGAGCTGCATGAAGCGGGCGCCCTTGTCGGCCCCGTCCGAGTCGATCGCGCCGCCGAGATGCATCGGGTTGTTGGCGATCACGCCCACGGAGCGCCCTTCGACGCGGATCAGCGCCGTGATCATGCCGACGCCGAAGCGTGGGCGCAGCTCCAGCACGCTGCCCGTGTCGGCCAGCGTCTCGATCACCGAGCGCACGTCGTAGACGCGCAGCCGATTCTCTGGAATGATACGGCGCATGCGGCGCTGGTCGGGGCACTCCCAGGTGCCGAGCGGACCCTGGAAGTAGGCGAGGTACCTCTTGGCCATCTGCACGGCCTCGGCCTCGTCGGCCACGGCGAGATCGACCACGCCGCTCGGGATCTGCACCGACATCGGCCCGATCTCCTCGGGCGCGTAGACGCCGAGGCCGCCGCCCTCGATCATCGCCGGGCCGCCCATGCCGATGTTGGAGTTCGCCGTGGCGATGATTACGTCGCAGCAGCCCAGCAGCGAGGCGTTGCCGGCGAAGCAGCGGCCCGAGGTAATGCCCACCATCGGCACCAGCCCGCTGAGCTGGGCGAAGCGCGCGAAGGTGCGCTGGCCGCCGCCGCCGCCACCGTCGGTGTCGCCCGGCCGGCCGCCGCCGCCCTCGGCGAACAGCACCATCGGCATGCGGCCGTGCTCGGCGATGTCGATCATGCGGTCGGTCTTACGGTGGTTCTGCGCGCCCTGCGTGCCGGCGAAGACGGTGTAGTCGTACGCCATCACGGCGCAGCGCGAGGCCGGCTCCTCGAAGAGCTCGCCGTTGATGCGGCCGACACCGGTGATCATGCCGTCCGCGGGACTTTTGACGATCAGCTCTTCGAGCGAGCGGCGGCTGCGCTGCGCGGCGAGCACGAGCGGCCCGTACTCGACAAACGTGCCAGGGTCGCACAGATCCTCGACGTTTTCGCGCGCGGTGCGCTGGCCCTTCGCCCGGCGGCGTGCCACGGCCTCGGGCCGCGCGGTGTCGCGCGTGAACTGCTGGCGATCGAGCACCTCGCGCAGATCCGGGCGAATCTCGTCCAGATCGACTTCCTCGTCGAGCAGCGCCTCGCCGTCCTCGACCTCGCTCTGTTCGATGTAGAGCAGTGGGTGGTCCTGATAGAGCGTGTCGCCCACAGCCACCGTGATGCTGCGCACGATCCCGCCCGCCACGGCCTTAATCTCGTGCTCCATCTTCATCGATTCCATGATCACCAGCGTCTGGCCGGCGCGGACCGTGTCTCCCTCCAGAACCTCGATCGCGACAACCGTGCCCTGCAACGGCGTGGCCACGGCGGTGGCGCCGTCCGGGCCGCGCCCGCCACTTGCGGTCGGGGACGTACCGTCGCTCGTGCGCTCCGCCACCGCGGCGGCGGCCGCCTTGCCGTAGGCCAGTACGGCCAGCGGGTCGTTGGAATCGAGGCGGACGCCCGCGCGGCCGGGGGCAGCGCCGTTCGCGCCGGCCGGCGCCGCCGCCGGCTCGACGTAGCGCCGCCGCTGCTCGGACGCGGCCGCGCCGGCGAGCGCCGCCAGATGGTCTTCGATGAAGCGCGTCGAGAGGCGTCCTTCGCGAAAGGCAGACTGTGCGAGCACGCCGCGCAAGAAGGGGATGTTCGTCGAGACGCCGTCGATGCGGAACTCGCTCAGCGCGCGGTCGCAGCGGTTCACGGCGTCGAAAAAACGCGGCTGATTGGTGCGCGCGATCACTTTGGCCAGCAGCGAGTCGAAGCGCGGGCTGGTGCGGTAGCCGGCGTAGCCGAAGCTATCGACGCGGATGCCGGGGCCGCTGGGCGGATCGAAGGCCGCAAGCGTGCCGCCGGACGGCAGCGTCTCACCGCCGGCGGTCATCGTCTCCATGTTGACGCGCACCTGGATGGCGAAGCCGCGCGGCGCGGGCACATCCGCTTGCCGCATGCCCAGCGCTTCGAGCGTGGCTCCGGCCGCGAGGTCGAGCTGCAAGCGCACCAGGTCGACGCCGGTCACTTCTTCCGTGACCGTGTGCTCGACCTGCAGGCGCGGGTTCGCCTCGATGAAGGCGAACGGCGCCTCGCCATCGTCGCGGCCGGCGTCGGCGAGGAACTCGATCGTGCCGATGTTGTCGTAGCGCACCGAACGCGCCAGCGCGACCGCCGCGGCGATGATGCGCTCGCGCTGGCTCGCGGGCAGGCCGGGCGACGGCGCGATCTCGATCAGCTTCTGGTGACGCCGCTGGATACTGCAGTCGCGCTCGCCGAAATGGGTTACAGCGCCGGAGCCGTCGCCAGCGATCTGCACCTCGATGTGCCTGGCCGTGCGCATGAGCTGCTCGACGTAGACCTCGCCGTTGCCGAACGCCGCCCGCGCCTCGGAGCAGCAGCGGGCGTAGGCGTCGTCGAGCAGTTCCAGCCGCTCGACCGCGCGCATGCCGCGCCCACCGCCGCCGGCCACGGCCTTGATCATGATCGCGCCGCCTTCGCCCAGCGACTGGAAGAAGGCGCGCGCCGCTTCGAGGCTCGTGGGGCCGCTGGTGCCAGGCAGCACGGGCACGCCGGCCGCAACCGCCGCCGCGCGGGCGCGCACTTTGTCGCCGAACAGCTCCAAAATCTCGACACGCGGACCCACGAAGCTGATGCCGGCCTCGGCGCAGCGCCGCGCGAAGGCCGCGTTCTCGCTGAGAAAGCCGTAGCCCGGATGGATCGCGTCGCAGCCGGCGTCTTTCGCGATGGCCACGATCTGCTCCGCATCGAGATAGGCTGCGGCGCCCATGCCGCGCAGGGGGCACGCCTCGTCCGCCTGGCGGGTGTGCAGCGCGTCGGCGTCGTCCTCCGTGTAGATGGCGACAGTACGCAGGCCGTACTCGGCGGCGGCGCGCAGCAGGCGTACGGCGATCTCGCCGCGGTTGGCGACCAACAGGCAGGTGAGTTTCATGCGTTCCTTCCGTAGCCGCGGGTGCAGATCCCGTCTGCACATGAGCACGTGTCAATGGCCCGCGCGGCGCAACTCGGCCACCGGACCACCGAGCCGAGGATCGCACCGACGACCGGGACCTGCAAGCCAGCACCGGGCGCGGACGCATGGGCGGCGGCTCAGGTGCGGCGAGATTTGACTGGACGGTATCAAATTGGCTGAGACCTTCGCAAGCAGGCGCTGCTGATTCCCCCAACCTTCGACATCCCACGGAACGCGATCTGGACGATCGGGAGATCGTGTCATGCCACAGGAGCCCATGAAGGTCGACCGCCGCGAGTTCAAACCCACAAAAGCTTCATCTGCCGAGCCATAATGGCGCGGAGAGCCGCCTGTCGACACAGGACCGTGCCGGAGGGATGAGCGATGGCATCAGCATTTCGCGCCGACCATGTGGGCAGCCTGCTGCGTCCGCCGGAGCTGCTTGCGGCGCGGCAAGACTTCGCCGAGCAGCGCATCACCGCCGAGCACCTGCGCGAGGTGGAGGACGCCTCCGTGCTGAAGGCGCTGGAGCTGCAGCGCGAGGCCGGCATCGACGTCTTCACCGAGGGCGAGTACCGCCGCGCGGCCTGGAGTTCCGCCTTCCGCGAGTCCGTGGAAGGGCTGGTGCCCGACCCCGACCCGCCCACACGCCGCATGCTCGGCGCCTGGCAGGGACCGCACAGCGACGTCGCCAACGCCACCGTCGCCGCGCTGCCCAGCCTGATTGCCGGCGGCAGGCTGCGCCAGCTGCGCCGCCTCGCCGGCGCCGAGGCCGCGTTCCTCAAGCAGCACGCGCCCGGCCCGTGGAAGATCACGACGGCCGGGCCAATGTCCGTCGCCGGGGCGCTGTACAAGCCCGGCGTCACTGACAAGGTCTACCCGACGCGGGCCGACTTCAACAGCGAGGTGATCGGCATCCTCAAAGGCGAGCTGCAGGCATTGATCGCGGATGGCGTCTCGTACATCCAGCTCGACTCGCTGCACTACGTCGAGCGCGTCGCGGACAAGACGATCCGCGCCCGCATGATCGCCGACGGCGAAGACCCCGACGAGTATCTGGAGACGCTGATCGCCGCGGACAACGCCGTGCTGGAAGGCGTGCGGCGCGAGGGTTTGACGGTGGGGATGCATATGTGCCGCGGCAACAACCGCAGCGCCTGGCACGCCGAAGGCAGCTACGACGCGATCGCGGAGAAGGCATTCCCGCGGCTCAACGTCGATCGTTTCCTGCTGGAGTACGACACGGAGCGCGCCGGCAGCTTCGAGCCGCTGCGCTTCGTGCCGAAGGACAAGCTGGTGGTGCTCGGGCTGATCAGCTCGAAGGAGCCGGCGCTTGAGTCGATCGACACGCTGCGCCGTCGCATCGACGAAGCGGCGAAGTACGTGCCGATCGAGAGGTTAGCGATCTCGCCGCAATGCGGCTTCGCCTCGACTGCGCCCGGCAACCTGCTGACCTGGGACGAGATGCGCCGCAAGCTCGAGCTGGTGGCGAAGACCGCCCGCACCGTCTGGGGATAACGCGTTTAGTAGGGGCGGTTCGTGAACCGCCCGTCGCGCCCGCAGGCGCGAGCCGCGGCGTGTGGGGTAGACCGACGCCCGCGCAGACCGCATGTTCGGGCACGCGATCGGACTCCACAAGGCGTATGATGCTGCCGAATCCGGCGGGAGCAGCGCCGCCGCTCGTGCGGCGCGGAGCAGCAGGAGGCAGACCGTGACCACGTCAGTTCAGGCGAAGCACGATGTCGGGGGCGTGTTGCTGGACCGTCCCTTCAAGATCCGGCGGCTGGGCCACTTCGGCTTCAACGTCGCCGACGCCGCGATGGAGGCGTGCCGCCGCTTCTACGTCGATCTGCTCGGCTTCCGCATCTCCGACGAGGCGAACTTCGCCAGCCGCCTGCCGGCCGAGCAACTCGCTGACCTGGAGCATCCCACGGGCTATTTCACCCGCCACAACACCGACCACCACACATTTGTGCTGTTCAACCGCGACGTAATGGAGCGGTTTGCGCAGCTTGCGCAGCGCCGCGTCGTGCCCGGCGTCACCATCAACCAGATCACCTGGCAGGTGGGCAGTCTGGCCGAGGTCGGCAACGGTGCACGGTGGTTCAAAGAAGAAGGCGTGCCGATCGTGCGCACCGGCCGCGACATGCCCGGCTCGAACTGGCATACCTACGTGCTCGACCCCGACGGCCACACCAACGAGCTGTACTACGGCATCGAGCAGGTGGGCTGGGAGGGTTTCAGCAAACCGCGCAGCCTCTATCACCGCGGCTTCCAGACACCGCCCGAGCTGCCGCAGATGTCCGAAATCGACGAGATCCAACAGGAGATCGCGCAGGGCACGGACCTGCACGCCGGCTATCATCAGAACGACGATCTGCCCGCCACCTACGACGTGGACGGCATCCTGCTGCCGCGCCCGTTCAAGGTGGTGCGCATCGGCCCGGTCAGCCTGTTCGTGGCCGATGTCGCCGCCGCAACGTCGTTCTACCGCGACCGCCTCGGCTTCACCGTCACCGATGAGCTGGACTGGCACGGCTATCACTGCGCCTTCCTGCGCGCCAACACCGAGCATCACGCGCTGGCGCTCTTGCCGGTGCAGTTGCGCCCGGCGCTGGGCATGAGCGCCCACACGACCTGCGCTGCCTTCGGCATGCAGGTGGCGAACTACCGCCAGCTACGCGCCGCCGTGCAGTTCCTCACCGACAACGGCTGCCGCCTGCTCGACAGCGTGCCGCCGGATCTCTATCCCGGCATCGACTACGCCGCGCACCTGCTCGACCCGGACGGCCACTGCATCCAGCTCTACTACTACATGGAGCAGGTGGCTGGCGACGCTGGCGCCCGCCCGCATGCGGAGCGCCCAGCCGTAAGCGCTGCCCCGGCAACCTGGCCCGCAACTGTGGAGGCGCGGCCCGACACCTTCGCCGGCGAGCCATTTCTTGGCCCGTGGGGGTAAGCGGCCCTCACTCCCCTTACCCCCCTCTCCCAATCCTGGGAGAGAGGGGCGATCCGGCGTAGGGCGTACCGAAACGGCGTCGGGTTAGTCAGGGCTCTGCTGGTCGCGGCTATCGCCGCGAAGGGCGCACGCCGTGCGCCCCTACAAGCAAGTGCTAACTCGACGCCATTCCGGATCGCTCCAGCCCGGGATCGCCCCTCTCCCAGGATTGGGAGAGGGGACGGGGGTGAGGGCGCGGGCCGCCCGCAGGAGCACGATCGATGAAGTTCGGCCTGATCTACGAGATGCAGTTGCCCCGGCCGCTCGACAGCGACCAGTGGCACCCCGACGACGAGCACCGCATCGTGCACGAGACGCTGGCGCAGATCGCGCTGGCGGATAAGCTGGGCTTCGATTACGCCTTCGCCGTCGAGCACCACTTCCTTGAAGAGTACTGCCACTGTTCGGCGCCGGAGATCCTGCTCGCCGCCGCCGCCGCGCAGACGCAAAACATCCGCCTCGGCCACGGCATTGTGCAGATGCCGCCGCTGCAGAACCACCCCGCGCGCGTGGCCGAGCGCGCCGCCATGCTCGACCTCGTCTCGCACGGGCGGCTGGAGTTCGGCACCGGCGAGGGCGCCACCGAGACCGAGATCGGCGGCTTCGGCACGCTGCGCCAGGAGAAAAAGGACGCCTGGGAAGAGGCCACGCGCGAGTGCCTGCGCATGATGACCAGCGTGCCCTACCCCGGCTACGAGGGGCAGCACTTCACGATGCCCGAGCGCAACATCGTGCCCAAGCCATTGCAGAAGCCGCACCCGCCGGTCTGGGTCGCCGCCTCGCGGCGCGAGACGGTGCTGGTTGCCGGCCGCCTCGGCATGGGCGCGCTGGGCTTCGGCTTCGAGACACCGGAAGAGTCGGGCGAGCGCATCGCCCGCTACTACGAGCTGGTGCGGGCCTGCCGTCGGCCGATCGGCACGGCGATGAACCCGGCGTTGGCCACCGTCGGCAACCTGGTCTGCGCGCCGACGGACGAAGAGGCGATCGCCAAAGGCGTTGCCAGCGCCGGCTTCTTCGGCTTCGCGCTCGGCTTCACGCACGGGCCGGTGCAGCACGGCCGCGACCACGTCTTCCGTGAGTTCCAGCGCCAGCGCGCGGCCGAAGAGGCGGCGGCACGCGAGACGATCGCGACGGCCGAGCCGGAGGATGAAAGCGCCCGCGCCCTCTACCGCGCCGGGCGCCGCGGCAACTTCATCGGCAAACCGGACTTCATCCGCGGGAACCTCAAACAGTACGAGGACGCGCACCTGGACCTCCAGCTCTTCTTCGTGCAGTGCGGCGATCGCAAGCACGAGGACATCATGGACACGCTGCAGCTATTCGGCACAAAAGTGATGCCAGAGTTCAAAGAGCGCCACCATTTACACCAGCAGTGGCGCGAACAGCAGCTCGACGGCGTGAAGTTCCCGGTCAACAGCTCGATCTAACGCCGTTCTGCGAAAGGCGAAGCCTGTGGCCACAACGGCGGATATCAAGGATGAAGCGCTGCGCGAGCGCTTGGGCGCGGCAGAGCGGCTGCTCGACGCTGACCAGTTCCGCGCGGCCGTCGAACGCTGCGCCGAGACCTATCTGCTGATCCTCAGGCAGCATCCGGCGCTGGCGCAGCAGGCCCGCGAGCTGAGCGCGGCGGGCCTCGCGCCGCCCGGCGGCGGCCGGCCGGCGATCGGTGGGCCAACCCCGGTCTGGCCGATCGGCGTGGGCCTGTGCATCGCCTTCGACGGCGACGGTGCGCCGCACACGACGCTGGAAAAGGAGCGCTTCAGCTTCTCCGAGGCCGCGACCTGCTTCGAGTTCGTCCTGGACCTCGCCACTCGCGCCGAGCGTCCGTAGCGCCCGTGGATCGAGGCACCGCCACAGTACGACATGGCTTCCAGACCGGCTCGCGTCGTGGTGCTTGAGGGTCAGCAGTTAACCGATCGCCGGTTTTGAAGCCAGCTAACAAGAGACAGAGCGAGATGAAACGCAGCAGCGAGCGCATTCTCACCGGCCACGCCGGCAGCCTGCACCGGCCGGACGACCTGCGCGAAACGATGGCGGCACGGCGCGACGGCGAACCGTTTGACGAGGCGCTGGCACAGCGGGTCAAGCAGGCCGTGGCCGAGGTCGTGCGCCTGCAGGCCGAGAACGGCGTCGACGTGGTGAACGACGGCGAGTACACCAAGCGTAGCTGGCAGACCTACGCCCGCGGCCGGCTCAGCGGCCTGGAACAGCGCCCGCTGCGGCCCGACGAAGACCCGGCCTACGGCGCGATCACGGCGCGCGAGTCGCGGCTCTTCCCGGAGTTCTTCGCGCGCGGCCGCGCCGGCTTCGGCCGGCCGCTCGGCGTGCAGAGCGGCGGCGGTTTCGCGCAGGAAGGCGTCTTCTGCGTCGGGTCGCTGAAATACATCGGCCAGGACGAGTGCCAGCGCGACATCGCCTGGATCAAGGAGGCTGCGGCCGGTGTGCACGTTGAAGAGCTGGTGCTGACCGCGCTTGCGCCGGCGACGATCGAGCACTGGCTGCGCAACCAGTACTACAGCACGCAGGAAGAGATGCTGTTCGCCATCGCCGACGCGATGCACGAGGAGTACAAGGCGATCACAGACGCGGGTATCGTCCTGCAGATCGACGACCCCGATCTGCCCGACGGCTTCCACGTCCATCCGGAGATGGACGTAGCGGAATACCGCAAGTTCGCCGCGCTGCGCGTTGAAGCGATCAACCACGCGATCCGCGGCATTCCCGAAGATCGGGTGCGGCTGCACGTCTGCTGGGGCAGCTTTCACCATCCGCACACGCAGGACATCCCGCTGCGCGAGATTATCGACCTGATCTTCGCGGTGAAGGCGCAGTGCTACTCGATCGAGGCGAGCAATCCGCAGCACGAGCACGAGTGGCAGGTGTTCGAAGACGTGAAGCTGCCGGAGGGCAAGATCCTGATGCCCGGCGTGCTCGGCCACTGCGCGCCGGAGTTCGTGGAGCACCCGCAGCTCGTCGCCCAGCGGCTGCTGCGCTACGCGAAGCTGATCGGCCGCGAGAACGTGATCGGCGGCACGGACTGCGGCCTGAGCCGCGTGGCGCACGCCTCGATCCAGTGGGCCAAGTTCCGCGCGATGGCCGAAGGCGCCCGCATCGCCACACAAGCGCTGTGGGGCCGGGCAGATTGACGAACCTGCGCCGGCACGCCGCACGCGACCACCTGGCCCTCGCGGCTGCGGGCACTGTGGCCGTCGCGCTTCTGCTGCTCGCCGCCGTCCACACCGTACGGGCGCAGGCTCTACCGTCGATTACCGCCGTGCTGGCCGCGCCCGGCGTCGCACCGGCATGCCTGCCACCGGAGGAGACGACGTACATTCCGGTTTCTTCGGGGCCGACCGGCGTGCTCATTCGTGGGAACGGCTTTCAGCCGGGCGAGCGCGTGGATTTTGGCTGGATCAGCAGCACGCGAACTCCGCCAACCACGAAGATCGTGTATCACGATGTGCTGCCGATCGTTGACGTGATTGCCGATGGCTCCGGCCGCTTTGCCTGTGAAGCGTATTTGGACATTCGCTTCGACGGCAGGCCGTTGTACTACCAGATCGGCGCGTTCTCCAAGAGCACGGTCGGTCTGGAGGGTACTGAACTGCTGCCGGTCGCGATCCTGTTTATTCCAGCGATGCCGCCGGCGGGAAGCGGCGGCAACCTGAACGCGGCAATATCAAGAGCTGCACGCGCCGCGTTTGCCTCGGCCGCTGCCCTGCTTGCGCTGGCGCTGGCCGGCTTCGGGATCGCGGCGCGCGAGGAACGCCGCGGGATGATGCGCCGGCGAAGTCTTCGGGGGTTCGAATGATTACCGGCTTCAGTCACGTCTATCTGCCGGTGCCCGATGTTGAAGCGGCCATCGGGTTCTATACCAGCAATCTGGGCTTTCGGCTGCAGCGCCGCTGGCGCACGGCGGACGGGGCGGCAGCCGCATATCTCGAACTCGGCGGCGTGCTGCTCGAAGTCGTGCCGTCCGCTGCTGGGCTGATGGTGGACGACCTCGACGCCGTACTGAGCGAGCTACGTGGCAGAGGCGTGGAGATCGCGAGCGAGCCGTTCGCGCCGCGCAGCTTCTGGGGCCGGCAGGCGGCGATCCAGGATCCGTTCGGCTACGTCGTCGCCCTGCGCGAGTGGCGGGCGCCGGACGGCCCGCGTTTTGATGGCTGGCAGCCCGCGGCAGAGGATACCGCTCGCTCCATCTGATCGACAGGGGCAGTTTGACGCGGGGCGGGCAGCACCGCCAGCTATGCCGCCGCATGACTCGCTGCCGTTCGGCCAGCGACCTGACGGCCAGAACCCCGCGCGGCGCCGCAGCGTTGCACGAATTCATCGCGATCTGTCGTTTATCGCGATGAAGGGCGTCGCTTTTGCGGCGGACCGGCTCGGCCCGCTTGCGCTTGTGCTGTCTGCCTGCGGCCCGATCTCTTGGTTCGTTGCGATGGTCCGTATAGTTTCTTGCAATTTCAGGATGCTTTTGCACAGTCAACACCATCACGTCAGGTGGAGAGCGCCATGACCGCTGAGCAGACCGCACCACAATCGCCGCAGGCGGCAGCCGGCCCCGAAGGCTACCTCTATCGGGACAACGCGGGGCTGGAGGCCGACCTCGCCCGGCGCACGGCGGCGACGGCCGCCGACTTCGTGCTGCCCTACCTGCGCCCCGGCATGCGGCTGCTGGACTGCGGCTGCGGCCCCGGTGCGATCACGCTCGACCTGGCAAAGCGCGTCGCGCCTGGCTCGGTAGTAGGCATCGACCTCCGCCGCACCTGATCGAGCAGGCTCGCTCCCTCGCCGCGGAACGCGGCGTCGCGAACGTCCGCTTTGAGGCCGCCAATATCTACGCGCTGCCGTTTGCGGACGCCTCCTTCGACGCCGTTTTCTCCCATGCCGTGTTGCAGTACCTGCGCGAGCCCGTCCAGGCGCTGATCGAGATGCGGCGCGTGCTGGTGCCTGGCGGCGTTATCGGCATCGCGTGCTGGGACCTGGGGACGGTGGTGCGCGAACCGGCGTCGGCGCTTTTCGACCAGCTCACCGCGTTAAACGTCCGCAGTCTGCAGCACGAAGGCGATGACCCGTTCGCGGGCCGTCATCTACGCCGCTGGCTGCTCGAAGCTGGATTCGTGCGCGCTGAGGCCGAGGCGAGCGCGATCAGTGCCGGGTCGCCGGAGACGCTGCGCCGCATGGCGCCGCTCTTCAAAGCGAACCTCGCGGGCATCACGCGAACCGCCCTTGCGCAGGGCTGGATGGACCAGGCGACGGTGGACGCCATCGCGGCCGAAATCGACGCGTGGGCGGAGCGGCCGGACGCCTACTGGGCGGCGATGAACGGCACGGCCATCGGCTGGGTCGACACCTGAACCGATCGCCGTCCGCACGCCCAACTTGCCAGAGAGAGTAGCGATCGAGCGGAGAGACGGCCAGTGCAGTACCTGCGAATGTATGCAACACCCGATGGAGAATCGCACTTCGAGGATATCGAAGTGGCGATGCGCGACGCGCACTCCGCGGCGTTTGCGATGAACGTGGGCCGATCGGACCCGATCGCCGTGGCGACGATGCGCTTCGGCTGCAACCCGGCGCTGGACACGGATCAGCGCGGCGTGTGGCAGCCATGGCATCCAGAGGCCCGCCGCCAGTTCGTGGTGCGTTTGCAAGGCGAACTGGAAGTCCAGGTCAGCGATGGCGACGTGCGCCGTCTCGGCCCGGGCAGCGTCATGCTGGCCGAGGACACGACGGGCCGCGGCCACCGCGCCCGCCTGCTCAGCGATGGAGAGAGCCAGGCTCTATACATTCCACTGGCCGAGTGAGCGCTGGTGCGGCGCCCAGGCCAACGAAGGCGCTCACGCAGCGTCTCGTGCCTGGCGGTGGCATCGCCGCCAGCGCGCGAGCAAAGGGAGGTCGTCATGACGGAGCCAGAGCTGGCCGCACGCGCCACGCTCGATGCCTATCTGCACGCCTTTAATGCCGCCGATGTCGTCGCATGGCGGCAGACGTTTAACTATCCGCATGTGTCAATCGGTCCGCGGGGCGAGGTGCGCCTCCAGCAGACTGCGTCCGAGGTTGCAGACCTCTTCCCGCGTTTGCGCGAGCAGGAAGGCTGGCACACGAGCACTCAGGAGGGGTTCACGGTCATTGCCAGCTCGCCCACCAAAGTCCACTGCTAAGTAGCCTTCCAAAAGGTCCCGGCACTTTTGCACGCCGCTCGGTATGCTGAC
>CALFMN010000263.1 GCA_937879875.1 uncultured Chloroflexota bacterium | reverse complement strand
GATCGTCGGCAGCGTCAGATGTGTATAAGAGACAGGGGGAGGGGGCCGCGGAAGAGCAGCACGCCGAGCGCGCCCAACAGGAGAATCGCCAGCAGTGTCGGCAGGTGCAGCACAAGCACGGCAACGAGGGTGAGCACGCCCAGCAGCGCCGCGCGCACGCCGCGGGCGCTCTTCCAGCCGATCTGCACGGTCGTGCCCAGCGCCAGTCCGGAGGCCGCGGCCGCGATACCGCGAAAGGCCGGCCCCGCGCCCGGCACCTGGCCCCGCGCGAAGTAGAAGGCGCTCAGGCCGATCATCAGCAGGGCGCCGGGGCCGAGCGTGGCGACCAGCGCCAGCAGCGCGCCGCGAAAGCCGCGCAGCCGCTGTCCGAGCAGCACCGCGAGATTGCCGATGTTCGGCCCCGGCAGGAGCTGGCTGATCGCCATGCGCTCCAGCATCTCCTGTTCGCTCAGCCAGCGGCGGCGCGTGACCAGCTCATGGAAGTAGTAGGCGAAGCGCCCGCCGCCCATGCTGACCAGGCCGACGGTGCCGAAGGCGCGAAACAGCGGCCACAGGCCCACGGGCTGAGGCAGTGGGGGGCTTTCTGGAGCGTTCCCATGCGTGGACATGCGACCCCGCTCCAGCAGAAACACGTGCGCGGCGAAGCGCTCAGCCAGCGATCAGAAACCTGGGTCCGGCGGCGATTGTAGCAGGCCGGCGGGAGAGGTCGCGGGGGGCATTCTCCGCGACGCCCCACTGCCTACTGGCCATTGCCTACTGCCCCTGGCGCGGCAGCGGGATCTCCACCAGCGATTGGCCGATCACCCCGATCAGCCGGCCGCGCGCCGCGTCGACGGCGGCGCCGCGCAGTCCCGCCAGCTTGACCTGTGTGAGCTGCCGTTTGAAGTTGCCGTTCGCATCCAGCACGACGATCCGGCTATTGCCGCGGTCGGGCAGGTAGAGGGCGCCGCTCTGCGGGTCGTAGAGCAGCGGTTGGGCGGCGGCCGGCGCCTTGTCGATGCCGGCGAGTTGGAACTGCAGCTCCTGGCTATCGGCGAAATGGCGGATACTGCCGTTCTGGCTGCTGAGGAAGATGCCGCCGATCACCGACATACCCGTCGCGTCACGCACGTCGGGCCGCTGAATCGCCGGCGCCGGCTCGGTATCGAAGCCGTTGGCGGAGGGTACGTAGCGCCAGACGGTGCCGGCCACGGCGTCGAGCACGTAGAGGTCGCCGTTGGAGACGGCCATCGCCGTGTCGCTCTTCCACTGGTCCACACCGCGCAGCGAGATCGCGCGCAGATCGCTGCCCGTCAGGCCGAAGAGATGGTGGCCCGCGTCGAGGATCAGCAGCGTGCCTTTGTCGCCCGCGCCCTGCGGTGCAAGCCAGGCGATGTGCCGCGCCTTGCCGGCGGTAACGCCGTCGACCTGGCTGCCGTCTTCATAGGCGACAGTCGGCGGCACGCTCGCGTCGCGCGAGATGGCGAAGACTTTGCCGAGTGCAGCGTCCAGTACGAACATCGCATCGCCGGCCGCCACCTCGACGGTCGAAGACGCCGTCAAGCCCGCAGAGGAGAGGTCGGCCAACTCCGGCACATCGCTCAGCGGGTACACCGCGTTCATCACGCTCAGCGCATCGGCCACGCTGGTGGCGATGGGCACGGCCTGCCCATTGCCCGGCTTCAGGCGGCGCGCCTCGTCCACGTTGGACTGCGCCTGGTTCAGCAGTTCGCGCCGCTTCGAGAGATCGGCGGTGGAATTGGCGCTGGCAAACTCGCTCTGCGCCGAGTGGATGAGGGAATTGAAGCGCTGCGAGCGGCCGCTGTTCGCCAGCGCCGGCAGCCCGAGCCAGACGAGCGCGATCAGCCCGACCAGCCCCGCGCCGCCCAGCAGCAACGGCCGCGGCAGGCGACGGCTTCTACCCAGGCTGGAAAAACCGGGCGGGCTGCCGCGCATACGCACGCGTGAGCCGGACAGCTTGTTCGCGGCTTCCAGCACGGCCTCCGGCGTGGCAAGGGCGTGCGCTGGGCCGGTCTGCGGCTTGCGCGGCCGCTCCTCGCCCAGAATACGCAGCACGCCGTCGCCGTGGTCGGGGTGTGCGGCGTGAATGATGCGGAACGGATTGCGGCCCAGCGGCGACGGGGCGCGGCGCGGCTTGTCCGGCTTGATCGGCGGCTCGGGCAGCGGCTCGTCGCGGCCCGGTTCGGGCTCGCCGCGACCGAAGATGCCGCGGCCGCCGGAACGGCCGGATTCGAGTTCGCCGAACGGCTCGGCGGCCCGGCCCGGCGTAGCGGCCCCCGAATCGCGCGTCGGAACCGGCGGCATCGTGCTCCGCCCTCCGCGCGGCGTGCGTTGCGCCGGACCCGAGGCGGCCGCGGCGCCGTTCATCTCCTCCGCGTGCTCCCCGTCATCGGGGCGTTCGCCGGCGGCGACCTCGCCGACCACAGAGACGAGCAGCACGCCGCAGTCGCGCTCGTTCTGTGCGAGCCGAAACAGCTCGGCAATGCCGTCGTCCGGCTCCAGCCGCAGGCAGCCAGCGACCGCGTCAGCTTCGAGGCGGCCGGCCAGATCTCCACTCAGCAGGGCGATGCTGTCGCCCCGCGCCAGCAGGAGGCGGTGGAACCAGGGATCGAGCACCTCGCCCTCGCCGAGCGGACGCCGCGCGTCTGCTTCGAGCGGCTCCAGCCGCTCCACGCGGCCGGTATGCAACCAGAAGGCGACGCTCGGTCCGGCCTGCGCCAGATACGCTTCCGCGCCGGCGATCGCCAGGGCGGAGACGCCGATGCCCATGCGATGCTCGGGCAGGCTGGAGCGGTTCCAGCTCAGCAGGTTGTGGTGTGCCTGGCCGAGCGCCAGCAGCAGATTGCCGGTGACGGAGTATTGCGCATGGCCGAAGGTGCGGCCGATCGTCTGCAAAACGCCGGCGCAAAGCTGGTCCGTGTCGGCGCGGGTGGGCTGCAGCGTGATGTAGAGGTCGGCGGTGGTGTCGGCGACGCCGCGGCTGGCCACGGCGCCGGCAAACGGCCCGTCCTGCAGCGCCTGCCCGCCGACGATGTTGAACTGCCCCAGCCGAAGCTGATCCGCCACCCTGCCCCCCGCCTGCGGGTGCTCACGTCGAGCCGAAGGTATCACAGTTGTAACACTCGCTTCAAACGCGGGCGGCGCGTACGATGTGGCCGGTGCTGGCGATAACCGGCCGAAGCACGGCGCTGCTGCCTGCTGAAAGAACATAAACGCACGACGGCGGCACAGGCGCCGGCTGCCAGGGTGCAGCGGCGGCTCCGCCCGCTGCAAGAGGAATGCCATGAATCCGCGCCTGAAGCTCTGGTTCGGGGCCGCACGGCCGTTTTCATTCACGGCAGCGATCGTGCCGGTCGTCGTGGGTACGCTGGTGGCCGCGCCGAAGGCGTTCAACCCCATCTACTTCCTGCTGGCGCTGCTCGGCTCTGTGCTGATCCAGGCCGGCACCAACCTGGTCAACGACTACTATGACCACGCCAAAGGCGTGGACGGGCCGGATTCGCTTGGCCCAAGCAATGCCATTCGACGCGGGCTGATCCAGCCGGGCGAGGTGCTGCGGCTGGGGATCGCCTGCTTCGCGGCGGGCGCGCTGTGCGGGCTGGCGCTGGTCGCGCTGGTGGGGCTGCCGTTGCTCTGGCTCGGGCTGGCGAGCGTGGCGGCCGGCTTCTTCTACACCGGCGCCCCGATCTCACTCGCCTACATCGCGTTGGGCGAGCTGACTGTGTTCGTGTTCATGGGTCCGGTGATGGTGCTCGGCGCCTACTACGTGCAGACCGCGCACTGGAGCTGGGATCCGTTCGTCGTCTCGTTGCCGATCGCTTTTTTGGTCACCGCGATTCTGCACGCCAACAACCTGCGCGACATCGACGACGACCGCCGGCACGGCAAGCGCACGCTGGCCACGATCATCGGCCGGCGCCCGGCCAACTGGGAGTACTATCTGCTGATCGGCGCGGCCTACGCTTCGTTGATCGTCATGGTGGCGACGCGCGTGGCGCCGTGGCCGGTGCTGATCTCGCTGCTCACGCTGCCTGCCGCCTTGCAGGCCGTGCGCTTCACAGCGCGCACGCACGAGCCGCGCAAGCTGAACTACGTGCTCTTCCGCACCGCGCAACTGCACATGCGCTTCGGGGCGCTGCTGGCCGCGGGACTCGTGGCCGGGCTCGTCGTGCCGCACTGAGCGCCGAGCCGGCGCCGGTGCAACCGGCAGGAATCACATGCCAACAACGCACCGGAGGCCGGCACGCCCGGCCTCCGGTGCGTTGTTGGCGTCCGCGGCGCGGACTTACAGGCTGCTGGTGACGCTGTTCAACGTGCTGCTGATGCCGCCCTGGAGGGTGGTGAGCGCGGCCACGCAGAGCACGGCCACCAGCGCCAGGATCAGGCCGTACTCGACCAGGCCCTGGCCAGCCTCATCGCTGCGCTCTTGAGACGCGGCAGCGACGAACCCGTAGAAAAACCGATCGACGATAGACATGAGTACACCTCTTCCCCACCACGTTGTTCGGCGCTGCGCCCGCGGCATTCCCGCCGGCGTTGTCTCGCAGTGCTCTATCTTGAATATCGCGGCGAGACGGCTTTTGTGACGGAACCAGCGTGAATTTCTGCGCATTGTTACTGAACGCTTACCGCCCGGCAGCGGACTCCAATCGCTGCGGCCGGCGTCCGGCCTGTGCGGCACGCGCGGCGCCCTCAAGCTGGCCGCTATAGTGGTGGCAACCCGCCAGCGTTCCCTCGATGGCTTGATTGCCTCTATCCCTCGACTCGATGAGGTGGCCAGCATGACGCGGCAACTCCGCCAGCCGCCGCCGACGCGCGTTGCGCCGGTGGATGAGATCTTTCACGGCGAGCATGTGCCGGACCCCTACCGCTGGCTCGAAGACGGCGATGCTGCCGACGTTCGCGCCTGGACGGCGGAGCAGAACGCCTACACCGCCGCGGTGCTGGGCACCGTGTCCGGCCGCGAGGCGATCCAGCGCCGGCTGACGGAGCTGCTTTCGGTCGGCTGGGTGGGTGTGCCGGAGCCGCGCGGCGGGCGGCTGTTTTATCAGCGGCGCGAAGGAGCGCAGAACCAGCCCGTGCTCTACGTGCGCGAAGGCGTCGAAAGAACTGACGGCAGCGAGCGGCCGCTCGTCGATCCCAACGCGCTCAGCGCCGCCGGCACGATCGCGCTGGACTGGTACTTTCCCTCGAACGACGGCCGGCTGCTGGCCTACGGCCTCTCCAGCGACGGCAGCGAACAGAGCACGCTCGCGGTGCTCGACGTCGAAACCGGCCGGCCGCTGCCAGACACGATCTCGCGCACCCGCCACATCAGCCTGGCCTGGCTGCCCGACGGCTCCGGCTTCTACTACACCCGCCTGCCCGCGCCCGGCAGCGTGCCGGAGGACGAAGAAGCCTACCATCGCCGCGTCTATCTGCACCGGCTGGGCGACGACCCGGATGCCGATGCGCTGGTCTGGAGCGAGCGGCGCGACATGCGCGAGTCGCCCGCCGTCGAGCTTTCGGATGATGGCCGCTGGCTGCTGCTCGTCATCGGGCTCGGCTGGCAGCAGGCGGACGTCTATCTGCGCGACCTGCACGACCCGGCCGGCGGCTGGATCACCGTGGCGGAGGATGTGGACGCGCTGTTCTCGGGTGAGGTCTACGGCGACAGCCTGTATCTCGCCACCAATTTGGATGCGCCGCGTTCGTGCGTGCTCACCGTGCCGCTCGCCGACCCGCGCCGCGAGCGCTGGCGCGAGGTCGTGCCCGAACGCGCCGAGGCGATTCTCGAAGGCGCCCGCATCGTCGGCGGCCGGCTGGCGCTGAGCTACATGGTCAACGCGCAGTCGCGGCTCGAGTTGCGCTCGCTCGACGGCGCCGCCGTGGAAGACGTGCCGCTGCCGGATATCGGCTCGGTCACCGGTTTGGGCGGCGAGCGCGACGGCGATGAGCTGTACATCGGCTACACCTCCTTCACCGTTCCCGCCGCCGTCTTCCGCCGCGAGCTGCCGGGCGACACGCAGCGCGAATGGGCGAGTGTGTCGGGCAGCATCGATCCCGCTGCGACGGAGGTGCGCCAGGTCTGGTACGACTCCACGGACGGCGCACGGGTTTCGATGTTCATCGTCGCGCCGAAGGGTGTGGTGCTGGATGGCGATCGTCCCGTGCTGCTCACGGGCTACGGCGGCTTCAACATCAGCATGACGCCGGCCTACAGCGCGGTCACGGCCTTCTGGCTGGCGCAGGGCGGCATCTTCGCCCAGCCGAACCTGCGCGGCGGCGGCGAGTACGGCGAGGAGTGGCACCGCGCCGGCATGCTGGAGCAGAAGCAGCACAGCTTCGACGACTTCATCGCCGCGGCCGAGTGGCTGATCCGCGCGGGCTACACGCGCCCTGAGCGGCTGGCGATCCGCGGCGGCAGCAACGGCGGCCTGCTGGTGGGCGCGGCGATCACACAGCGGCCCGACCTCTTCCGCGCCGCCGTCTGCGCTGTGCCACTGCTCGACATGCTGCGCTTCCACCGCTTCCTGATCGCGCAGCTCTGGACCTCTGAGTATGGCAGCGCCGACGATCCGGAGCAGTACCGCTGGCTGCGCGCCTACTCGCCCTATCACCAGGTGCGAACCGCCGTGCGCTACCCGGCGCTGTTGTTCACGACGGCCGAGTCCGACAGCCGCGTCGATCCGCTGCACGCGCGCAAGCTGGCGGCGCTGTTGCAAAGCAAGACCGGCGCGCCGCCAGCCGAGCGACCGGTGCTGCTGCGCGTGGAGACGCAGGCCGGGCACGGCCAGGGCAAGCCGCTGGCCAAGACGATCGAGGAGCAGACGGACATCTGGAGCTTCCTCTGCGACCAGCTCGGCGTCGAGGTGTGCCCAGGCTGAACCGGCGGGGCGGGGCACCTAACCCTGACTTCCCTGGCGGGAAGTCTGTCCCCTCCCGAGCCGG
>CALFMN010000262.1 GCA_937879875.1 uncultured Chloroflexota bacterium | reverse complement strand
CGCGTTCTCCCTCTCCCCTCATGTTTCACGAGATGGGGGAGGGGCAGGGGAGGGGGCAGCGAGTGCCTCGCGCGCCGCGCCGGCGCCGGCGCGGCGGCCGAAGACGGCGCCGGCCATCAGCCCGGAGCCGCCCGGATAGTTGTGATAAAAGAGGCCGCCGACCAGCTCGCCGCAGGCGTAGAGGCCGGGCAGCGGCCGGTCTTCCGTGTCGAGCGCCTGCGCCGTGGCCGCGTCGATGCGCAGGCCGCCGAAGGTGAAGGTGATGCCGCAGGTCACGGCGAAGCCGGTGTAGGGCGGCGAATCGAGCCGCTGCGCCCAGTTGCTCTTCGGCGGGGTGATGCCGCGCGTGCCTTTGCCGTCGAGCACGGCCGGGTTGAACGTGCCTTCTTGCACCGCCGCGTTGTACTCCGCGACCGTGCGCTCCAGCCCTTCGCGCTCGATACCCAGCGCCTCGGCCAGGCCGCCGATCGTATCCGATGTCGCCTTGGTCGCGCGGGCGATGCGGTACTCGTCGCGCAGGATCTCTATGACTTTGGCGTCGAAGAGCTGAAAGGCGGTGCGCTGCGGCTGGCCGAGAATGGCGCGGCCGTACTTGACGTAGGTGTAGTTGCGGAAGTCGGCGCCCTCGTCCACGAAGCGCTTGCCGTCGAGATTGACGATCAGGCCCAGCGGGTAGCTGTGCTTCTGGAACAGATCGCCGATCTTGAGGTCGCCGAACGGCGGCGCGTTCAGATCCCAGGCGACGGAGTGGCAGCCCGACCAGTGGCCGAACGGCTGCGCGCCGGCTTCGAGCGCCATGCGGATCGCGTCGCCGGTGTTGTAGCGCGTGCCGCGCACTTTGGCCAGCTCCCAGCCCTGGCCGAGGTAGCGCGTGCGCCACTCCGGGTTCGCCTCGAAGCCGCCGGCGCCGAGCACGACGGCGCCCGCCGCGACCTCCTCGCTGCCATCCGGCCCGAACACGCGCAGGCCGGTGACGCGGCCGCGCCGGTCTTGCAGCAGGCCGGTGGCCTTCGTCTCGTAGCGCACGTCGATCCCGTGCTGCTCGCACAGGCCGAACTGCTGGTCGGACAGACCCTGGCCGCCGCCGACTGCCTCCATCACCAGGCCGCCCCAGAAGCGCAGCTTGCCCTCGACGCGAAACGCCTGACGGCCGTACATCAAGACCCAGCGCACGCCCGTCTGCTGCAGCCAGCGCACGGTGGGCCAGCTCTCGCTCACCAGCGTTTCCGCGAGGTCGGGGTCGGCCAGCCCTTCGGTGACGCGCAACAGGTCGTCGTAGAACTGAGCGCGAGGATAGCTGCCGACCTCGATGCCGGCAACCTCCTCGTTGGAGAGGTCGGGCAGCAGCGGGCGGATCTGCTCGATGCCGTCGTAGGCGAAGCGAAAGCCGCCGGCGGTGAAGGCGGTGTTGCCGCCGCGCAGGTGCCGCGGCGCCTTCTCCAGCACCAGCACGCTCGCGCCGCCCTCGCGCGCGGAGAGCGCCGCACAGAGCGCCGCGTTGCCGGCGCCCACCACGATCACATCGTAGCCCTGCCCCTGTTTCGTCTGAGACACGGTCGCCTGCGCCGAAGTCATCGCTCCGCCTCCGCACGGCCTGCCGCCGCCGCACCCAGCTTAGCGCCCCACGAGCGTGCGGGGCACCAAGTGGCCGGGTATCATTTGTCAGCACGATGCCGGGCCGAAAATCGCCAGCGGCCTGTGCCCAGCTAACCAGGGGGAATACTTACGGTATGCCTTTGTTCAAGCTTGCGGGCAACAAGACGTTCGTTCCGCTGCCCAAGAAACCGTTCCCCGAGCTCGAAAAGGTTCTTGAAGACTGGATTGAGCTGAATCCCCACCTGTTGCTTGACGGTGAGGAACTGGTCATCATCGCGCGCCAACCGCACAATCCCCACGGCAAGTACCTCGATCTCCTCGCGGTTGACCGCACCGGTGCCACGGTAGTCATCGAACTAAAACGGGGCCAGGCACCACGTGAAGTCGTTGCGCAGGCAATCGAGTACGCGGCCTGGGTAGATAGCCTCGACCTGTCGCAGCTCAACCAGTTTGTAAGCACCTACAGCGCTGGCAGCTCGAACCCAGCGAGCGACATCGCTGACCTGTATCGTCGGACCTTCGTCGCCGAGGGAGAGGAAGGAGAAGAAACGGGCGCCGATCCGCTGGACCGGGTGACCTTTAACCACAGCCAGCGCATTGTGATCGTGGCCGAGAGCTTTCCGCCCGAGGTTGAGCAGTCACTACGCTACCTACGCACGCGCTTTGGCGTCGATATCTACGGCGTGCAGTTCAGTGTCCACTCCGCCGAGACAGACACGGTGCTCAGCATCGAGACGATTGTAGGGAGAGAAGGCCAGTCACACCCAGTCTCCGCATCACCAGCGACCGCTTGGACAGATGAAGCCATACAGTCGTACGTGCAAACACCATTCCTCAAAGAAGCAGTGACTGCGATCGATGAGTGGTTTCACTCCACTTCCAATGGACGTTTCGAGGTCCGCCACTGGCAAGGATCTGAACGTGCCATTATGGTCGATGACAAGCTCTGGAGTTGGTTTTACTATGCCAAGAAGTGGATATTCATGAAGCTGTACGGGACAAGCCAGTCACATTTACAACAATTGCGCGACGGGCTCAGCGATCCAGCGTCAATGAAATTGTCGGTTGATGGTAAGGATATTCGTTTCCACGTAACGACGAACGATGATTGGAGGGTTGTACAGCGGCTCGCTGAGGCGAGGCTGGTGAGTCAGCCTGATGAAGTCTGACCGAGCGATGCCCGCCCCCGTGTCCGGGCATCACACAATCCAGCGCAGCAGCGGCGAGAGCGAGAGCAGTTCGCCCAGACCGTAGAGCGGCGTGGTGTGGCCGTCCTCACGCAGCACGCCGCGCACGACGGCCATCGAGAAGCCGGCCACGCCCCAGTTGCCGACGGTCGTGCGCGCGGTGGTGCGCAGCGCGAAGCGGGTCCGACCTTCCGTTTCGCGCCAGGAGCCGCGCCAGGCCGCGGGCCAGCGGTAGGCGCCCGGCGCGAGGTCGTGGCGCCGCGTCTGCACACGCAGATCCGCGAGCTGCTGCGCGTGCTGCGCCGTCGCGCGGAAGCCGAGCAGCGGCGGCATGCCGCGCAGCAAGGCGCCTTGCCCATTCTGCTTTTGCAGGTAGAGGTCGCCGGACTCGCCCGCCAGCAGGTAGAGGTATTCGAGCCCCGCCAGGCTTTTGAACGTGCGCCGCGTGATCATGTTCCAGCCGCGCCCGACCAATATCTCCGCGATCACGCGCCCCGGCAGCACGCGGTCGCGCCAGCGCAGCACGGCTGCCGCCGAGCGCATCTGGAAGAACGAATCGGCGTCGCCGTGCGTCATGCGCTCCACCAACGGCTCGATCGTCAGCGTCAGGCGGTTGTGCGGGCTGTCGAGCGTGAGGCCCGCGGCCGGCGTGCCGCTGAACTGGAACGATGGCGAGTCCGGAATGGACAGCAGCATTCCGTACGGGTTGGGGTAACGGCCAGCGCCGGCGAGCCTGACCCAGCCACGGCGCTCGTCGTGGAGCACGATGAAGAGATGGTCGGCCTGAAAGGGCTCGCCGTCGCGGCCGCGGTTGGTGTCGATCGCGAAGGCGACGCGCCCCGCGGCATCGGCGCCGACGAAGGAGAGGTAGTCGGAGGCGTAGGCCAGCTCAGCGCCGGCGACGAGCGCTTGCGGATCGGGGATGGAGTTGGGGATAGGCATCGCTGGTCACACGTCGCGCCGTGCCGCGAGCACCATGCCCTCGGCGTGGGCGCCGTAGGGCAGCGCCTCGTCGTACGCGCACCAGACGCCCGTCAGGCGGAGCCCCGCCTGTGCCAGCAGCGCCGCCGTCTCGTCGGGCCGGTAATGCCGGCGGCGGCGCACGAAACGCTCGACGCGGCCGTCGTCGTGCCGGTGCACACGCCGGCTCGTGCCGAGGCATGTCTCGGCGTCAAACGTGATCGTCTCCTCAATCGTTTCGCCGCCCTCTCTGCGCGTCGCGGTCTGGACGGGCGGCAGCGTGGGCGGGCAATCGGTGGTGCCGCGGAGCAGGCGACCGCCGGGACGCAGCGCCGCGGCGACGGCCTGCAACGCGGCCAGGTTCTCGGCCTCCGTCTCGCCGGAGAGCAGGCAGTCGTCGTAAAAGGCGCAGACTGCATGAAAAGACCCGAGATCCGGCAGCAGGCGCACGCTGCCCTGCACGAACGACAGCGCGAGGCTGGCTGCGGCCGCGCGTTCCCGCCCGAGGGCGATCAGATCCGGCGAGAGGTCGAAGGCGGTCACGTCGAAGCCCCGCCGCGCCAGCTCCAGGCTGGTGCGCCCCCAACCGGCGGCGAGATCGAGAATGCGCATGCCAGATTGCAGGCCCAGCACGCACTCGGCAAAGTCGATGTCCGGCGCGGGAGCGTGACTCACTCCCGCCTGCCCGCCGGCGCGCAGACGCCGTGCCCAGCGCCGAGTCAGGGCGAGGTACCACAGTTCGTTCGACGTGCAGCGCGCGGGAGCGCAATCGTCAGCCAGGTTGTCACCTCGACCGCGATGCACACCTCGTCAGATGATGCTTGACACCGGTGGGTCGTTCGCCTGACCGACGC
>CALFMN010000261.1 GCA_937879875.1 uncultured Chloroflexota bacterium | reverse complement strand
CCTTGAGGCCGGCCAGGGGCAGCGCGGCCGACGAATCTCCCCTTCCCCCAATACTAGGGGAAGGGGAGATTCGTCGGCCGCGCTGCCCCTGGCCGGCCTCAAGGTGCTGGACCTGACGTGGGCGATGGTGGGGCCGGTGGCGATGCGCTATCTGGCCGACTACGGCGCCACCGTGGTCAAGGTCGACAGCACCACGCATATCGACGCCGTGCGCTCGTTTCAGCCGTTCAAAGATGGCCAGTCCGGCCCCGAGCGCTCCGGGCTGTTCAGCAACGTCAACTGCTGCAAGCTCGGCATCACGGCCAATCTCAGGAAGCCCGAGGGACGCGAGCTGATGCTCAAGCTGGTGCGCTGGGCCGACATCGTGGCCGAGAGCTTCGCCGTCGGCGCATTGGGCCGCGCGGGCCTCGACTACGCCACGCTGCGCGAGATCAACCCCGGCCTGATCATGCTCAGCACCTGCCTCAACGGCCAGGACGGACCGCAGAGCGGCCTCGCCGGCTTCGGCACGATGGGCTCGGCGCTGGCCGGCTTCGGCGAGCTGACCGGCTGGCCCGACCGCGCGCCCACCGGCCCCTTCGGCGCCTACACCGACTACGTGGCGCCGAAGTTCGTCGCCGCGTCGCTGCTGGCCGCGCTTGACCACCGCCGCCGCACGGGCGAAGGGCAATACATCGATCTGGCGCAGGTCGAAGCGGCGCTGCACTTCCTCGCGCCCGCTGTGCTGGACTACACCGCGAACGGCCGCGTCATGTGCCGCGCCGGTAATAGCTCGCCCGAACACGCGCCGCACGGCGTCTTTCCCTGCCGTGGCCTCACCCCCGGCCCCTCTCCATGGGATGGAGAGGGGCCGGGGGTGAGGCCCGCCGACCGCTGGGTGGCGATCGCCTGCGCGGACGAAGGTCAGTGGCAGGCGCTCTGCCGGGCCACGGGCAACGAAGGCTGGCTCTCCGACCCGCGCTTCGCCAGGTTCGCCGCGCGGCAGGTCAACCGCGCGGCGCTGGAGGAAGCCATCGCGGCCTGGACGCGCGAGCGCGATGTGGAACAGATCGAGCAGTGCTTGCAGGCGGCCGGCGTGCCGGTGCACCGCGTCAGCAGCAGCGCCGACCTGTTTGCCGACCCGCAGCTCGCGCACCGCGGCCATCTGCAAAACGCCGAGCATCCGCTGCTGGGCAGCGTGCCCTTGGAAGGCGCCCGCGCGATTCTGTCGCGCACGCCGGCGCGCCCGCCCACCACCGGCCCCACCTACGGCCAGCACACGGAGCAGGTGCTGCGCGAGGTGCTCAGCCTCTCGGACGACGAGATCGTGGATCTGACCGTTGCAGGTGTGCTGGAGTAGCGCGGCCGGGGGCTGATCGCCCCACCCCCGCGCCCCACGCCGCGCGCGACAGCTTGCGCACGGATCTTGCTGCTGAGCTAAACAGTTCGTATTGTGCGTACAGCGGCGCCATGCCGCGAGCCGCCCCGCCCGCGTTCGACGTCGAAGGAGGGCGCTATGGCACGCCTCACCAGCGGATTACGTGTATCCTCCCTGCCATTGCTGGCACTGCTCGCCGTGCTCGGCTTCGCACTGGCCGGCCGCGACTGGTCCGCCACCGCGCAGGGCGTGAATCCGGCCGTGCCGCCCGAAGTCGCGGCACATCTCGACCAGTGGCCGCAGGCGAACAAGGACCTGGCCAACACCCGCGCCCAGGCGGACGGCGGCATCACCTCGCAGAACGTGAGCCAGCTCGGCGTCGCCTGGACCTTCAATGTGCCCGGAAAAGCGGCGTTCGGCGCCGCCGCCACCAATCCGCTGATCGACGGCAATACCGTCTTCTTTCAGGATTTGCAGAGCAACGTCTTCGCCATCGACCTTGCCAGCGGCATGGTGAAGTGGCAGCAGACGTACAACGCCGACTCGATCGGGCCGAACGGCCCCGCGATCGGCTACGGCAAAGTCTTCGTGGCGAAGGACGTCTTCACGATCGCCGCGCTCGACGAGAACACCGGCGCCGAGCTGTGGTCGACGAAGGTGTCGCCGTCGCAGGGCACCGGCGTCGATATTCAACTGCTGACCTACGACAACATGGTGCTGGGCAGCACCGTGCCCGGCAGCGGCGCCAGCAGCTTCTATCAGGGCGGCAACACCGGCGTGATCTTCGCGCTCGATCAGGCGACCGGCGCGGTCAAGTGGCAGTTCAACACTGTGGATTCGGCCGACATCTGGGGCAACGCGCAGGTGAACAGCGGCAGCGGCGCCTGGTATCCGCCGGCGATCGACACCGACATGACCTACTGGGGCATCGGCAACCCGGCGCCCTTCCCCGGCACGGCGCAGTTCCCGAACGGCTCCAGCCGCGCCGGCAACAATCTGTACACCGGCTCCGTGGTCGCCCTCGACCATACGACCGGCAAGCTGAACTGGTATCAGCAGATCGTGGCGCACGACTTGTACGACCACGACTTCCAGTCCTCGCCGATCCTCGCCAGCGTGAACATCGGCGGTGCGGCGCAGAAGATCGCGATCGGCAGCGGCAAGGCCGGTGAGGTCGTCGCCCTGGACGCGACCACAGGCAAAGTGCTGTGGAACGTCGCCGTGGGCAAGCACCAGAACGACGCGGTGCAGGATATCCCCGACGGGCTGTCGATCGAAGTCTATCCCGGCATCCTCGGCGGCGTGGAGACGGCGCTAGCCTACGCCGACGGCGTCGTCTACGTGCCGGTCGTCAACCTCTCGGCCTTCTTCACCAACAGCAGCGTCGATGGCAAAAGCGCCTCGGACGTGACGCGCAGCAGCGGTGAGCTGGTCGCGATCGACGCGGCCACGGGCATCGTGCTCTGGGACCACAATCTGCCAAAAGCCGACTTCGGCAGCGCCACGGTCGTCAACGACCTCGTCTTCACGTCCACGGTGGATGGCATGGTCTACGCACTGGATCGCAAGACGGGCAACGAGGGCTGGACCTGGCAGGCGCCGGCCGGCATCAACGGCTCGCCCGCTGTGGCCGGCGACATGCTGGTGCTGCCCGCCGGCGTCGGCCCGAACCCGGTGCTGGTGGCGCTCAGGCTCGGCGCCACGGGCAGCGCCGCGCCGGCTGCAAGCGCGACGCCGGCACGGTTTTGCAGATCTCATCGCTCGAAGATTCGACCTTCGACACAGACACGCTGACCGCGCCGGCCAACACGCAGGTGACGGTGCAGTATCTGAACGACACGGCGATTCCGCACAACATTCATATCTATAACGGACCGGACGACACGGCGCCCACGCTGGCGCAGACCGACGTGGTGACCGGCCCCGGCAACACGCAGTCGGTGACGTTCACGACGCCGGGAGCGGGCCAGTACTTCTTCCGTTGCGACGTGCACCCGCTGCAGATGGTCGGCACGTTGGTCGTGACCAGCGGCGCGGGGCCGTAGCGATGGGCGGCCCCCAGCCTCCGGCGTGACAGCTCGCGGCGTGCTCCGTGGCCACGGCGCGGCTTACAGCAGGTGCCGCACAACAGCAAGGCAGTCGGCGGCGGAGCAGCCGGTCTCCCTGTCAATGCAGTCCTGCAAGGCGGCGAGCGCTTCGCTGAGAACGCGATGGCGCTCGTCGGCGCGTACGGCGGCGCCATAGGCGCTGAGCTGGGCATCAACGCTCTCCCACCTGCCGGAATGCAGCGCATCGAGCACGCGCTGGCGCGCCTGGTCGACTCCGAAGTCGGGCATGTTCGCCTCCTCGCCGGGGGATTCCCGTAAATCGTACCGGGTAAGTCGGTGCCCTGGACCAAACGGATTACCGGCGCGGTGAGCCAGAACCCGGCGCGATCCGTAACAGTGGATAACCGGTTCTCTTCCCGCGGCCGCCTGTCCTGCTCGTTTGGTCGGCAGCGCCTTCACGCTCTTCAGCCATTCAGCAGCTATGCAAAAGGAGACGATCCATGTCCTCCAGCCGGTTCCGTTTGCTTGGCGCCACGGCGCTGATCGGCAGCCTCGTGCTGCTTGCCGCCTGCTCCAGCAAGAACAATTCGAATGCAGCAGCCAGGCCCACCGCGACGATCAGCGCGTTGTCGGGCGTCAGCACGGTTGTTGATCTCAACCCCGATACGACGAAAGTGCTTGCGGACAACCATGTGATGGTGGCGCCCGTCGGCCCGGCGACGGCGGCGCAAAGCAACGGCACGACCGCCGTCAGCTTCCCGATCACCGGCGGCCACGTCTCGATCTACCCGCAGAACGATCTGCCCTTCATCCGCGGCAGCGTAGACCACTCGGGCGGATTGACCTTCTCGTCGGGCGACAAAGCGCTCACGGCCACGAACTTCATCGTCGATCCCGGCGCCTCCACGCTGACGGCCACGGTCGGCGGCCAGCAGGTGCAGTTGCTCGACCTCGACGGCCACGACGTCAAGGTGACGAAGGACGCCCAGGGCATGGTGCATCTGGATGGCACGGTGGCCGAGCTTTCGAGCGCCGCCGCCAGCGCTCTCAACCAGACGTTCGGCGTCAATATCTTCAAGCAGGGCATCCCGATCGGCGTCGTCCACATCACGGCGACCGGGACGTAGATCGCTCCGGCGCAGTCATAGCGCGGGGGGGCCGGCTGACGGTCCTCCCGCGCTTTCTGCGTCTGCCAGGGCGCCGATCCTGGTTATACCCAGGTCGAGCCGGTCCAGCCATCGAGGTCGTACTCGGCCAGGCACCGCGCCACGAGCGCCTGCATCTCTTCAAGGCGGCCGCGCCTGCGGGCGAAGTTGAGCACGTCGAGCCGCACCTGCTCGTGATTGCCGCCGTAGTTGCGCTCATACAGCGTGTGCCGTGCCCCGAACTCGCTGCCGACCGCGTCCCAGAGCAGCTTGAACAGCTTGATGCGGTCGTGCGCATCTCCTGTCGAACCGCGGTAGAAGCGATCGATCAGCGGCCGCAGCTCCGCATTTTGCAGGTCACGGTTACTTGACGGCACCACCAGCGGGCTGCCGCCGAGCGTCTGTGCGACGACTTCCTCGACCTTCGGCCAGGCCATCGCGCCGAACAGGCGGACCAGCACGGCGAACTCGGCCTTCGGAATCGCCATGCCGCCCGGCCCTTCCTGCGGATCCAGCGCCAGCGCCGCCGTCAGCGCCCACATCAGGTTGCCCCAGCCCATCAGCTCGCCGAGCTGCGCCTGCACGCCGCGGAACGCCGCCGTGCCGTTCGCCTCCAACGCCGCGGCGATCAGGCCGCAGACGAAGTCGAACTTGACCGCCAGCCGCGTGCCGGCCTGCAACGTGTAGCGGTTCATGAAACCGGAGGCCGGGTAGAAGCCCGTCGCCTTTGCCACGTCGCGGTAGACGAGCACGTTCTCCCAGGCGATGAACGCCTCGTCGAAGATCACGATCGCGTCGTTCTCGTCGAAGCGGCTGGAGAGCGGGTTGTCCCAGGGCGACTCGGCCGTCTGCTCGTACGAACGCCGCGCGATCAGCGTTTTGCCCGGCGTGTTCATCGGCGCGATGAAAACAAGCGCGTAGTCCTCGGCCTTGCCCTGCTCCAGATGGGCGGCGCTGTTCTGCGCCACGAAGGTCGCGTGCGTGAGCGCCGAGCCGGTGGCGAGCATCTTGGCACCGCTGACGATGATGCCGTCGTCGCGCTCGCGCACGACGTGCACGTAGACGTCGTCGACTTCATGCACCGGCTTGTTGCGGTCGACCGGCGGGTTGATCAGCACGTGGTTCAGAAACAGCGCCTGCTCGGCGAAGCGCCGGTACCAGCGCTCGGCGTTGTCCTGGAACGGCGCGTAGAACTCGGGCGCGGCGCCGAGCGTCGCCATGAACGCCGCCTTGTAATCGGGCGTGCGCCCCATGAAGCCGTAGGAGAGCCGCGCCCAGGCGGCGATCGCCTCGCGGGCGGCCAGCAGTTCTTGAGCCGAGTAGCTGGGCATGAAGAACCTGTGCGTGGTGATTCCCAGCCGGTCGACGCCGAGCAAGATGTCTTGCTGCGCGGGATCGTGCAGCGCGTCGTAGAGCCGGGCAATTGAGCGGGCGGCGTTGCGGAACGCCGGATGCACGGTGACATCGGCGACGCGCTCGCCGCCGATATAGACGGCCCGTCCGTCCCGCAGGCTGTCGAGGTACGCTTCCCCCGTCAGCAGCTCGGTGTCAGCGCCGTCACCCATCGCTCCCGCCTTCCGCCCCGGCGGCAGCGCCGAGCCAGGCCACGCTGCCGTCAATGCCGTTCGCTGACACGAACATAGTGGCCCGCCTGCCGCAGCACAATCGGCGGGCGCTGTGCAGGCCGGCTGACGGCCGCTTCTGCCTCGTCGCGAGCGCGTCTGTGAACTGAGGCGCAACCGCCGGTATGCCATCAGCCCGCGCGGCGCCGTCCCAGACGCAGCAAGCCGATGCCTGCCGCCAGCAGCACGAGCCCCACGGCAAAGAAGCGCACGGAGCGGCCGTCATCGCCTGCCGTCCCGCCGCTGCCGAGCGCGGCGATCCGGGCCGCCCGCGCCGCGGGGTTCGGCTGGACCGCCAGGTAATCGGACGCAAGATAGATCGGCTGCGCGGCGGCCACGGGGCCTGCCGCGGGCGGGCCGAGGCCGGCCGCGAGCCGTTGCGGCGGACCACCCGCAGCCGGCGCGGCCCACAGCTCCAGTGCGTCGCCCGGCCGCGAGCGGACGAAGACAACCCAGGCGCCATCCGGCGTAAATGCTGGGGCGTCGTCGCCCCAGCCGTCGGCGCCGGGGTCGAGTGGGCGCACGCCGCCATCCGGCCGCACGAGCCAAATGCGCCGGCTGGCGAACGGGGCAGCCGGCCCACCCGCTGCGCTCCCTGGATCGTGCCCGCGAGCGAAGGCAATGAACTGACCGTCCGGCGAAACCGCCGGTGCTGTGTCGGCGTAGGCCGGATCGTTGGTGAGTTGCCGTTGTGCTCCAGTCGTCGTGTCTGTCCAGAAGAGATGCTTATCGGTGTATGCGAAGCGCCCCAACGGCCCCGAGAGGACGACGAAGGAATCGTCGGGCGCCCAGGCTACGCTGCCGCGGCCCAGCCCGCTGCCGAGGGCGATCGGCGCACCGCCATCCATGGGCACGGCATAGAACGGCAGTCCGTCCGCGCGGCATGAGTTGCACGGATCTGCCGGGCCGGCGCCGACCGTGAGGAAGCGTCCGTCCGGTGAGAACCAGGCGATGTCGGGCACGCCGGGCAGGCTGCGAAACGACGGCGGCATCTGCAGCGGCGTGCGCTTGCCGGCAAGGGGATCGCCAGTGGTTACCCAGAGGCTCGTGTCGGCGTTATAGCTGAAGTCCTTCGGAAACGGCCCCGGCGGCAGCGCGTTGAAGCGGGCGAGCGCCAGCTCGCGGCTGTCGGGCGACCAGGCGAGTGGCTCCCAGCGCACGCCATCCTCGCTGGGCGAGATCGGCCCGCGTAGGCGATGCTCAGTGATCCACGCCGTCGCCGGCGCCCATGCCTGGTTCGGGGCACTACGGTCGACGTCCGGATAGGCCCACGAGTCGCCGTCGGGCGAGACGACGCCCTGAAAGGCGGGAAAGCCGGGCATTTCGATGCCGCCAGCCGCGGTCCAGCGCCAGACCGTCGGCGAGCCGTTGGGCAGTATCTTCGCGAATACCAGAGTTGTGCCGCTCGGGTCCCACACCGGGTCGAGGTTGTGTCCGTCCTCGGTCAGCCGCGTCTCGGCGCCCGTGCTCGCATCGAGCAGATAGAGGTCGCCGGCGCGGATAATGGCAATGGTTCCGGCTGGTGCGTCGCGTGCGACCGCGGCGTGCGCCGGCGGCGTTGCGGAGCCGAGGGCGGCCAGCAGAAACAGCAGCAGCGTGAGCAAGACGCGCAGGCGCATGACTGGTATCGGCCGCCGTAGAGTCTGGTTTCCGTCCGCCGTAGCCGCTCGCCGGCGCCCGACCCGGCGGCTGGCAGTCAGAGCGTATGCACCGGCGGCCAGGCCGCGGCGCGGGCACATCCTCGGCCCGCGGGCCGCTTTCACCATCATGGCACTGTTCGTGGCGATCGGTGTAGCGGCGGGGCAACGGTCGGCGGCGCTCGCCCAAACGCCCGGCCCAGCCGGCTGCCCGGTCGACGCGAGGGCGTGCGCGAGCGCCCGCTGGATCGCGGGCCAACTGCTCGCCGGCGAGATCGACGGCGTGCTTGCCGCGGCCGCAAGCCGAGATTATGTGTGCGACGGCAGCGACGGCAGCGTGGGCCTCGGCGGTCCGTTCCCGCTGTGTGAGGGCGGCGCGGCCGGCGAGCACCGGCGGGGCTACCCGTGGGGAGAGTTGGGCTCGGAGGGCGGCGTCTTCTCCGCCGCGCAGTATGCTGCCGCGCTGCAAACCTGGCTCGCGAGCGCGGACCTCGCGGCGCGCGACGCCTTTGGCAGCGGGATGCCCCGGCTGCTGGGGCTGGCCTGCCCGGCCGGCCAGAACTGCGCCTCGGCATTCACGATCGTGCTGACCGAGCTTCGGCCGACGACGGGTGGCCCGCGGCGCAACGTGTTGCTCCTGAACTGCGCCGTGGACGCCGCGGGACAGGCGCGGATCGTGGCCACGGCGGCCGGAGTGGCGGATCAGGCGCCGTTCGCGCTGTCGGGCGGCAGTGGCGGCTACGGCAATCAGACGTTCTTTCTCTGGATGCCGAGTGTGCTGGGGCTGACGCCCTCGACGGGACAGGGCGGAACGGTGCTCGCGGCGCACGGCGGGGGCTTTACCCCGGGAGACACGGTATCGGTCGAGATCGTCGGTAACCTGGAGAACCGGCCGCTGACCAGAGCGATCGTCGGACAGGACGGGCGCTTCACCGCGTCGCTGACGATGCCGGCGGGCGGGGTCTATCCGGCGCAGGTGACGCTGACGGCCTTCCCGCTCAGCCTTCCCGACCGTTCGCCTGCTTCGATCGCGCTTGCGCCCACGGCGATCTTCACCGTGACGTCGGGAACCGCGGGAGCAGGCGCGCTGCCGGTCGTGGGCACGGGCGGCGCGGTGAGCGGCCGGCAGGCCGCACCGCTCGCCGCCATCATCGCGCTCGCGCTTGCCGGCGTCGGCATGCTGCTGAGTCGTACCGCGATCGCCCGGAGTACGTCTCACTGAACCAGGAAGCCGGCCCGGTGCTCTTCTAACCCGAGCCGCTGCCTCCAACGCGCTTGTCCAGACCGCCGGGCCTCAGTACACTGGCCCGCGCGAGCCGCCGCCAAACGGGTTGCGGTTGCTGCGGCCGCCGTTGCTCTGGCTGCTGCCCGGCGGCAGCACCGGCGCGGTATTGCCGCCGGGGTTCGGCACGGTAATGGTTTGCCCGCCCGGCAAGGTGATGCTGATCGAGCCGCCCGGGCCGAAGCTGATGCCGCCCTGGCCGCCCTGCCCCTTTTGCCCGCCGTGGCTCGACCCGCCGAAAATGCCGCCGAGCCCGTTGGCATCGACCGCGAGGATCCACGTCGCGGTTGTTGAGCCATCGCGCGTGGCGACGAGCACCTTGTCGTTTTGCGCGAGCACGCCGGCGCCCTGACTCGGGCTCTGCCCGTTGCGCGGGCCTTTGATCACGCGCGTGTTGCTGTCGACGGTATAGGTTTGGTCGCCGCTGCCGCTGTTGAGCGTAACCGCGACCTGGTTGCCGCTTACCGACTTCACCGTGCCGCCGACGACGGTATCCGTGTGGGCCTGGCCGTTCTGATCCTTCGTCTTCGTTTCGACGCTGATGAAGTGGTCGAAGCCCTGGCGCAGCGCGGCGCCGATGCCGCCCAGCCCGGGCAGCCGGCCGTTGCCCTGCCCGCCGGCTTGATTGGCCGGAATGCCGGACGAGGCAGCGTCACCCAGCGTCACGGTCAGGTTCTGAGCGCTGCCGCCGCGGCTGATGGCCAGCGTCACCGTGTCGCCGGGATGTTTGCCGCCGAGCGCTTTCTTCAAATCGGCGTACGAGGCGACACTGGTGCCGTTCACGGCCGTAATCACATCACCCTGCTTCACGCCGGCCTTATCCGCCGGCCCGCCGGCGACGACCGAAGCGACCGTGAGCTTGCCGCTGTCCTCCTGCACGGAGAGGCCGAGATAGCCCTGAGTGCCCTGCTGGTTCTGCGCATCGATAGCCACGCCGCTCGGTGCGCCGCCGGCGCCGGCGCTTGTGCGTACAGCCACCCCGTGCGCACTCGCCGCCCGGTTATCGCTGCCGTTGTCCGCGTGCACGACCAGCGCGAACGACAGCCCGGCAACCAGCGTCACCGCGCCCAGCACGGAGACCACGCTCAGCGTTGAGAAACGCCTTCGCTTGCGGATCATGCCCGTTGTCCCTCCATCCTCGCGGCCGGCAGGGCGCCGGCCGTGCCACCACCCCGCGCCGGAGTCTCATGCGCTGCCGTAAGCTGCGCCGGGCGCGGCAGCACGATGCTGAAGGTCGTGCCCGACTCGCGATCGGAGCGCACCGTGATCGCGCCGCCGTGCGCAGCCGCAATCTGCGCCGCGATCGCCAGGCCGAGGCCGCCGTTGTGGCCGTTGCGGCGCCGCGAACGGTCCACCTGATAGAAGCGCTCGAAGATGCGCTCCTGCTCTTCGGGCGGAATGAACGAGCCCGTGTTATGGATATCGATGCGCGCTCCGCCCGCCGGCGTGGGCGCGGCGCTGAGCGTGACCGCGCCGCCCGCGGGCGTAAAGCGCAGCGCGTTATCGACCAGATTGCCGAGCACCTGCTCCATGCGCAGCGGGTCCAGCAGCAGCTGCGGCAGGCCGGGCGCGGTGACGACGCTGAGCGTCTTCGCCTCGTCCGTGAGTTGCCACTGCACGCGTTCGCTGGTCGCGTCGAGCAGGGCGCCGATATCGACGGCTTGCAGATCGAGCGCGGCCTGCCCGGACTCGATCTGCGAGAGATAGAGCAGATCGTTGACGAGCCGGCGCATACGCTCCGACTCTTCGTTGATGATGCGCCCGGCGGTGGCATACTCGTCGGGCGATTGCAGCGCGCCGTCGGCCAGCGCCTGCGAGAAACCCTGGATGCTGGTCAGCGGCGTCTTCAGCTCGTGCGCGACATTGGCGAGCAGGTCGCGCATCATCTGATGCGAGTGCGAGACCTGCGCGGCCATGCCGTTGAACGAGCGCGCGAGGCGCGCCACCTCGTCGCGGCCCATCACCGGGATCTGCTGCTCGTACTCGCCTTTCGCCATCGCCTCGGAGGCGTGCGTGACGCGGGCGAGCGGCTTCGTCACGCTGCGGGCGACGAAGTAGGCGGCCGCGAGCGCGGCCACGAGCGCCAGCGCCGCCGCGGCGCCGAGCCGGGGCGCAAGATCGAACCAGGCCGAGCTGATGCTCGCTTCCGGCACGAGCATCAACACGTTGTAGTCCGTCGGCACGACGGTCTGCTGCCGCGAAAGGGTGAACCCGCCGCTTGGCTGCTGGAACAACGTCCAAACGGTGCCCCCTTCTTTCCAGCCCGTGACTCTGTAGCTGTTCGGCAGGTTGCGGCCGCTCTTGCCGGCCGTGAGGCCGGCGAAGCGGCCGCTCTGCTTACCGTCGGTATCGACGACGATGTTCGAATCCGAGTCCAGCAAGATGAAACGAACGTTGAGCTGGTCGGCGCGCAGGCGCAGATAACTGGCGATGCGATCGGCGGGATAGCCACGCGCAGCGTACATCTCCACGCTGGCCGCTTCGGGCGGCAAGAGGTCGCCGGTGCGCTGCCGCGCGGCCTGCACCTCGCGGTCGCGCAGCAGGAAGAACGAGCCGGTGCCGACCGCGGCCACCGAAAGCAGGGCGATCAGCCCGAAGGCGACCGCCAGTTTCACGCGCAGCGACTTGAACATGCTGGCCCCGCCCGCGAGGGCGGAGCATCCTCCCCAACCGCGTCCAGACGCCCGGCGTCCGCCGCCGCTCCCAACCGCCTATGCGGGACTCGTTGCCTTGCCTTCGGCGGCGGACGCAAGCGCGGCCGCTGGCTCCGGCGCCGTGAGCTTGTAGCCGAAGCCCCAGACCGTCACGATCTTGGCCGTGCTGGCGCCGATCTTGTCGCGCAGCCAGGCGACGTGGACGTCGAGCGTGCGCTGGTCGCCGAAGAAGTCTTCGCCCCATACCGTATTGAGCAGGCGGTCGCGCGCCATGGCGATGCCGGCGTTGCGCGACAGCGCCAGCAACAGGTCGAACTCTTTGGCGCGCAGCGCCACCGGCGCGCCGGCGATGAACACCTCGCGGCCGAGCACATCGACTTTGAGGTCGCCGACTTCGACGACTTTGGCCGGGCGCTTGCCGGCCTCGCTGCGGCGCAGCACGGCCTTGATGCGCGCCACCAGCTCACGCGGGTTGAACGGCTTGGTCAGATAATCGTCGGCGCCCAGCTCCAGGCCGATGATCTTGTCCATGTCGTCGCTGCGCGCGGTGAGCATCACGATCGGCACGTCGCTGTCTTTGCGCAGCGCGCGGCAGACCTCCATGCCGTCCAGCTCCGGCAGCATCAGGTCGAGCACGATCAGCGCCGGCTTAACGCTGCGCGCCTTCTCCAGCGCCTCGCGGCCGTCGTAGGCCGCTTCGATCTGAAAGCCCTCGTTGCGCAGGTAGATACGCGCCAGCTCGACGATGTGCTTTTCGTCGTCGACGACGAGAATTGTCGCAGTCACCGGAAGTCCTTTGCTGGCCCTGACCAGGCCGGAGCGATCGTGACCGGCCAGGGCACGCTGCGTCGCGGCGTGCGAGCCGCGCGCGGTCTGCCACTCGATTGTCGCAGAGCTGCCGCGCTGGAGCCTTATCGCCGGGCTAAGCAGCTGTCAACGAACTGCTAAATCCCCTTGCAATTGTACCGCGACAGGACCGGTCGCACCGATTTTCGATGGACGCATCCACGCACAACATGTTAAACAAGTATTAACGCCGCGCGGGTTCTTGCGCAGCCGGTTGTGCTGGGGGCTCTGGTACACTCCGCGCCGGAGCCGGGAGGTGGGTGGTGGAGATGATCTTTCCGAAGTGCCAGAAGTGCAAAGACGGCGATCTGGTCCCGCTCTCGGACTTCGGCAGCCAGGGCGCGGCGATCCACTTCAAGGCCTGGGCCTGCACCAACCCTGACTGCGGCTTCAACATCAAGATCCGCAACGGCGATCTCTACATCGACGAGCCGATCACCAGCGGCGCGCTGCACAGCCCGCGCTTCCGCTAGAGCCCGGCGCGCGGCTGGACAGCGCCGTTCCGCGCCTGCTATGATCTATGGTGTCCGGCGGTCTGCCGCGCGGATGCATCGGGGTGTAGCTCAGCTTGGTTAGAGCGCTGCGTTCGGGACGCAGAGGCCGGCAGTTCAAATCCGCCCACCCCGACCAGAGGCACGAAGGACCGGCCCGAAGATGGGCCGGTTTTGTGTTTCTTTAGAACCGCAGGCCGCGAGAACACGCTGCCTGGCGCGAGGTCGGGCGTGCGGGCAGCAGAGATGCCAAACGGTGATGTCTTTCAGCCTGGGGCGGGCTGGGAGCGCCGGACG
Organism: uncultured Chloroflexota bacterium; assembly: GCA_937879875.1. Lineage (GTDB taxonomy): Bacteria > Chloroflexota > Dehalococcoidia > CAUJGQ01 > CAUJGQ01 > CALFMN01. The sequence goes on along the minus strand of CALFMN010000261.1, from coordinate 16,761 downwards.
CCGTTTCTGCAGATCGCTCCGGCCGACGCCATGCTTTCCCCATCCGTACGCGGTGCTGACCTGGGTTGAGGGGCTGCACCTGCCTGAGGCGCTCGGCGCCACGCTGGTGCAGGACGTGCGGGAGCTGCTGACGTGCACAATGGCAGAATGGCCCGCTCTCAGCGCGTGAGGCGATCGCCGCTGGTGAGGGCCGCACGCCGGGCGGGTTACTCACGTCACTCCTTGCCGATCGCCGCGGCTGGACGCAGAGGTATGTAGCTCCACGTTTCGCGGGTTCAGCCCTTCACAGCCAGCCGCGGGGGCAAAAGCGATACTTCTGGTGTGAGGCGGGGGCAGCGGAGCCGCCGCCAGTACAGACAACACGGGGAGGACACCACCATGAACTTCGTGAACCTCGGCCAGCTCAACTACGGCTTCCTGACCGGCCCGCAGACCAACGCCGCCGTGATCGCGCAGGGCTACGGCTGGCTGAACAGCGCCAACGTGGCGCAGACGAACATCGGCTTCGGCTCCGGCGCCCAGACCAACGTCGCCGTGATCAGCCAGGGCCACTAAGCCCGCTCCAGCCAGCGCACAACAGCACCGGGCCGAGGAGCGCGATGTTCCCCGGCTCGGTGCTGTTGCGCGCCCGGCGATGGACTGACAGGGGCGGCGCCGGCATCAGTACGGAACTCAGAGGTGCACAGGGAAACTCGTGTCCACGTCGTGATGGTAGCACTCAGAGATCGTTCGGCAGTGGATCTCGTCAATCGGAGCGTTGCGGCCGGGCGCGGCCTTTTGTGCGTTCGGCTTCGTGCGCCAGCCGTTCGCGCACCCAGCGGGCGACCAGTTCTTCCGGCGCGGCGCCGCGGTCGCTGGCTGCCTGCTGCAACGCTGCAAGCGTCGCGGCGTCGAGCTCGATCGTAAGCGCCTGCCCGGCCTGCTGCGCGTCGGTCGCCATCGAGTCGTACTCCTCTGCGGTGCGGGCCGTGACGGCTAGACGACGACCAGTTCTTTGTACTCGCCGAAGACAGTGCGCATGGCGCCGCAGATCTCGCCCAGCGTGGCGTAGGCGTTCACCGCATCGAGAATCGCCGGCATCGTGTTCGCTTTGCCGTCGCGCAGCACGTGGTCGAGGCGCGTCATCGCCCCCCGCCACGCTTCCTGATCGCGCTCGCAGCGGATGCGATTGAGCCGCGCCAGGTGCGTCGCCTCGCCCTGCGGGTCCATGCGCAGGATCGGAATCTCCACCGGCTCGTCGAGCTGATAGTCGTTCACGCCGACGATCGTGCGCTCGTGGCGGTCGATCTCGCGCTGGTAGCGATAGCTCGAATCGGCGATCTCGCGCTGGAAGAAGCCCGCCTCGATCGCCGGCAGCACGCCGCCGAGCACATCGATCTGGTCGAAGTAGGCGAAGCACTCCCGCTCCATGTCCGCCGTCAGCTTTTCGAGGAAATAGCTGCCGCCCAGCGGGTCAACGGTGTTCGCCACACCGGACTCATGCTGGATCACCTGCTGCGTGCGCACGGCGAGGCGCACCGCCTTCTCGCTGGGCAGCGCCAGCGCCTCGTCCCAGGAGTTGGTGTGCATGCTTTGCGTGCCGCCCAGCGCCGCCGCCAGCGCCTGAATCGTCGTGCGGATCAGGTTGACCTCGGGTTGCTGCTCGGTCAGCGAGACGCCCGCCGTCTGCGTGTGGAAGCGCAGCCACCAACTGCGCGGGCTCTTTGCGCCGAAGCGCTCGCGCATGACTTTCGCCCAGACGCCGCGCGCGGCGCGGTACTTGGCGATCTCTTCGAAGAAGTCGTTGTGGGCGTTGAAGAAGAACGACAGGCGCGGCGCGAAACTGTCCACGTCGAGCCCGCGCGCGATGCCCCACCGCACGTACTCGATGCCGTCGGCCAATGTGAAGGCCAACTCCTGCACCGCCGTGGCGCCGGCCTCGCGGATGTGATAGCCGGAGATCGAGATCGTGTTCCACTTCGGCAACTGCTGGCTGCCGAACTCGATCGTATCGGTGACGAGGCGCATCGAGTCATGCGGGGAGAAGATGAACTCGTTCTGCGCGATGTACTCCTTCAAAATGTCGTTCTGCAGCGTGCCGCCCAGCTTTGCGCGGGGAATGCCGCGCTTCTCGGCCGCGGCGATGTACATCGCCCAGATCACGGCGGCGGGCGAGTTGATCGTCATGCTTGTCGTGATCTGATCGACGGGGATACCACCAAACAGGATCTCCATGTCGGCGAGCGAACTGACGGCCACGCCGCACTTGCCGAACTCGCCCAGCCCCCACTCGTCGTCGGTGTCGTAGCCCATCAGCGTGGGCATATCGAACGCGACACTCAGGCCGGTTTCGCCGTGGTCGAGCAGGTAGCGGTAGCGGGCGTTCGTCTCCTCGGCCGAGCCGAAGCCGGCGAACATGCGGATCGTCCAGGGCTTGCCGCGGTAGCCGGTGGGATGCACGCCGCGCGTATACGGATACTCACCCGGATCGCCCAGGTCGCGCGCGTAATCGAAGTCGAGCAAGTCCGTGGGGCCGTAGAGGCGGTCAATCGGCCGGCCCGACGTGGTGACGAAGGGACCGGGCGACTCCTTGCCGCCATTGCGTGCCGCTGCATCGTTGACCGCCCGCCGGGCCGCGAGGTCTTTGAGCGTGCTAGCGTCGTAGAGCATCGGCGTGCCGCCTCCGCGTGGGTCGCCATGTCGAATGCAGGTGTGCGACCCGGCCGCAAACTCAGTATAGCAACGGGTTTCGGGAGGGCGGTATCATCACGTGGCCTCACCCCCTAACCCCCTCTCCATTCCATGGAGAGGGGGATCTGAGGAATTGATTGGAATGGCTCAGACCAACCCTTCCCGTTTCGGGAAGGGAGACGCGGCTTTAGCCGCGGCGGGGTTAGGCGACGGGTGGTGCGAGATTGTCTGATACGACGTTGAGTTTGGCCGGCAAACGTGCGCTCGTGCTCGGGGCGGGCACGGCGGCGGGGCGCGCGGCGGCGCTGGCGCTGGCGCGGGCGGGCGCCGATGTGGCCGTGGCGGCGGGCTCGCTCGACGGCGACGAGGTCATGGCCGTGCGCCGCGTGCGCCGCGCCGTCGAGGCGGCGGGCCGGCGCGCCGCCGAGTTCGCCTTCGACCTCACGCTCGGCCAGAACGTGCGCGTCTCCACGCGGCAGGTGGCGAAGGAGATGGGCGGGCTCGACGTGCTGGTCTACGCCGCCGACGCCTACCTGCGCCGCCCGGCGGAGAAAACCAGCGATGCGGAGTGGACGCGTGTGCTCGGCGTTAACCTGAGCGGCGCCTTCTACGCCTGCCGCGCGGCGCTGGGCGAGATGGCCGCGCGCGGCGGCTGCATCGTCCTGCTGAGCAGCGTGCTGGCCGAGCGCGGCGAGGCGGAGAGCGCGGCCTACTGCGCGGCCAAGGCTGGGATCGGCGGGCTGGTGCGGGCGCTGGCGCTGGAGTGCGCGGATCGCAGGATCGCGGTGAACGCGCTCGCGCTCGCTGCGCCCGGCGGCGATCTGCCGGAGGCCGATCAGGCGCTGATCGGTGCGGCCGTCGCGCGGCTTGCCTCCGAAAAAGACGCCAAAACGACCGGAAACGTGCTACACATCGGGAGTACAGCCGCGCTCGACCCGCGGGCGGGCGGCCAGGCAGCGGAGTAGCGGAGCGGGCATCTCGGCCTGGTGTTGTTGGTGTGGCTAATCAAAGAGGAGGGAGCTGATGCCGGAGCTGGATTTCGAGAACATCGTCTATCAGAAGGAGCGCGGACGGGCGCGGATTACGCTCAACCGGCCAGAGAAGCTGAACGCGCTCTCCATTGGCTTGCAGCAGGAGCTGAACCGGGCGCTGCACGAGGCGGACAACGACACCGAGGTCCACTGCGCCGTGCTGAGGGGCGCGGGCCGCGCCTTTTCTGCCGGCTATGATCTGACCGGCGGCGCCCGGCGCTCTGCCGCCGAGCCGCAAACGACCACCTACCGCGGCCGCACCTCGCTGGAGGACGACATCTGGCAGATGGAGCAGTCGCAGCGGCTGCGCATGCTGATCTTCGACATGCACAAGCCGGTGATCGCGCAGGTGCATGGCTACTGCCTGGCCGGCGGCACCGACGTGGCGCTGCTCTGCGACATGATCATCGCGGCCGATGACGCGGTGATCGGCTTCCCGCCGGTGCGCTCGATGGGCCAGCCGCCGCATCATATGTGGACCTACCACGTCGGCCCGCAGTGGGCGAAGCGCATGCTGCTTACCGGCGACTCGATCAGCGGCGCCGACGCGGCCGCGATCGGCCTCGTCTTGCAGGCCGTGCCGGCGGCTGCGCTCGAAGAGACGGTCGAGGCACTGGCCGACAAGCTGGCGCTGATCGACACCGATTTGCTGGCGGCGAACAAGCGCACCTGCAATTTAGCGCTGGAGCTGATGGGCGCCCGCACGATGCAGCGCATCGCCACCGAGATGGACGGCCGCGCCCACCAGGCGCCGAGCGTGGCCGAGTTCAACCAGATCGCGCGGGAGAAGGGGCTGAAGCCGGCGCTTGAGTGGCGCGACTCGAAGTTTGGCGACGGCCGCGCCAGCGCCGCCTACGTCGCCCGCAAAGAGGCCGCCACGGCGCGGTAGCGCCGCCCGCAACCGTCGGATCGCCGCGTCCGCGCGGCGGCGCTTGCTGCTTGCGCCCGCGGGGTCATGTGCCATGCGGGGCGCTTCACGAACCGCGCCTGACGATCCCCGACGAAGCGGCGGAGTCGGCCTCGACATCCCGGCGCCGGCCCCCTCTGTGCGAGAGGTCTGTCGTGACTGCGAGGAGCGTGGTGTAGCAAGCCTCGCGTCCTCGCGGGATGCGGGCGCGTGGCTGCAGGCCGAACAACGCCGAGCGCAGCTCAGGGAGCAGGGCGACGATCTCGTCTGCCTCCGGGCCAGGCGCATCGCGGGCGGTCGTCGGGCTGAGCGGTTGCAGGCCGCCGCGAAACACCTGCGTCCAGAGCCAGCGGACAGGAGCGCCGTAGCCTCATAGCAGCGTCCCCACCGTACGCGTACTTCGCGTTGCGCGCCGCGCGCTGCCGGTTACACTCGGAGCCACATTGCACAGCACATGCCACAGGCCGGCGTTGGCGTCTGGCGTCTAAAGAGGCGGCGGGCGATGATATGCAGCGGAACAGTCCCGTCGCCCGCCGCCGTTCGCGTGCCGGGCCGCCGCGGCATGGGCGACGATTCGCATAGCAACAGGAAATGATCAGGAGGACCTGACTCGTGAACATCATCGTATGTGTCAAGCAGGTACCCGACCCCGAGACACCGGCCGTCGCGTTCAAAGTCGACGCGACGACGAACAAGGTTGTGCCGGCGCAGGGCGTGGCGCCGGTGATCAGTCCTTTCGACGCGCAGGCCGTCGAGGCGGCGCTGCGCATTAAAGACGCGCAGGGTGAGGGCAAGATCACCGTGCTCTCGATGGGCCAGGCCAGTGCGCGCGACGCGATCAAGCACGGCCTGGCGATGGGCGCCGACGAGGGCGTGCTCGTCTCCGACCCCTCGCTCGAGGACGCCGACGCGTTCGTGACCGCAAAGGTCCTGGCCGCGGCGATCCAGAAGATCGGCGACTATCAGCTCATCATCACCGGACGCCAGGCGGCGGACTGGGACCAGGGCGTCGTGCCATCAGGCATCGCCGAGATCCTCGACCTTCCCTCGCTCACGGTGACCAAGAGCGTGACCGCCACGAATGGCAGTGTCAAAGTTGAGCGCGTCTTGCAGGACGGCTTCGAGACGGTCGAAGCCTCGCTGCCGGCCGTCGTCACCGTCAGCAACGAGCTGGGCGACCCGCGCTATCCGCAGCTGCGCCAGATCATGATGGCCGCCCGCAAGCAGGTCACCACCTACACGCCGGCAGACCTGGGCCTGAGTGCCGCCGATCTGCAGCCACGCCTGAAGCTCGAAAAGCTGTTCGTGCCGGTGAACGACTCGAAGGTCGAGATCATCGAGGGCGACACGCCGGCCGAGCAGGCCGCCAACCTGGCCCGCAAGCTGCGCGAGGCCAAGCTGATCTAGTCCCGAACGAGTAGCGGCGCGCCGATTTGGCAGGGGAGCGGCACGACGCGCCCGGCAGCGCGCCGCACCCGCGAAGCAATACGCGCAGAGCAACAAGACAACAGAGGACACGACAGATGGCGAACGAAAACGGGGTGTTGGTCGTCGGAGAGATCCATGAGGGCGCCGTATCGGGTACCACGGCCGAGATGCTCGGCCTGGCGCGCCGGCTGGTCGAAGGCGGCCTCGGCGGCAAAGTTTCGGTGGCGCTGCTCGGCAGCGGCATCGCCGACCATGCGGGCGAGGCCGGCCCGCTCGGCGCGGACATGGTGTACGTCGCGGATGACGCGAGCCTCGCGCCGTATCAGAACGACGCCTGGCTGCCGGTGGTCGAGAGCATCGTCAAGCAGGCGAACCCGGCGCTGGTACTGCTGGCGCAGTCGAGCATTGGCCGCGACCTGGCGCCGCGTCTGGCCTTCCGCCTCGACACCGGCGTCTCGATGGACACGGTCGAGGTCAAGGTCGAGGCCGGCACGCCGCATCTGACCCGCGCCGCGTACGGCGGCAACGCGCGGGCCGTGCTCTCGCCGGTGAAGCTGCCGGCGCTCGCCACGATCAAGGCGAAGGCGCAGGAGCCGCTGGAGCCGCAGGCAGGCCGTGCGGCCGAGGTCGTCAACGTGGCCGTTTCCGGCCAGAACATACGCACAAAAGTGCTCGGCCAGGAGAAGGCGAAGGCGGAGGGCGTGCGGCTGGAAGACGCCGACGTGGTCGTCAGCGGCGGGCGCGGGCTCGGCTCGCCGGACGGCTTCCAGGTGATCGAGCAGCTCGCTTCCATACTCGGCGGCGCCGCGGGCGCGAGCCGCGCCGCCTGCGACCTCGGCTGGTACCCGCCCTCGAAGCAGGTGGGCCTCACGGGCACGACGGTCAGTCCGGACCTCTACATCGCCGTGGCGATCTCCGGCGCCAGCCAGCACATGGCGGGCATGTCCGGCTCGAAGAACATCGTCGCGATCAACAAAGACCCGGACGCCAACATGGTCAAAGTCGCGCGCTTCGCCGTGGTCAACGACTACAAGCAGGTGATGCCGCCGCTCATCGAGGAAGTGAAGAAGCTGAAGAGCTGAGGCCGTCGGCCCTCACTTACCCCCTGCCTCTCTCTCCCAATCCTGGGAGAGAGAGGCGATCGGGCGTTGCTGAGACGAGAGGACAACGGGTTAACCGCAAACCGCTCGGAACGCCCGACGCCGGATCGTCTCCTTCCCCATGAGGCACGACTGGGTGAAGGAGAGACCAGAGGATGCGGACCCGCCTGCAGGCAGGATCAGTGGCCGGTAATCGGCGTCGGTGTCGGCTGCCCAGCCAGCGAGTACTCCGTGAGCCGCCCGTCCGTCGTTAGCCGTCCGATGCGGTCTGCTCCCTGCTCGGTGAACCAGAAGGCGGCATCCGGCCCGACCACGATCCGCTGCGGGATCGAGCCGGCCGTGGGTAACGAGAACTCGCGCACCGCTCCGCCAAGCGTGATCCGCCCGATTGCGTTCTTGCGTCCTTCGCTGAACCAGAGCGCGCCGTCCGGCCCGGAGACGATGTATTGGGGCGCGGTGGACGGATCAGGCAGCGGAAACTCGGTTACGGTGCCTTCAGGCGTGATGCGTCCGATCCGCCCTGCGCTCGCCTCCGTGAACCAGATCGCCCCGTCCGGCCCGACGGTTAATCCCTGCGGCTGACCATCGCCAGCAGGAACCGAGAACTCGTTCAGCTCGCCCGCCGGCGTCAGCCGCCCGATGCGCCCTTCCAGTTCAGTGAACCAGAGTGCGCCGTCCCGGCCGGCGACGATGTCGGTCGGATCGCCTCGACCGGACGACAGTGAGAACTGCGTTACGGTGCCATCCAACGTGATCCGCGCGATGGTGTGCGTGGCCGGCTCGGTGAACCAGAGGAAACCATCAGGACCGGCGGTGACCCGATCGGCACGCGAGCGGCCCGGCCAGTCGTAGAAGGTGGTTTGGTTTCCGTCCGGCGTCAGCCGCACGACAAGGGCTGATGAGCCAGAAACGTACCACAAGGCGTTGTCCGGCCCGAGCGTGATGCCGCGTGGACTGAAGTTCGGCGCTGGACGTTCGCTGAGCGTGCCGTCCAGTGCGATCCGGCCGATGCCTCCGGTCGCGTTGCGGCCGTCGCCGGTTTCGGTGAACCAGAGTGCGCCGTCCGGCCCCACCGCGATGTCAAACGGCGAGCGGGAGCCAGAGACAGCTACGGGCGCGGTCCAGACGGTCCTTGGTGGCGGCGGTTTAACGGCCGCAGCAGGCGGCGTGTCGATGGCAACGCCGACCGCCGTCGCAGTCTGCCACTGTCCTGGCCTGTCGGTCTGCCATGCCGCCAGCAACGCGGCCACCGTGGCTACCATCGCAGTGGCTGCGACGCCCATTATCATCGCAATCATCGCACGCCTGCGCCGCCGGCCGGCGTCGGCGCCTGTTGCCGAACCTGGCATCGCGCCTTGCCTGACGGTGGGCGGCGCCGTAGCCGTCGCTCGGTGTGGCTGGCGACCGGGTATAAGTACGGGCAGCGGCGGTTGGCCAGCGAGCCAGCGAACGGCTTCTCCCGCGGATCGCGGTCGTTGAGCAGGCTCCTTCGCCAGCATTGCCGCGATGGCGCTATACACCCACTCCGGCAGGTCTCGGCGAAGGTCGCGCAGTGGAGGCGGGGTCAGGTGTGCCTGCGCATACAGCACATGCGAGAGGTCGCCGGTAAAGGGCAACCGTCCGCAAAGCATTTGATACGTGAGAACGCCGAGCGCATAGAGGTCCACCGCCGGGCTGATGCCTGCACCGAGGATCTGCTCAGGGGCAGCCGTCTCCGGCGTGCCCAGTCCAACCCCGGCTCTTGTCAGCCGCTGTGCGCTGCTGGTGAGGGCGATGCCGAAATCGAGCAACGTCACCCGGCCGTCCAGGGCGAGCATCACGTTGCTGTCTTTCACATCGCGATGGACAAGCCCCGCAGCGTGGAGATAGTCGAGGGCGTCGGCAAGTTCGCGCACGATTGCCAGCACGTGGTCGAGAGGCTGCGCCCCTTCACGGGCGATGAACGTCGCCAGCGTTTCGCCGGCGAGCAGTTCCATGGTGAAGAACGGGCGTCCCTCCGCCTCACCCACGTCGAAGATCGTCACGATTCCGTGATGCCGGAGCGCCGCCAGGGCACGCGCTTCGCTCAAGAACCGCTGTTGGTCCTCGGCAGTCGCGGCAACGTTGGGGAAGAGGGCTTTGAGTGCGACATGCCGGTTGAGGGTGAGGTCGCGCGCGCGGAAGACCTCCGCGAAGCTGCCCGAACCAATTCGGGTGAGCAGTTGGTAGCGACCGAGCGTGACAGAAGACGGAGACACAGGCGCTCCCTCGCCGGCTGCAGCAGCCGGCCCGCATGAGTATCGTCCTGGAAACGAGCGCCGACAGCCCCGCCCATGACTACGTATCAGGACGCACGATTGGATCGTGCTGTTGCAGCATTCGTTGACCGCCGGGAAATGGCGTTGCTACGATGGCGGCGCTCCGAAGATGAGCGACGGCATGGTGTGCAAATGATCGTCATCGGCCTCACGGGCGGCATCGCCAGCGGCAAGTCCACCATCTCGGCGGCGCTGGCCGCGCGCGGCGCCACGATCGTGGATGCCGATAGAGTCGGGCACGAGGCGTATACGCCCGGCTCCGAGGGCTGGCAGACCGTGGTCGATGCCTTCGGCAGGCAGATCGTGGCCGAGAACGGCGAGATCGACCGCAAGGCGCTCGGCGCGATCGTGTTCGGCGATACGGCGCAGCGGGAGCGGTTGCAGTCGATCGTCTGGCCGGTGATGAAGCGCATGATGGCGCGCATGCTGGACGAGTTCCGCAGCGAGGGCCGCCAGGTCGTCGTGATCGAGGCGGCGGTGCTGCTCGAAGCGCGCTGGCAGGATCTGGTCGATCAGATCTGGGTCGTGACCGTGCCGGTCGCCGTGGCCGAGCAGCGGCTGATCGCCCGCAACGGCCTCACGCCGGAGCAGGCGCAGGCGCGCATCGCCGCGCAGCTCACCAACGAAGAGCGTACGCGCGAGGCCACGGTCGTGATCGACAACAGCGGCACGGTCGAGCAGGCGCAGGCCGAGGTCGCGCGGCGCTGGGACGAGCTGGTAGCCGCCGGCAAGCGCTAAGGGCGCTGGCGATCCGCGGCCTGGGCGCCGGTGTGGCGCCTGAGCATCCACCCAGTTAGCATAAAGGCAAGAGAGATGACGGCCCGCGCACGCGCGGCGGGTGCGGCGCGTGGCGAGCTTTTGCAATGGGCCGCCGCAAGGCGGCCTTCACATCTGACATGGCCGCGAGGCGGCCAGCTTGAACGGATGACGAGACGATGACCACCGACACCGACCAGATCTACCGGCAGTACGCGATCGAGGAGTATACGCCGGAGCACGAGCCGTATTACGTCGGCGTGGGCGACGAGATCGAGCTCTTCCGCGCCGCCTTCGAGCAGAAGATCCCGGTGCTGCTCAAAGGTCCGACCGGCTGCGGCAAGACGCGCTTCGTCGAGTACATGGCCTACCAGCTCGGCCGTCCGCTGACGGTGCTCAAGGAACAGGGTACGTCGGCCACGCCCCCCATGCACGCCAATGGCGACGGCCAGGCGCTCTCCGTCGTCACCGTGGCCTGCCACGAAGACCTGACCGCCAGCGATCTCGTCGGCCGCTACCTGCTCGAAGGCGACAGCACGCGCTGGATGGACGGCCCGCTCACCCGCGCGGTGAAGCGCGGGGCGATCTGCTATCTGGACGAAGTGGTCGAGGCGCGCAAGGACACGACCGTCCTGATCCACCCGCTCACCGACTACCGCCGCCTGCTGCCGGTCGAGAAGCTGGGACAGATCATCGAGGCGCGCGAGGGCTTTCTGCTCGTCATCTCCTACAACCCCGGCTACCAGAGCGCGCTCAAAGACCTGAAGCACAGCACGCGCCAGCGCTTTATCGCCATCGACTTCACCTACCCGCCGCGCGAGGTCGAGGCGCAGATCATCGAGAAGGAGTCGGGCGTCGACGCGGCCACCTCGGTCGAGCTGGCGAAGCTGGGCGAAAAGGTCCGCAACCTGCGCGAGCATGGCCTCGGCGAAGGCGTCAGCACCCGCCTGTTGATCTACGCCGGCAAGCTGATCGCCAAGGGCATACCCGCCCGCCGCGCCTGCCAGGTCGGCGTCGTCTGGGCGCTCACCGACGACGCCGAAGTGCAGCGCAGCATCGAGGAAGTCGTCTCCTCCATCTTCGAGTAGGGGCAGTGGGCAATGGGCAGTGGGCAATGGGGTGAGGTAAGGCCGTCATCCGACGGTAACCAATTCGGGGCGGAACGATTAGCAACCGCTGCGGGTCGCGGCTGCGCCGCGAAGGGCGCCGTATTGAATGTCTCCGACGGTTGCGCTCCGCTATGGGCGCCCCTACACCGCGCTCTGCGCCCTACGCCCTACGCCCTCTATTCCCTGTTCCCTGTTCCCTATTCCCTATGAAGATCGGTATCGTTTCCGACATCCACTGCAACATCGCCGGGCTGGATCGCGCCCTGGCGGCGATGGGCGATGTGGACGAGCTGATCTGCGCCGGCGACGCGATCTACCAGTTCCGCTTCTCTAATGAAGTCGCGGCGCGGCTGCGCGAGCGCGGCGCCCGCATCATCCAGGGCAACCACGAGGAGACGTTCTTCAGCCGCGACGGCGTGCGCGCGCAAGCCGCTCCCTGGATCCAGAGCGACCTGCGCGACTTCCTCGGTGCACAGCCGGACGAGTTGCGTATGCGGGTGAACGGCAAGCGGCTGCTCGTCGTGCACGGCAGCCCGTTCGAGCCGCGGCGCGAGTACGTCTATCCCAACAGTCCCACGCTGCGCCGCTTTGCCGAGATCGACGACGCGGACATCGTGATTCTCGGCCACACGCACTATCAGATGGCCGAACGCGTCGGTCGCGTGCTGGTGATCAACCCCGGATCGGCCGGTGAGCCGCGCGACCCGCGTAACGACTTCCAGCTCAGCTTTGCTATGCTCGATACGCAGACGGATGAAGTGCAGTTCGGCAACTTCGCCGACCCGACGCGCGCCGTCTCCGCCAATTCTGATGTCAATATGACCGCCTGGAAGCCGCAGGGCGGCACCACGGGGTATGGGTACGACCAGCCCCCGAAAGCGGGGCACGATCCATGGAACGGTTCGCTGAACGTTTAGCCGCTGAATACGACGAGATCCTGGGCGGCTACCCCGTCTCGCTGCCGCGAGACTTCCGCCAGGCGCTGGCAGAGCTGACAGGCACGCTCTCCGAGCAGGAGCAGCGGCTCTGGGCGGAGGACGGCGCGGCGCTGGCGCGGCATTCGCTGCGCTCGTGGGAGGCGGCGGGCGAGTTCTTCCGCGCCAGCCCGGCGCTCGCAACGCTGATGCCCTTCCCCGTGCTGCGCCGCTGGGCCGAAACCGGGCGCGAGCTGGCTGAAGAGTCCGCTTCGCTCGCCTCGTCGTACTTCAAGGCCGGCGCCGAAGGGCTGGGCGGCCTCTCGATTCAGCAGATGCGCGAGTGGGCCGGCCTCGGCCGGCAGCTCTACAAGGGTAACTGGAAGTCCAGCTCGCTCGCCTCACAGTTCTTCGAGGTCAGCCCCACCCTCTTCCAGCAGGTGAATTTAGCCGAGGCGCGTGCGCTGGCGCGCTTCATCGACACGCTCGCCTCGCGCTCCTACGAGCTGGCCGCGGCCTGTCTCGGCATCGCGCCCAAAGTGATGGGCAGCCTGCAGCGGGCGGATCGCGGTTCCTTCCTCGGCTTCGCCACGGTGGTGGCCGAGACAAGCTGGGCGGACGCGCGCGTCTACTTTGAAAAAGGCCCCGGTCTGCTGCACCACGTGCATCAGGACCAGCGCACGCGCTTTCTCTTGCTCTCCTCGGCCGTGGCGCGCAAGGCGGGGCGGCAGGCGTATCCGTTCTTCGCGGAGAGCGCCAGCGCATTGGGGCAGCTTGACAACGAACTGCACAACCGCCTGCTGACGCTGGCCGAACTGCTGGCGCCGAAGTCGGGCGCGGCGGCGATGGAGTTTCTCAAGAGCGTGCCCGAAGTGCTGATGCGCGTGCGCTTCGACGATCTCGACGCCTGGCACGGCGAGGGGCGCAAGATCCTCGAAGCGAGCGAGGATGGCGGCCTCGCCTTCTTCCGGCTCGAATCGGGCAAGGGCGAGGAGGTCATCGAGCTGCTTTCCGCCCGCGTGGAGCTGGTTCGCGTGGGCGAAGTGCTGCGCATGTACTGCAAGGCGCTCACCGGTACCAACGTCAGCATCCAGGCGGCCGGGGCGCTGGCGGACAAGGGCGTGGGCTGGGTCAGTACCGAGCGCGCCAGCACCGACGGCACGGCCGTCTTCCTGCCGCCCGTGGTCGAGGAGGCGGGCGACAAGGGCGAGAACTTCGCCGTCTACAAGGTCTACGCCACGCACCAAGCGGGGCATTTGGAGTTCGAGAGCTTCCGCATGCGCTTCGAGCGGCCCGGCGCCCTGTTCGGCAACACGCGGATCGAGCGCGCCGGCGGCGACGGCGTGGCGCTCACCGACATGGAGCGCTTCTTCGACCTGTTCGAGGACCGCAAGCTCGCCTCCGACCTCTTCACCGTGGTCGAGGATTCGCGCATCGACTATCTGATCAAGCGCGAGTACGGCGGCATTCGCGGCGCCCTGCGCCGCGTGCAGGGGCGCGAGCTGGGCAAGCGCAGCCCGGTCGAGCAGATGCCGCTGCGCCAGGCCGCGGTCGAGAACCTGATCCGCATCAGCCTCGACGGCCTCAGCAGCGTGCGCTGGCCGCTGGGCCGCATGGAGACGATGCGCCAGGCGGCGGGGCTGCTGCGCGCGATTCAACACGAAGCGGCGACGATCGAGGACACGGCCGAGATCACGCTGCGCCTCTACGACCTGCTCACGCAGGTGCCCAACGTGCTGCTCGACGCCGAGCTGGAGGGCGAGTGGGCGGAGCTGGGCGAGGACGATATTCAGCTCGACATGATGCCCGCCGGCGGTGAGGGCGGCGCGCCGCAGCCCGGCGGCGAAGGCACGCTGGGCGAACCGGGCGAAGGCGAGGCGCCCTACGACAGCCCGGACGCGCCCGACTTCCGCGGCGACTTCAAGCCGGAGCTGGTGCAGCTCTTGATGCGGCTGCGCGGCGACGCCAAGAGCCAGGGCGAAGCCGACGGCCAGTTCGCGCCGCTCACGCCGGAGCAGCTCAAAGAGCTGATGGAGAAGAGCGTCGAGATCGACATCTCCGCCTTCGTCGAGGGCGACATGCAGATGAGCACCGGCATGTTCCTCGCGAATTTGATGAAGGAGGCGGGCACGCCGGCCTCGGAGAAGCAGGGCCAGCAGTCCGGCGACGGCCAGCCTGGCGAGGGCGACGAGGAAGACACGGGCGAGCCGCCGGAGAACCCGATCGAGTACTTCTGGTACGACGAGTGGGACTTCCGCGCCAACGACTACAAGCCGCGCTGGTGCCGCGTGGTGCAGCAGACGCTGGACGAGGGCGAGAACAAGTTCTTCGAGAAGACGCTGGTGGAGCACGCCGGCCTCGTCGCGCAGACGCGCAAGCAGTTCGAGCTGATGCGGCCGGAGCTGTTCCGCAAGATCAAGAAGCTCTACGACGGCGAAGAGATCGACCTCGACGCGGTGATCGAGTTCGTGGCCGAGCGCAAGGCCGGCCACTCCGGCGACGACAAGATCTACTGGCGGCGCAACAAGATCGAGCGCGACGTGGCCGTGGCTTTCCTGCTCGATATGAGCGCCTCGACCGACGAAGAGATCAACCGCCGCGAGCGCGGCCGCGACGACGACGACTTCGACGACGATCCGCGCCGCTACCTCGCCTGGTGGGCGCAGAAGCGGGCCAAAGAGCTGCAAAACCCGGTCAAGCGCATCATCGACCTGGAAAAAGAGAGCACCGTGCTGCTGATGGAGGCGCTGGAGACGATCGGCGACCGCTACGGCATCTACGGTTTCTCCGGCTACGGACGCGACAACGTCGAGTTCTACGTGATCAAGGGGCTGGACGAAGCGTTTGACGACAAGATCAAGAAGCGCATCGACAAAGTCGTGCCGATTCGCAGCACGCGCATGGGGCCGGCGATTCGCCACGCGACGATGAAGCTGGACCAGTACGACGCGAAGGTGAAGATCCTCTTCCTGGTCTCGGACGGCCGGCCGCAGGACCACGGCTACGGCCGCGACCGTACGGAGAAGGAGTACGCGATCCACGACACGAAGATGGCGCTGAACGAGGCGAAGCGCAAAGGGATCGTGCCCTTTGCGCTGACCGTGGACCGTGCCGGCCACGACTACCTCAAGACGATGTGCGAAGATATCGGCTACGAAGTCGTGGCGGACATCGAGTCGCTGCCCAGCCGCCTGCCCACGCTCTACCGCAAGCTGACGGAGTAGGATGTCCGTCGCGGCCGCTAGCGTCTGGCAGCCACGAGCAGGAACGGCGGGCGCTGGCACTCGTCCGCCCAGTCCGGCCGCGACGCGATCTGCTCTGCGGTTGGCCCCCACTCCTCGACGTGCGACATGGCAAAGCCGAGGCGAAGCAGCAGATTGATGTAGGTCGCGAGGGTCCGGTGCTGCTTGATTACGCCTTTGGCAAGCCAGTCGGTAGAACGCGGGCCTTCGTCCAGGTAGCCGTCGACGGGCCAGGTCTTGCGCCCCGCGGCGTTGACGCACCAGCCCGGATCGGCGGGAGCGGTGAAGATCGGATGCTCCACTGAGAAGACCAGGCTCCCGCCGGGAGCGATCGATCGGTATACTCGCGCCAGAAGCCCGTTCAAGTTTTCGATGTAGTGGAGGGCGAGCGAGCTGTACACGACATTGAATGACGCCAGGGGCAGATCGATCTGTTCCAGATCGGCCCTGGAGTAGGTGATCGCCGTGTCCTGCGTGGTGGCGCTGGCCCGCGCCAGCATCTTCTCGGAAACATCGATGCCCAGGACGTGCGCCGCGCCCTGCTCTCGCGCCCAGCGGCAGAACCAGCCGAAGCCGCAGCCGAGGTCCAGGACGTTGAGCCCGCGCAGATCCGGAAGCAGAGCCCGCAGCGCCGGCCACTCCGGCGCACCGTCCAGACCTTCAACCGAACGGCTCAGCCGGCTGTATCCCGCGAAGAACTCGTCGTTGTCGTAGATGTTCTGCGCCATCGCGCACCCTCTCATTCCGTGCTGCCGGCGGATGGGAGCGAAATGGCCATGAAAACGCCCCGTCCGTTTCCGGCGGGGCCTGCTGGCAGCGAGCGGCGCTCAAAATCCGCGCGCGACCTCCGGGCAGCCCGCCCGTTGGGATGCTGGTGGCTCTTGCGACGATCCGAATGATCACCCTCATGCATCGCAGACTCCCGCGCCGGCCGCGCCCCGTCAAGATGGGCGATGCCGGATGGCGACGCGGGCGCACGGCCACCGCGCACGGCGACGGGCGTGGTGAGGGCACAAGCGTGCTGACGCCATGGCAGCCCACGCCCTGCCAGCACAGCACCCGCTCACCTGGCCATCCCTGCTCGCTCGCTCCTGCGCCTTCGTTACTTCTCGATGCCCTGGCCCTGGGCTGGAGAGGGGATCAGGGGTGAGGCCACGGCCGAAGATGCTACCATGATCGACGATCGACACTACGGCGTGCCCCGCGGGCGCGTGGGAGGCGTTCCATGGCTGAGGAGCAACAGGCCTCGGAGGTTGGCTGGCGCGCTGCTGCATATCAGGTGCGCGGCCCCGCCCGCCGCGGCCCCC
>CALFMN010000260.1 GCA_937879875.1 uncultured Chloroflexota bacterium | reverse complement strand
ATAAGAGACAGGCCACGGCCCGCCGCGCTTACCCGCGTTCCGCGTCTGCCTGCACGCCGATCGGGGCCGGCATGTCGGTCGCGCGTGGGGAGAACGCCGCCTGCGAGAGCAGCAGCGCCGCGCAAAGCGCCAGCACCGCGCCGGCGAGATAGGGCAGCGAGCGTGTGATGTCAAAGAGGCCGCCGGCCACGAGCGGACCGACGGCACGCGCCGCGGAGGCGAACGACTGGCCCAGCCCCAGCGTGCCGCCCTGCTCGTCGGCGCCGGCCGCGTGCGAGATCAGCGTCGAGAGCATGGGCGAGACCAGCCCCTGGCCGAGGCCGAGGCCGGTCAGCACCAGCAGACCGAGCGCGAGGTTCGGCGTGATCGCCAGCAGCAGGAGCATCAGCGCCAGCAGCGCCGCGCCGGTTGCGGCCAGCGTGCGCTCGTTTTGGCGGCGGTGCAGCCGGCCGATCAGCCCGCCCTGGACGACGATCACGATCACGCCGATGTAGGTGAACACCAGCGCGAAGCCGGCCGCGCCGAGTCCCCACTGCTTCTGGCTGAACAGCGCAAACGTCGCTTCCAGACCCACGAAGGCGAAGTTGGTGAGAAAGATCGCGCCCAGGTAGCGGCGGAGCGCTGGCCGGCGCGGCCCCCTCCCCGACCCTCCCCCAGGATGTTGAACGAGATGGGGGAGGGAGTCTTCTGGCTTGTTCGGCGTTCCCCTCGTTCGAGTCCCTCGCCAGCCGAGCAGTGCGGGTATCACTCCTATCCCTGCGTGCGATCTCCCTCTCCCATGATGTTCAGCGATATGGGGGAGGGCCGGGGAGGGGGCGGTCGGGCGCGATTCGGGCAGCTTGAACCAGGCGAAGCCGAGATTCAGCGCGGCAAGCCCGGCGGCGAAGAAGGCCGCGGCGCCGAAACCCAGCGGGCTGAGCCCGGCGCCGATCGCCGGGCCGAAGACGAAGCCCAGGCCGATGCAGGCGCCAAGCAAGCCCATGTATTTGGCGCGGTCGGCCGGCTTCGTGATATCGGCGACGTAGGCCTGCCCGGTGGAGATGCTGCCGCCGAACAGCCCCGCCAGCGCACGGCCCGCCAGCAGCAGCCAGAGCGAGTGCGCCGCGCCGGTGAGCGCCAGCGAGGCCGCCGAGCCGGCCAGACTCGCCAGCAGCACCGGCCGCCGGCCGATACGGTCGGAAACACGACCGAGCACCGGTGCGCTGATGAACTGGACAGCGGAGTAGGCCGTGAGCAGCGCTCCGACCCAGACGCCGGTGGCGCCGTAATGCTCGGCATAGAAGGGCAGCAGCGGCAGGATGATGCTGAAGCCCAGCAGATCGATGAAGACGGTCAGATAGACGACCGCGAGCGGCGAACGGCGCACGAGACTCCCGCCGGACGAGGCTATGTCAACGCCCTGCTCTCGATCATAGAGC
This sequence comes from uncultured Chloroflexota bacterium, assembly GCA_937879875.1. GTDB lineage: Bacteria > Chloroflexota > Dehalococcoidia > CAUJGQ01 > CAUJGQ01 > CALFMN01. Next base: position 18,339 of record CALFMN010000260.1, on the reverse strand, counting down.
CCGCGCCGATCAGGGTCGAATGACCGGCGTCATCTTGCGCACGCCGGAACCAGCTCGCAAAGCTGCGCCATCCTTACTTCACTTCTCTTCGACGATCGTGATCGCCTGGCGGGGGCAGAGCCGCACCGCGCGTTCGACGGCGGCGCGCTGTGACTCGTCCGGCTCGGCGACCAGCAGGTGGGCGCGGTCGTCTTCGCCGACTTCGAAAACCTGGGGCGCGGCCTCCTGGCAGCGGGCGTTGCCTTCGCACAGATCGAGATTGATCACGACTTTCACGGCCTGCTCCCTCCCGCGGCTGCCGCCGCGCACACGTCGCATCCATCAGTATACGAGGCCCGCCCGGTCCCATAAGAGGCGTTTGCCAAACCGTGCCGTGGTGCGTTCAAGGCGCGGAAGCGAAGGGCGTGCGGGGCACCTAACCCTGCTTCGGCTGAAGCCGAAGCTGTCCCTTCCCGAGGCGGGAAAGGGACTCTTGGAGCGTTCCTCTCTGCGCCGGACGGCGGCGGGGCCGGGGTGTCCTTGTGGGCCAAGCGGAGGGATCGTCTCGCATCCTTTCGGTGATCCTCGAACGAGTCCCTTCCCGAAACTGGAAAGGACAGGTTTCGCCTGCGAAACCGGGGTTAGGTGCCCCGCGCGGCCGCGCACAGCCGTACTTGATAACACGCTACGGCGCTTGCCGCATACCGCATACCGCATACCGCATACCGCATACCGCATACCGCATACAATGAAATGCGGACGACGACGCGGAAGGGTACGTTGCCCGCGGGCATCGCGCCGGGCTCTTTGGCGCGGCGAGGGGAGCGAGCGTGTCGGAGCAGCAGCACGAGGCCGTGCAGAAACCGTGGTGGTACATCGCGCCGCCGCCGTGGTGGATCTGGCTGTTCGCGCTGCTGGCTGCGCTCGGCAGCGGCGTCTGGCACGTGATCAGCGCCGCCGGCAGCCGCGGCCCGGGCCTGTTCTTCGCGGGCACGCTCTGGCCGGGCGCGGCCATCGCCGCTGCGGTGCTCGTGGTCTGCTGGCTTGGCTGGGCGCTCGACCTCGAATAGCGCGGCATCTCCATCTCCGCCGGCCGCGCCCGGCGCTGTTTGCCGGGAAACAATGCTGCATATCTTCTGCGGCCCCGACACCTTCTCGCGCGGCGAGGCGCTGGCGGCGCTGCGCCGTTCGCTTGACGGCAACGGCATGCTCGTCACGAACACCGCCGTCTTCGACGGCAAGAGCGTCAAGCCGGAGGAGTTGTTCGCCGCCTGCGATACGGTGCCCTTTCTGGCCGCGCACCGGCTGGTGCAGGTCGAGGGGCTGCTGGCGGCGCAGGAGGGCCGCATGCGCCGGGGTCGCACCGCGCGCGGCCGTGCCAGCGCCGGCGAGCCGTCTGCCGGCGACAGTTCGCCCTGGGCGGCGCTGGCCGAGTACGCGCCGCGCCTGCCGCCCTCAACTGAGCTGGTGCTGGTCGAGGGCGAGCTTCGCGCCGACAACTGGCTGCTGGCAGCGCTGCGTGACGGCGTCGAACTGCGGCAGTTTCCCTTGCTGGGGCCGCAAGAGCTGCAGCGCTGGGTGCAGGCGCGCGCCCACGCGGTGCAGGCGCCGATCACGCCACGCGCCGCCGCCACGCTGGCCGAGTCGGTCGGCGCCAACCTCTGGCAGCTCAACTCGGAGCTCGAAAAGCTGGCGCTCTACGCCCACGGCCGGCCGATCGAGGTGAGCGACGTAACAGCGATGGTGCGCACGGCCGAAGGCGGCACCGTCTTCCAGCTTTGCGACGCCGTGCTCGCCGGCCGCGGCGGCGAGGCGCTGCGCCTGGCGCGGCTGTTGCTCGACGGCGGCGCCGCCGGGCCGTATCTGCTGACGATGCTGGCGCGGCAGTTCCGTCAACTGCTCGTGGCGCGCGACCTGCAGCGCAGCGGCGCGCCCCGCGCCGAGATCGCCCGCCGCGCCGAAGTGCCCGACTTCCGCGTGATGAACGTCGTGAACCAGGCGCAGCGCTTCCCGCCCGGCCGGCTTGAGGCGATCTACGAGCGCCTGCTCGCCGCCGACCTCGCCGTGAAACGCGGTGAGCAGGACGAAGACGCGGCGATCGAGTTGCTGGTCGCCGAACTGGCGATGCAGCGAGCGTAGCGGCAGGCGTCGCCTCCCTTCCGCTCGCAACCGTGCCCCGGAGCACGATCCGCTCTAACGGATAGCCGTTTCCAGTGCGGCGATCGCCTCTTCCTCCGCTGCCAGCGCCCGGCGCACCGCGGCGGCGGCCGCGCGGCGCATGCCCGGCGCTCCAACTGCGCCGCCGTTGGGATAGGGAAACAGCGTTGCGAGCTGCGAGAGGGCGACTGCCTCGCGCTGATATGCAGCGGCGGCGGCCGGCAGCCCATGCAGCGCCGGCTCGCGTGCTGCAACACCAGCAAGATACGTCGCCGCATGGCCGCGGGCTTCTTGCAACGCCTGGATGCAGTACGCGTGGCCATGCGGCGCGATCGGCGCGTCGCTCTCCAGCAGTGCGATCCAGCGGCGGTACGCCGCGAGGCCGGCGGCCTCGACGGGCTCCTCGGCGACGGCCGCGCCCGCCTCGCCCGCTCGCGCGTAGGCGACGGCGAAGCGCAGGGCACGTGTAAGCGCCGCGCGAGGATCGGTCTTAAGACGCTTCTCCGGCAGAAAGACACGGATCGGCAGCGGCCGGCCGGGCGCTGGCCACTGCGCCGCCGGGATGCGCTCGCCGTACTGCGAGCTGACGGCAGTACTGGCGATCAGATCCTCGCCTACGAGGCCGCGCACGATGCCGAACTCGGGCAGATGCAGGCCGAAGACGATTGCCAGCCGGCCGCGGTCGAGGATGTGCCGCAACAGCCGCAACGCTTCGGCGCGCTGCGCCGCATACGCCGGATCGCCGGCCGCGGCCTCGAAGGCGGCGAAGCGCCAGCCGAGCCCTTCGTAGAGCGGCAGCACGGTTGCGGCGGCGAAGGCGTTCGGCCCTCCGGCGCCGATGGCCCCTTCCGGCGCCACGGTCAGGGCGAAGCGGAAGGCGTGGCCGGAGAGCACCGCGACTTCGGCCGGAGAGGCTTCGATGCCGAGCGCCCGCAGCGTGCCCGTCAGCGCGCCGACCATCGAGGTCCAGGCGCTGACGTAGCCGGCGGCGATGGGGCGTCGCATCCGCGCGAGTGTATCATGCGAGGGAATAGGGATTAGGGAATAGGGAATAGATGGTCCTCGTACGAATCGTCTTTTCCTTGTGCAACACGTGATGCAGGACGGGCGAGGACACGCGGACGAGGCGGGCGCGGATCGGGCACAGGCGCCGCTGCGCTACCGGCGCATCGTCGCCAAGTTCGGCACGAACCTGCTCACGGCGGGCACGGATCGGCTCGATCTGCAGATGATGGCCGCGCTCGTCGGGCAGGTGGCACGGCTGACGCAGCTTGGCGCCGAGGTGATCGTCGTCACCTCGGGCGCGGTGGCGGCGGGGCAGCACCGGCTGGGCCAGGTGCGGCGCGTCCGGCGCGATCTCACCTTCAAGCAGGTGCTCGCCTCGATCGGCCAGACGCAGCTAATGCAGAGCTGGGATTCGCTCTTCGCCTGGCACGACCTCGTCGTCGGCCAGACGCTGCTCACGCGGCGCGACATCTTCGACCGGCTCGGCTATCTCAACGCGCGCAACGCCCTGCTCGGCCTGCTTGAGGCCGGCGCGATCCCAATCGTGAACGAGAACGACGTCGTCGCCACGGACGAGATCGCCGAGGCGCGTATCGGCGACAACGACAACCTCTCGGCCTACGTTGCCAACCTGACCGACGCCGATCTGCTCGCCATCCTCACCAACATTGATGGCCTCTACGACAAAGACCCGAACCTGCACGCCGACGCGGCGCTCGTGCCGGTCGTGCCGCACATCACCGGCGAGACGGAGGCGATGGCAGGCAAGGCGATCAGCGAGCGGGCGCGCGGCGGCATGGTGACGAAGCTGCAGGCCGCGAAGCTGGCCACGGCTTCGGGCGTGGACGTGGTGATCGCCAACGGCCACACATCGGACGTGCTACCGCGCCTCGCCGCCGGCGAGAGCATCGGCACGCTCTTTCCGGCCACGGTCGACCATCTGGAGAGCCGGCGCCGCTGGATTCGCGCCGCCGTGGCGCCGAGGGGGCGGATCGTGGTCGACGCGGGCGCGGCGCGGGCGTTGGCGGCGGGCAAAAGCCTGCTGCCGGCGGGTATCGTCGCGGCCGAGGGCAGCTTCCAGCCAGCCGACCTGGTCGAGATCGCCGGGCGCGACGGCAGTCGCCTTGCAGTCGGCCTGGCGCGCTACGGCGCCGCCGACGTGGCGCTGATCCGCGGCAAGCGCTCCGACGCGATCGAGGCGCTGCTCGGCTACAACTACGGCGACGCCGTGGTGCATCGCGACGACCTGGTGCTGGAGTGAGATATGGTTTCAAAACTGGCGATGAGGCGCCGCGGGACGCCCGAGATCTGCCTTACGAGTCAGTTTGGAAACCAGCTTGAAGCGGAGCGGCCGGCCGCACCATCCTTACCGCCGGCCAAGCACCAGCCAGCGCGTCCAGTTCTGCGGGTCGTCCTCGATATTCTCGGCCAGCGGCTCAAGGCCGTGTCGTACCGCGGCGGCCGGCGGCGCGATCGCGGCCAGCGTGAGGTCCGACGCCGCGGCGACGATCGCGGCGCCCGCGCCGGTGCTGGCGCTGGCCTCGGCACGGGCCGCTGGCAGGTTTGCCGTCAGCCAGCCGGCGCAGTCGTCGAACGCCTTCTGTGCCGAGCGCACCGTGCGAATCCCGTCCAGCCGCGCGCCTGGCTTCGCCATCAGCGTGTAGTGGCAGACGCGTTGGCATTCGCCCACGATCTGCACGTTTGCCGCCGCGCCGATGCGCTCGCGCACGCGCGGGAACTCGGCGGCGAGCGAGGTGGCGCCGGCAACCATGCCGTAGTCCAGCTCACCGCGATCGAGCGCCGCGATCACCTCGTCGCCATTGGCATATGGCACGAACTCCGTGTCCGCGGGCCAGCCGCGCTCTTTCGCGACCAGCATCGTCGTCTCCCACGTAAACGTGCCCTCCGGCGCGAGAAAGCCAACACGCATGGCCTGTTCCTTTCGCGCTATCGCGCCTTCGTCAGGAACGCCTCTTCCAGCGTGATCTGCAGTGGCTCCAGCACGCGCACGACCATGTTGTAGAAGGCGACGACCGCGACCAGATCGGTAAACTCCTCGTCGTCCATGAACTGCTTCACGGCTTCCACCACGCCGTCCGCCACGCGCACCTGCTCCGTCGCCTGCCAGGCGTAGCGCAGCACCGCGCGCTGGCGCTCGTCGAACAGCGGTGAAGAGGCCCACTCGCTCAGTGCCGCGATCTGCTCGGCGCTGATACCGGCCTTCGTCGCCCACTCGACGTGGTGCTCGAACTCGTACGGCGCGCTCGCCAGCCGGCCGACGGTCAGGATCGCCAGCTCGCGCAGGGCCGGGTCGAGCTTCGATCCGTTGCGCAGGTAGCCCCCGAGCCCACCGAAGCCGCGCAGCAGGCCCGGCGAATTGGCGAGGGCGCGATAGAGGTTGAGCACGTAGCCACGGTCGGCCTGTTGGCGGTCCATGATCTGCGCAATGTCGTCGGGCACGTCGTCGCGATCGCGGTAGGGCACACGGGGCATGCGCGGCCTCCTCGCGCCGCCCTGGCACGGCGCGTCCGCAGCCGAGTGTAGCGTAGATCGGGCGGCGCAGCCTTCGGCCCTCGCCCTCACCCCCTCCCCTCTCCCAATCCTGGGCGAGGGGCGATCGTGAGGCGGGCGATCCGATCGATTAACGGTTAACCCTGCCCAGTATCGGATCGCTCCAACCCGGGATCGCCCCTTTCCCGCCAGGATTGGGGGAAAGGGGTGGGGGATAGAGGGCCGAACGCCGCGAGGCGTTGACAGCTACGAGGGCCGCACCGCCAGCCGTGCCGCCGCGGCCTTGTCCGCGTACCAGTGCAGCGTGCCATTCTCCGGTCCCACCAGTTGCGCCGGATAGAGCGACGGCCGGCGGTCGCCTTCGAGCACTTCGCGCAGCGCTGCGGCTTTGTCTTCGCCGGCGATGAGGAAGAGCACGTGCGCGGCGGCGTTGATCAGCTTCGGCGTGAAGGTGAGCCGGTCGGCGCCGAGCTTCGGCACGTGGTTGGCGGCGACGAGGCGATGCCGGTCCTCCAGGGCCGTCGTCTCCGGGAAGAGCGAGGCCGTGTGGCCGTCCGGCCCCATGCCGAGCATGACGAGCTCGAGCCGCGGCGTGCGCGCCCGGCCGACGCCGAGTGTATGGCGAATCTCGGCGGCATAGGCGTCGGCCACGGTGACGAGCGGCGTCCGCTCGGCGGGCATGCGGTGCACGCGCTCCGGCGGCACGGCGACGTGATCGAGCAACGCTTCTTTGGCCATACGGTAGTTGCTCTGCAGATCGTCGGGCGGCACGGCGCGCTCGTCGCTCCAGAAGATCGCGATGTTCGCCCAGTTCACGCGGCTGCGCCACGCCTCGCTCGCCAGCAGCGAGAACAACGTCCGCGGCGTCGAGCCGCCGGAGAGCGCGACGCTGAACGTCCGGCCCGCCGCCTGCGCCTCTGCGGCGAGTCGCACAAACAACTCGGCGCCTGCTTCGGCCATCTCGGCCGCGTCGTTGAAGACGCACAGTTCGCTCTCGCTCACGCCAGCCCCTCGTCGGCGTTCGCGGGCAGCAATGCGGCGAGGCGGCCGGCCATCTCGGCCGCGTCCTCGAAGACGCGGTCGGCGTCGAGCCGGTCGATCTCATCGCCAAGCAGCTCGGCGTCGGAGAGCACGGGCAGGCGCACGCTGCGCTCGGCCGGCGCGGCGCCGTCGATGCTGACGCTCGTTGCAGCCTGCTCCTGCTCGCCCGGACGCGACATCTCCAGAGCGATGCGGTGCTGATCCTCATCCGCTTCGAGCGCCAGGGCCTGCACCTCGCCGGGCCGGGCGCTGGCCGCCAGCCGGCCGCGCAGCTCGACGACGAGATCGCGGCCGCCCGAGCGCAGGCGCAGACGATAGGCGCCGGAGAAGGTCTGCTCCGCCGCGCGACCGGGCTCCCAATCAAGGCGCGACGCCAACCAGCCCGCCAGCAGCAGCGACTGCGCCACGGGGGCAACGCCGCCCTCGGCGCCCACCGCCCGCTCGATGCGCAGCCGGCGGAGGTGTGGCAGCAACTCGCTCACCGCCGGCGGATCGCAGAGCTGAGCCAGCACTTCGCGCCACGGCGCGAGGCGATTCCAGTTCAGATCGCCCACGGGCACGTCGATCGCGTCGTCTTCCATGAAGCGGCCAAGGCGCTGCAGCGTGGCCGCGGGAGTACGGAAGCTGCCGGAGTCGATCAGCACGCGGCTGCTCAGCCGTGCCAGCGCCAGAAAGGCGTCGTGCCTGAAGGGCGGGTCGCCCGTCCACCAGAGGAAGACGGGCAGATCGGAGATCAGCAGCGGATCGACGATGCTGCGCAGGTGCGGGCCAGAGGCGCCGGCGGCGCGCAGGCGGATCTCCTCGTAGCAGATGCGCCGGCCGCTGGCGAGGCGGCAGCTCGCGGAGACGCTGGCGTTGACGTCGGGCGAGCCGGGCGCCAGATCCGCGATCAGCAGGATCGTGCGCGACGGATGGCGCCCGGCCAGCTCGGTCATCGCCGCCGTCGCCCGCGCGGCATCGTCTTCCGAGCCGGCATAGATTACGAGGTTGGCGACGCTGTTGCGCGTGCCGGCCTGGCCCTCGCGCGCGGCAGCAGGGCTGGCATACTGCTTGCGCAGCGTCGTCAGCGCCTTCTCGATGCCCGGCACATCGCTGGCCTCGGCCTGCCAGAAGCCTTCGAGCGCCGGCTCGCGGCCATCGCTAGAGATCGCGGTCTGACTCGTCGTCACGATCTGGCCTCTTCGCACGAGGAAATAGGAATCAGGAAATAGGAAATAGAAACGAGGAGGGCGATGCAGCCCTCTATTTCCTCGTTCCTCACGGCGTCCGCCAGCGGCGGCCGTCGCGTTCGATCAGGCGGTCGGCGTCGCGCGGACCCCAGGTGCCGGCTTCGTAGTTGGGAAAGTTAGGCTTCTCCTCCTCGTGCTCCCAGGCGTCGAGTGCGCAGTCGAACATCTTCCAGCCCTCTTCGACCTCGTCGCGGCGCTTGAACAGCGTCTGGTCGCCCAGCATGCAGTCGAGCAGCAGCCGCTCATACGCCTCCGGCGGGTCGGTGAGGAAGGAAGCGCCGTAGGCAAAATCCATGTTCACCGAGCGGATCTGCATCTGCGAGCCGGGCACTTTGGCGCCGATCGTCAGCGACATGCCCTCGTCCGGCTGGATGCGCAGCGCCAGCACGTTCGGGCGGAACTGCGTCACCGCCTGGCTGGCGAAGGCGAGGTGCGGCGCCTGCTTGAACTGCACCGCGATCTCGCTGACCCGGCGCGGCAGGCGCTTGCCCGTGCGCAGATAGAAGGGCACGTCGGCCCAGCGCCAGTTGTCCACTGAGAGCTTCGCCGCGACGTATGTCTCGACCGAGGACGAGGACGAGACGCCCTGCTCCTCGCGGTAGCCCTCGGCCTCTTTGCCCTCTACCCAGCCGGGGCCGTACTGCCCGCGCACCACGTTGCCCACCTTGCCGCCGTTGCAGAGCGGCCGGATCGAGCGCAGGACTTTGACTTTCTCGTCGCGCACGCCGTCGGCGTCGATACGGGCGGGCGGCTCCATCGCGACCAGCGTCATCAACTGCATCAGGTGGTTTTGCAGCATGTCGCGCAGAGCGCCGGAGGTTTCGTAATAGCCGCCGCGGCCTTCGATGCCGATGCTCTCCGCCACTGTGACCTGCACGTGGTCGATGTAGCGACGGTTCCAGACCGGCTCGAAGATGCCGTTGGCGAAGCGCAGCACCATCAGGTTCTGAACGGTCTCTTTGCCGAGATAATGGTCGATGCGGTAGACCTGGCTCTCGTCGAAGCAGCCCGCGATCTCTTCGTTCAGCGCCCGCGCGGTTTCGTAGTCGCGGCCGAACGGCTTCTCGATGATGATGCGTGAGAAGCCTTGATCTTGCTTGTTCAGGCCGGAGACGCCCAACCCCTCGATGATCTCGCCGAAGATGCCGGGCGGCGTGGAGAGGTAGAAGATGCGGTTGCCGCTGGCGCCGCGCTGCTTGTCAAGCTTATCCAGCTCGGCCTTGAGCTTGTGGAAGGTATCCGGGTCTTTGGTGTTGCCGGGGATGTAGTACATACCCTGGGCGAAGCCGTCCCAGACCGCGGGCTTGGCCTTGCCCGTGCGCGAAAACTCGTCCACGCCCTCGCGCATGGCGTCGCGGAACTGCGCGTCGCTCATCGCGCTGCGCGAGACGCCGACGACGGTGAACTCGCCGGGAATCGCGTGCTCCAGCGCGAGGTTGTAGAGCGCCGGCACCAGCTTGCGCTTGGTCAGGTCGCCGGAGGCGCCGAAGATCACCATCGTCGCGGGCGGCGCGGTGCGCTGGCGTTGCTGCCCCTCGCGCAGCGGGTTGGCTCGCGGCTGGCGCGGCCGGCGTTCGGCTGTACGTGTCGTCATTACGAGGAAATAGGAACGAGGAAATAGGAAATAGGGGAAAGACGCGAAACCCAACTATTTCCTATTTTCTTCATCCTATTTCCTTCCCCCTTATTCGCGGTGAATCGCGTGGCCGCCGAACTCGTTGCGCAGGGCGGCGATCACCTGCGCGCCGAACGATTCTTCCTGCCGCGAGGCGAAGCGCGCCAGCAGCGAAAGGGTGATCACCGGCGCGGGCACGCTCTTGTCGATCGCTTCTTGGACCGTCCAGCGGCCTTCGCCCGAGTCGTCCACGTAGCCGCGCACGGATTTGAGGTCCGGCTCTTTGGCGAAAGCCAGCTCGGCCAACTCCAAAAGCCACGAGCGCACGACGCTGCCGTGCTGCCAGATCTGCGAGATGCGGTGCAGGTCGAGGTCGTACTCCGAAGCGTGCATGATCTCGAAACCCTCGCCGTAGGCCTGGAGCATGCCGTACTCGATGCCGTTGTGCACCATCTTAACGAAGTGGCCGGCGCCGCTCGGCCCCATGTAGTCGTAGCCGTTCTCCGGCGCCAGCGTCTTGTAGATCGGCTCGATCCGGTCGTAGATCGGCCTCTCGCCGCCGATCATCAGGCAGTAGCCGTTCTTGAGTCCCCAGATGCCGCCGCTGGTGCCGCAGTCCTGGTAGTGCAGCCCGGCGGCGGAGACGCGCTCGCCGCGCGCCTTCGTGTCTTTGTACATCGAGTTGCCGCCGTCGACGATCACGTCGTCCTTGTTCATCAGCGGCAGCAGCTCGTCGATCGTCTGGTCCACGGGCGCGCCGGCGGGCACCATGATCCAGACCGCCCGCGGCTGCGAGAGCGCCCCGACCAGCTCTTTGAGCGATGCGGCGCCCTTCGCGCCCTTGTCCACCGCCGACTGCACCGTGTCCGGGTTGCGGTCGTAGACGACGAGCTGGTGCCCGCCGAGGATCAGCCGCTCGGTCATGTTGAAGCCCATACGGCCCAGACCGACCATCCCGAGTTGCATCGGATCTCACCCCCGGCCCCTCTCCATGTCTTTCCATCGCGCGGAGCGCGATCTCTGATTGAGAGGGGAGATTTTGGATCGCGCCGCACGGATCGGCGGCAGGGTGGACGGCTATTTGACCGCGGCGAGCGCCTCGGTGAGCGCGGCGAGGCCATTGACCACGTCGCCGTCGATGTGCAGGCGCAGGGCGCGGCGGCCGTGCTTTTCCAGCGACTGCAGATCGCCCAATGCCTGCGCCTCTTCGAGCACGGCGAAGCTGTACCGCTCGTCCGGCACCGGCGCGTCCTGCTTCGCCGTGGCCGTGATCTGCACGAAGACGCCGCTGTTCGGCCCGCCCTTGTGCAACTGGCCGGTGGAGTGCAGGAAGCGCGGCCCGTAGCCGAGCGTCGTGGCGACCTTGAGCGCGTCACGCAGCACGATACGGCGCTTCTGCAGCTCCTTTTCGATGGCGTCGTCGTAAGGCAGATAGGCCATGATCGCGAGGTAATCGCCCGGCTTCACGCCCTTGAGGAAGCCCGACAACGTCTCCGCGAACGCCTGCTCGCCCGAAGCGCCGTTCGCGCTGGCCTTCGCACCGCTCTTGCCCGCGGCCGTCAACGCCAGGCCGTCGCGCCGCGCGGTCACGTCCGGCTCGGCCAGGCTGCCTTTCGCCTCGAACTCGGCCAGCAGCCGCTTGGTGTTGTCCTTGCTCTCCTGCACGTTCGGTTGGTCGAAGGGGTTGATGCCGAGCACCGCGCCGGCGACGGCGGTGGCGAACTCCCAGCGGAACATCTCCGCGCCCAGGTCGAGCGGATCTTCGAGCGTGAGACGCACGACCGGTTGGGCGGCGTTCTCCAGCGCCTTGACCCTGCGCTCCAACGCGGCGTCCTTGTCGCCCTTGACCTCGATCACGGCGAAGAGGCGGTCGTCGCCGTAGTCCTCCGGCTTGCCCGGCGCTTCCGTCGCGATCGGGATCAGCCCCTTGCCCTCCTTGCCCGTGCTTTCGGCCAATAGCTGCTCGCCCCACAGGCCGAACGTCGCGATCTTCGGCGAGGCGAGGAACGTCACCTTGTCGTGGCCGTTCTTCGCCAGCGTGCCGAGGATCGTGCCCAGCCAGAGGCCGGGATTGTGCTCCGGTGTGTCTGCGAGCGCGCAGGCCTCGGCCATCACGTGCGCCCGCTCAAGCAGCGCCTTCAGATCGACGCCGGCCAGCGCCGCGGGCACCAGGCCGAAGGACGAGAGCGCCGAGTAGCGCCCGCCGATCGCCGGATCGCCGTAGAAGACGCGGCGGAAGCCCTGCTGCTTCGCCACACCTTCGAGCGAACTGCCCGGATCGGTGATCGCGATGAACTGTCGGCCGGGAGTGTCGTCACCGGCCTGCCGCGCCTGCTCCCAGAAGTAGGCGTGAAAGGTGTTCGGCTCGGTGGTGCTGCCCGACTTGCTGGAGACGATGAACAGCGTCTTCGGCAGGTCCACCGCTCTTTGGATGGCGAGCACGTTGGCCGGGTCGGTGCTGTCGAGCACATGCAGGCGCGGATAGCCCTGGCGCTTGCCGAACGTCTCGGCGAAGACCAGCGGCGCCAGGCTGCTGCCGCCCATGCCGAGCACGACGGCATCCGTAAAGCCCTCTTTCCGCACGCCGTCCACGAAGCTGTTGAGGTCATCCAGCGCCTGCAAGCCCGCCTCCGGCGCCGTGAGCCAGCCGAGCCAGCCGCTGATCTCCATATCGTCCGGCTTCGTGTTCGGCTTCCAGTAGGTGGCGTCCTTCTTCCAGACCTTGCCCGCGACGCCGCTCTTCTCGGCGACGGCCAGCGCGTCGTCAACCCTTTTCTGGAACTCGCCCAGCGAGGCCGACTGCCGCGCGGCAAGGTTGGCCTGCATCAGATCGCGCTTGGCGGCGATCCCTTCGCGCAGTTCCTCGAACGACTTCGCGAACGAATCGACGCCCTCGTCCTCCAGCTCCTGCGTCACCTGCGCCATGCTGACGCCGGCCTGCGCCAGCCGCCGCATCACGTCGTGTGCCCCGGCAAGGCCGGTATCGAGTGTGTCCGCGACCTTGCCGTGCTCGCGGAAGGCGTCGATCGTGGCCGGCGGCATCGTGTCCACCGTGTCGCGGCCGATCAGATCTTCGACGTACATCACGTCGCGGTAGGCCGGGTTCTTGGTGCTGGTGCTGGCCCAGAGCGGGCGCTGCACGCGGGCGCCTTTTTCCCGCAGGTCGCGGAACTCGTCGCCGTAGAAGATCTGCTTGAACTCTGCGTAGGCGATCCTGGCATTGGAGATCGCCGCTTTGCCCTTGAGCACCTCCAGCTCGCGCTTCTGCTCAGCGCTTTGCGCCGCCGCGATCTTCTCGTCCAGCAGCTTGTCGACCTTGGTATCCACGCGGCTGACGAAGAAGCTGGCGACGGAGGCGATGCGATCCACCGGCTGGCCGCGCGTGGCGCGCAGGCGCAGGGCGCGAACGTAGGCGCGGGCCACGTCAACATAGCGCTCGACGGCGAAGATCAGCGTGATGTTGATGTTGATGCCCTCGGTCAGGCAGTGCTCGATCGCGGGCACGCCCTCACGCGTGGCGGGAATCTTCACCATCAGGTTGGGCCGGTCCACGATCTGCCAGAAGCGCTTGACTTCCTTGATCGTGCCGTCCGTGTCCCGCGCCAGCGTCGGCGAGACTTCGAGCGAGACGAAGCCGTCCTGGCCGTTGGTCGCATCGTAGACGGGACGCAGGATGTCGCAGGCGGTGCGCACGTCGTCCGTGGCGAGCCGTTCATAGATGGCGTTCGGATCGGCGCCTTTGGCGGCCAGCTCGCGGATCTGCCCATCGTAGTCGTCGCCGGCCGCGATCGCGTGCTGGAAGATCGTCGGATTGGCGGTGACACCGCGCAGGCCGTCGTTGTCGCGCAGCCCGGCCAGCGTGCCGTCGCGCAGGAACTTGCGGCGGATGTTGTCGTACCAGAAGCCCTGCCCGTGCGCGGCGAGCTGCTGCAGCGGGTTTTCCTTCTTCGCGGCCATCGTGTGCGCTCCTTTTGTGAACCGTTGAACCGGGACGCTGCGGGTCGCGGCTGCGCCGCGACGGGCGCACGCCGTGCGCCCCTACAAATCTACGGGCGGACGAGGCTCTTCGCGGCCTCGGCGACGTGGTCGGCGGTGAAGCCGAACTTCTCCACCACGATCTCGCCGGGCGCGGAGGCGCCGAAGTGGTCGAGGCCGATAATGATGCCGCGGTCGCCCACCCAGCGGCGCCAGCCCTGCGGCGAGCCGGCCTCGACGGAGACGCGGGCCGTAATCGCCGGCGGCAGCACGTCGTCGCGGTAGCGCTGCGGCTGCCGCTCGAACAGCGCCCAGCTCGGCATCGAGACGACGCGGGCACGAATCCCTTCGCCCGCCAGCTTCTCCCGAGCGCCGAGCGCGAGCTGAACTTCGGAGCCGGTGGCGATGATGATCGCCTGCGGCACGCCGCCGTCGGCCTCGGCCAGTACGTAGGCGCCCTGCGCCACGCCGCTCGCCTTCCCGAACTTCGTCTGATCGATAATCGGCAGTTTCTGCCGCGTGAGCACGATCGCGAAGGGGCCGTTTTTGCCCTGCAGCGCGATTTTCCACGCCTCGGCGGTCTCGTTGGCGTCGCCGGGGCGCAGCATGGTGAGATTGGGCACCGAGCGCAGGCCGGCGAGCTGCTCGACGGGTTGGTGCGTGGGACCATCCTCGCCCAGGCCGATGCTGTCGTGTGTGTAGACGAACGTGGCAGGGATGCCCATCAGCGCGGCCAGGCGCACGGGCGGGCGCATGTAGTCGTAGAAGGCTAAAAACGTCGCGCCGAAGGGGCGCACGCCGCCGTGCAGCGTCATGCCGTTGAGCGCGGCGCCCATCGCGTGCTCGCGCACGCCGAAGTAGATGTTGTGCCCCTCGTACGTGCCTTTCTGATAGACGCCCATGCCCTTCATGTCCGTGTCCGTCGAGCCGGAGAGGTCCGCCGAGCCGCCGAACAGCTCCGGCACTCTGGGCGCGAGCGCGTTCAGCACCTTGCCCTGCGCCGAGCGCGTCGCCATGGCGCCGTCGGCCGGCGTAAACACGGGCAGATCGGCGTCCCAGCCTTCAGGCAGCTTGCCGGACATCACCCGCGTGAACTGCGCGGCAAGCTCGGGGAAGGCCTGCTGGTAGGCGACGAACTTCTGGTTCCACCCGGCCTCAAGCTGCTTGCCGCGCTCGATCGCGCGGCGCATGTGCTCCAGCGCCTCGCCGGGCACCGCGAAGTGCTCGTCCGGGTTGAAGCCGAAGAACTGCTTGGCGAGGCGCAGCTCGTCCTCGCCCAGCGCCTTGCCGTGCGCCTCGCTGGTGCCCTGCACGTGCGGCGCGCCGTAGCCGATGATCGTGCGGCAGGCGATCAGCGAGGGCTTATCCTTCACCGCCTGCGCGGCGCGGATCGCGGCGTCCACGGCGTCGGCGTCCATGCCGTCCACGCACTGCACGTGCCAGTTGTAGGCCTCGAAGCGCTTCGGCTGGTCGTCGTTGACGGACATCTCCGCGGCTGCATCCAGGGTCACATGGTTGTCGTCGAACAGATAGATCAGGTTGCCGAGGCCGAGATGGCCGGCGAGCGAGGCGGCCTCGTGCGAGATGCCCTCCATCAGGTCGCCGTCGGAGACGATGCCGTAGATGCAGTCGTCCACGATCGCGTGGCCGGGGCGGTTGTAGACGGCGGCGAGGTGCTTCGAGGCCATCGCCATGCCCACGCCGTTGGCGAAGCCCTGGCCGAGCGGTCCGGTGGTGGCTTCGACGCCGGGCGTGTCGCCGTACTCGGGGTGGCCCGGCGTCTTCGAGCCCCACTGGCGGAACTGCTTGATGTCGTCCAGCGAGAGGTCGTAGCCGGTGAGATAGAGCAGGCTGTAGAGCAGCATCGAGCCGTGGCCGGCGGAGAGCACGAAGCGGTCGCGGCCGTGCCATTTGGGGTTCTGCGGATTGTGGCGCAGGTGGTTTTGCCAGAGGGCGTAGGCCATCGCCGCGGCGCCCATCGGCAGGCCGGGGTGGCCGGAGTTCGCCTTCTGCACGGCGTCGGCCGAAAGCACGCGGATCGTATTGATGCAGAGCTGGTCGATGCTGGTCGCGGTTGCCACGGTCGCTCCTGCCCCCGGCGCGGTTGGTCGCCGCACTGTTCCCTGCGCCGGACGCGGTTTCCGCGATCCAGTATGCAGGATTCCGTTCGCGCCCGGATGATCGTACGGCTAACGTTGCTCGCCAACTGAGTCGCGCCGCACCGCCTTCATGTTACAGCGCGAGGCAATCGCGTTCGCTTGGCCGTGCGAGTGAGCCGGAGGGCAGTTCGGACAGCGCGCGGCTATCGGCCCTCAATCCCCCTTCCCCTTTCCCCCAATCCTGGAGGGAAAGGGGCGATCCTATTTCGAGCGATCCGAAAGGGCGTCGGGTTAACCGCAGGCTGATCGGAACGCTTCATGCCGGATCGTCTCCTTCCCGCCAGGATTGGGGGAAGGAGACAGGAGAGGATGAGGGCCGACAGCCGTGGACGGCGCGCGAAAAACGCCGTCGGAGCCTTCGCTCCGGCGGCGTTGCGGGGTCGTGAGACGGCGTTTATGCGAACCGGCGAACCAGCGGCAGACCGCGGACCAGGCGCGGCAGGCGCGGGGTCTGCAGGCGGGCCGGGAGATGAAGGCCCCAGCGAGCGTTGAGTCGCCCCGATTCGATCTCGGACGTGGTCAGCTCGCGGCTCATGCGCGCGACGAACATCTGGTGTTCCATGCGGCGGCCTTCGGCATCCATATACATATTCATGGCAAACCTCCTGCATCCATGCGCACCGCGTGGCGGCCGCTTACCTTCCGTTGCTGTAACGGTAGAGGACGCCGCGCCAGCCCGCTGTCGGGCAGCGAACGGTTGCGGTGTTGGCTGGCCGACAGTTGCGGCGGCGCAGTGGCGCCACCGGACGGCAACGAACAGGCCGCCGGCAGATGGCCGGCGGCCTGAAGCGGGGTGCCGAGACGCTTCGAGAACGGCTACGCGGCGCGACTGTCCAGCGCCGTGGTGGCCACGGGCAGCCGCTCCGGGCGCCGGGCGGCCAGGCGTGGGGAGGCGCGGCGGCTGCCTTTCGCGGCAGGCGCGGGCGCCGGGTCGACTGCGAGCGCCTGCTGCATAAACTCGCGCAGCAGCTTGATCGCGCGGGCGTGCAACTGGCTGACGCGCGACTCGCTGATGTAGAGCATGCGGCTGACCTCGCGCATGCTTTTGCCCTGACAGTAATGCGCGTCGATCAGGATCTCTTCGCGCGGCGGCAGCGCGTGAATCGCCTCGATCAGCAGGCGGCTCAACTCGCGCTGATCCAGATGCTCGCTGGGGCTGACTTCGGGGTCTTCGTCGGACAGCAGGTTCAGCAGGCTGAAACCGGCCTCATCGCCGCCGGTGGCGGCGCCGTTGTGGCCGTCGTCTACCTGTTCGAGCGAGACGACCGTGTGGCCGAGGGCCTGCATCGTGCGGCGCAGCGTATCGAGCGGGCGGCCGAGCGCGTCCGCGATTTCGGGCAGCTCGGGCCAGCGGCCGGTGCTGTGCGCCAGATCGGCAGCCACGC
The DNA here is from genome assembly GCA_937879875.1 of uncultured Chloroflexota bacterium. Classification (GTDB taxonomy): domain Bacteria; phylum Chloroflexota; class Dehalococcoidia; order CAUJGQ01; family CAUJGQ01; genus CALFMN01. The sequence continues at coordinate 1,283 of CALFMN010000260.1, read as the reverse complement.
GGTCGATCTCTTTGCCCTTGGCGCGCAGGCTGCGCGGCAGCGGGTCCAGCGTGCGCAGCGCGTCCTGAATCGTCGTGCGGATATGCATCACGGCCCAGGTGCTGAACTTGAGGCCGCGTTCGGCGTCGAACGTATCGACGGCGGCGATCAGTCCCTCGATACCGTAGGAGAGCAGATCATCGTAGTCGAGCAGCACGCTCTGGCCGGTATGGCGCGACATCGCGTTCGCCACGTAGCGGGCGAGCGGCAGATGACGGGCGATCATCGCCTGGCGCTCGGCCTGCTGCTCGGCGCCGAGCGCGGCGATGCGCGCATAGCGGTCGGCCCGGCGACGGGCGGGTGCGCTTTCGGCCGCGGATGCTGTCACATCCGCGCCGGTGTCCGCGGCGGCGATCAGCACGTCGGCCGCGGCGCTGAGCGCATCGCCATCCTCCGCATCCAGGGTCTCGGCCGTGGGCAGCGCCAGGCGCGTGATCGGGGCGGCGCCGATCGTTGCAGTGTCCATACCGCTCCTGCCTCGGGTCGGGTATGTCGTGTGCCGCGTGCCGCGAGTGTCTTGCAACACGCCCGGCGCACCTATCCGGCCTCGCCCCCGATTGTCTGCGCCACCCCCCTCGCTTGGGACTAAGGGTTTCCCCTAAAAAGCAGCAGTATCGGCAGATTGGTGTCAGATCTTTGCACGGCGAAGGGCAGAGGGCGCAGGTCGTAGGGAGCAGGCATCACGTGCAGGGGCACACGGCGTGCGCCTTTCGCGGCCCGGTCACTATCAAGGGCGCCCGCGGCAGTGAATCCTACGCCCTGCGCCCTGCGCCCTCGCCCCTACCCGCCGGCCTTACCCAGCAGGATGCCGGTGAGCAGCAGTAGCAGCACGGCGCTGGTGACCAGCGTATAGAGCCAGTCGCGCTCGATCAGGAAGGCGACGATCGAGACCGCGACGCGCATGACCGGCGTGAACAGCAACACCAGCAGACCCAGCGAGATCACGCCGAACGCCTGGCCGCGGCGCACGGAGCTGACCACGCCGGCGTAGGTTGTTGCCGGCTGCGGCTCGCCGGGGAAGCCGTCCTTCAGCAGCCCTTCGAGGCCGCCCTTGTGCGCGTGCAGCAGCGCGTCGTGGTCCTGCACGATCAGCATCACGAAGCCGCAGATGATGATGACGATGCTGCTCCAGACGCCGATGCGCAGCAGCCAGGAGATGATCAGTTCGACAGCGCTGTCGCCGGGCGGGCGGGCCGGCTCCCTCCCCTGCCCCTCCCCCAACGCATTGGGGGAGGGATGGAGGT
>CALFMN010000259.1 GCA_937879875.1 uncultured Chloroflexota bacterium | reverse complement strand
TCACGACCAGCCACGGAACGATGGTTCGAACATTTTTCAGACACGCTCTAGTGCCTACGCCGAGGGTGCCCGCGACGGTGCGCCGCAGGCCGTGCAAGTCGCGGATCGATTCCATCTCCTCAAAAACGTTGGTGACGCACTCGAACGCGTCCTGCAGGGCCAGCCGGTGGCGGTGCGCGCGGCGGCGCAGCCGGACACCACGGACACTGCCGCGGCACCACCAGCGCCCGCCGCGGCTGCCGTGGCGAGCGAGCTACCGTCCACCACTCCGGCTACTGCATCTCCGGTGCCGGGCCGTGGCGATCAGCGGCTCCGGGAGCGGTATGCGCAGGTGGTGGCCTTGGCTACCGATGGTCTCACTAGCCGCGCGATCCGCCGCGAGACGGGTCTCAGCCGGATGACGATACGGAAGTACCTGCGGGCGGAAGCGTGCCCAGAGCGTGCGCCGCGTGCAGGCTTGCTCGCCCCTGGCTCGCACTGGGAGACGCTGCTGCGGGAACGCTGGGACGCAGGCTGCCACAACGCGGCGACCCTGTGGCATGAACTCCGCGCGGCGGGCTTTCTGGGATCGGCGGGCACGGTCCGGCGCCACGTCGGCGGGTGGCGCAGCGTCCGCGGACGGCGCGGACGTCCACCAGCCCACGTAACGGACCGGACGGCAGCAGCGCCGGTGCCGTCCCCGCGGCAAGTGAAGTGGTGGTTGCTCGGTGCGCCGGAGGAACTCACCGAGGAGCAAAGCGCGTACGTCCGCCGATTGCTCGCCGCGGTCCCCGCCCTGGCGACGGCGCAGCAGGTCGCCGTGGAGTTTGGCCGTGTCGTGCGCGAGCGGAACCGGGCCGCGTTGAGTGGCTGGCTCCAGCAGGCCGAGGCGAGCGGCATTCCGGAACTGCGGTCGGTGGCGGCCGGGATGCGGCGGGATCGGGCGGCGATCGAGGCGGCGCTGCGGCTGCCCTGGTCGCAGGGGCAGACAGAGGGGCAGGTGACGCGGCTCAAGCTCACCAAGCGGGCCATGTACGGACGCGGTGGGCTCGACTTGCTCTTGGGCCGTCTCCGGCGCGGCGCCTGACGCCGACACCGCGATCGCGTGCATCGCGCGATGCGCAGCGCTGACCACCGCGCCGCACCCGACACCGCGCCGTCCCCACCAGCTGCAGGCCTCTGGTGTACGGCGCGGCGGCGGTGGCCGGCTATGACAGCGCCGACCACCGGGGCGATGGGCGCCGCGAGGCGGGTGGGTCACCTACCGTGATCACTGCTGATTCGTGATCATCGGGACTGCGGGAGAGCCGCCTCCACATGGCCCACTTCGATCGCTCGATTTGGCCCACCCCCTCGGGGTATCGCAGGGTCCATCCTCTGTGGAATAGCGTTCGGGTTTAGGCCATGGCCGGCTCCCCCTTCCGCCGGCGGCGCTCCAGCGTGCGCCGGAAGCGGTACGACTCCGTGCCGGTCTCGATGATGTGTGCCCGGTCGGTGATCCGGTCCAAGAGCGCCTTGCACAGCCGTGCGTTCGGGATTACCTGCGTCCACTCGCTGAACGGCAGGTTGGTGGTCAACAGCACCGCGCTCTGCTCCGCCCGCTCGGCGATCACCTGGAACAGGAACTCCGCGCCGACTTCCGCCAGCGGCACGTAGCCCACTTCATCAATGGCGATCACGTCGTATCGCGCCCAGCGGGCCAGCACGCGCCGCAGCTGCAGTTGCTGCTTGGCCTCCACCAGCTCGTTCACCAAGCCCGCCGCCGTGGTGAACCGCACCCGTCGCTTCTGCCGGCACGCGGCGACGCAGAGTATGGAGCTGACTCAGACGCAAGTGCTCGCTGGCAATCTTGTTCGGATGGACTTGTTATTCCACAATAGTTGGAATACGGATGGAATAATTCTGCAGGCGACACGTGACGGCGTCTATGTAGAGGATGCGTCAGGCAACAGATTCTATAAGGATCCCAAGTTCGATACGTTTCTGACGAAAGAGGCGTGGGACATGCCAGTCTTACCAGCGCAAACGAACTTGCCTGCTTCTATCGTGATCAATATGCCAGCCTCATGTAGTGGCTGGTACGTATTTCATTATCGCGACTACTACCCGCTATACTTCTCCATCTGCTAAAACTAGTTTCTCGTGCGAAACATCCATACTGAGAGTAAGGTAGTGAGGCAGTCGCCTCGCTGTTAGCCATTATTGGCAGCCCAGATGGTGGGTCTGGAACGCTGGATCGGGCGGTAGGTACAAGCGCCTGAGCCGCCAAGGGCATGCTGGCGCGTGCGCCTCCGGGCGCGCCGCGCGGCCCGTTTGCCGCCCCACACGAACGGCGTCGGGGCGGCGTTCCAGCCCCGCACCATCACTGCCAGCCAGTTCATCGGCCGCTCGGGGTGCTGGCGGCTCACTGCCCGCTGGACCAAAATGCGTTGCGCGGGCTTGGTCATGTTGAGGCATGAGCCCGCGATGGGCGTGTAGAGGGGCATGATGCCAGCGAGGACCTCGTCACCGTACAGACTCTGCTCGGGCACAAGCGACTCGATACGACCGCTCGCTACACCCGGCCGGGCGCGCGGGACCTGGAAGAGGCGGTGGGCCGATTGGACGAAGAACCTTGAGACCACCAATGTGGGAGCGCGCCGCCAGATAGATCGTGGCGACTGCGCATCCCGTCAGGTTTCGCCGGCATTGGGATAACAGCGGACGAGGTTTCCACGCGTACCCTGGACCTGTGGGTTCGCAGTAGAAATTTTTTACATTGCACGCCTCGATGGGCGATTCGTTCATCTCATTTCGCGGCTATTCTATGCAAAAACTTTCTTGGAAACGCGCGCGGTCCACCGCCAACCGAACGTACGAATGTTATAACCAACCGAGCGTTTAGAATTTGGGTTGATCCGTGTGCCCGTAGAGCCGACAATCGGGGTGTGTGAGACGGGAAAGGAGCTCCCCATGCGGCTGTCGGATTCGCCACAAGAGGCTGCCTGGCGCCAAGAAGTGCACGACTTTATCAAGAGCGAGCTCCCGCCGGACCTGCGGCGCGGCGCCGGGACACAGGCACGTGAGGAGGAAGGCGCCGGCAGCACCCCGACCACGCTACGCGGTGGTGAAGGGTATCGGCAGGCGGGCGGTGCCCTTGGAGATTGGCGCAACAAGCTGGTCGAGCGTGGCTGGATCGCGCCGGCCTGGCCGAAGGAATATGGCGGTGCGGGCCTCTCCGTGATGGAGCAGTTCATCCTCAACGAGGAGTTCGCCGAGGCCGGCGCTCCTGCGGTCGGCGGTAGCGGCGTGTCGCAGGTGGGTCCCACGCTCATCGTCCACGGCACGCCGGAGCAGAAGGCCGAGTTCCTCAGCAGCATTCTCAAGGGCCAAACCCAGTGGTGCCAGGGCTTCTCTGAACCCGGCGCGGGCTCCGACCTCGCCTCGCTGCAGACACGGGCGGTGCGGGACGGCGACGACTTCGTCATCAACGGGCAAAAGATTTGGACATCCGGCGCCCATCGCGCCAACATGATGTATATGCTGGCGCGCACGGATACCGAGGCGCCCAAACACCGCGGCATCACCTATTTCATGCTCGACATGAAGACGCCGGGGATCACCATTCAGCCGCTGATCAACATGGCCGGCAACGCGGGCTTCAACCAGGTCTTCTTCGACAACGTACGGGTGCCGGTTCGGAACGTGATCGGCGAGGTGAACCGGGGCTGGTACATCGGCACGACGACGCTGGACTTCGAACGCTCCGGCATCGGCTCCGCCGTCGGTACGCGCAAGACCGTCGAGCGCCTGATCCGACGCTCGAAGGAAGGCGTTGCCAGCAATATCAGTACGCTGAAACGCAACGACCAGCTGCGCACGGAGCTTGCGGACCGGCACGTCGAAGCGATGGTGGCGTTGATGCTCTCCTACCGGGTGGTGTCGCTGCAGAACGCGGGCAAGGTGCCGAACTACGAGGCGTCGATGGCGAAGCTGTACTTCAGCGAGCTGGAGCAGCGCATCACGCGCACCGCCCTCAAGATGACCGGGCTGTACGGGATGATGTTTGATCCACAGGGCAAGTACTCGCCGTTCCGCGCGTCCTACGCGCGTGGCTACGTGGGCTCTGTGGCTGCCACCATCGGCGGCGGCACCTCCGAGGTACAGCGCGGCATCATCGCGACGCGCGGACTCGGCCTGCCACGCGACTAGCGCGGCGCCGTTGCCGAGTCACCGAGTCGCTGGAAGGAGAGCTGGCAGTGAGCGACCTCGAGACCATCCTCTACGAGAAGCGTGGGCACACGGCGCTGATCACGTTGAACCGGCCGGACCGGCTCAACGCCTTCAACGACGTGATGATGCGTGAACTGACCGAGGCCTACGCCGACATCGCTGGGGACGAGGAGATCCGCTCGATCGTGCTCACCGCGAGCGGGCGCGCCTTCTGTTCGGGCGTGGATCTTACCGGTGGCCGCCGTGCCGCGCCGGCGGAGGGCGAGAAGCCGCGCCACTGGAAGCCGATGGGGCCGGCGTATCGCGATCCGTCGCACCACCTGTCGCCGAAAGGGCAGCGGCTATACAAACCGTACATCGTGGCCGTGAACGGCATCTGCGCCGGCGGCGGCTTCTACTTCCTGCAGGAGGCGGATATTCCAATCTGCTCCGACCAGGCCTCGTTCACCGAGCCGCACACCTCCAACGGGCTGGCGGCGTGCGTGGAGATGGTTGGGCTGCGCTGGCGCATCCCCGTCGCCTGGACGATGCGCATGGCCCTGATGGGCAAGTACGAGCGGCTCTCTCCCCCGCAGGCGCTCATGGCCGGTCTCGTCACCGAGATCGTGCCGCACGAGCAGCTACTCGACCGGGCGCTGGCGATTGCGGAGATCGTGAACCGGAACGCGCCGGTCGCCAACATCGCCGCCGTCGAGACGATGTGGCGCTCGATGGACATGCCGCGCGAGGCGGCGTTGGACTTCGCCTACACGATGGCGATCTACCACAACGCCATGAGCGAGGATAACAAGGAAGGCCCGCGCGCGTTCCTGGAGAAGCGCGAACCGCACTGGACCGGGCGCTGACGCGGCTGCCCCGTTATGGATCCTGCTTGGGCCGGGCGCGGCGGTGGGGCCGCGGGGTGTGTTCTGGTTGCCATGAACGCTTGCCCGCTCCGCCGGAGGGCGTGAGCTGAAGAGCATGGACGATGAGGTCCCAGTAGATCGCTTCGCACTCGTCACGTGTGAGCGTACCGTCGGATTTGTACCAGCGACCGAAGTTGCCGATCATGTTCATCAGCCCGAACGTGGCGATGCGCGCGTCCGGCAACGGCCGGATCTCCCCGCCGGCGATGCCGTCTTCGATGATGCTGAGGAACGCCCGCTCGTAGCGCCGCTCCAGCTCGCGGTACTCCTGCCGGTGCTCGGGCGACAGCGCGTGCATATCGCGATTCATCAGCGCGAGCGGGGCATGGACCTCCTCGATCCCGGAGCGCAGGTTGTCGCGTACCGCCAGCCGCAGGCGGTCCAGCGCCGAGAGCGGATAGGCGGCGATCGTCTCCAACCGCTGCACGAGCGCGGTCACGCCCGAGACGAGGATGGCGAAAAACAGCTCTTCCTTCGAGCCAATGTGGTAGTACGCGCTGGCCTTGGGAATGCCCAGCGCCTCGGCGATGTCCTGGATGCTGGTGTCGGCGAACCCGCGCGTGTGGAAGATCTGCGCGGCAGTATTGAAGATCTCGTCACGCTTCGTTTGTCGTGTAACCATGTTGGCCTCCGGGTAACATCTCGCTCCACGAAGCGAAGCCCGTCACCGCGTGTACCTCCAGTTTACATCAACATATTTGTACGCTCGTGCGATTGTTCTCGATAACGTCATAAAGAAACGGGGAATGCGCTCTGCGGACAGGGCTGGCCCCCTCTTGCCCCTGCCGCAGCAGGGGCAAGAGGGGGCTTCCGCAGGCAGCTAGATGCCAAGTTCGGGCTGCGCAGCGTGGCCACGTAGCGCTGATTGATCCACCGGGCCAAGCTTCTCTCTTCCCCTTGTCGCCTCATCGTTACCCAGATTCCCTAACAGAGGGTGGCGGATGCAACAGGCGCCACATGGCGGCGAGGTCGGCGAGGCGGGTCAGCCCGCGCCAGATGGTGCGCGGCCCTGGCTCACCGTCGCCTTTGCGGCCCAGGAAGCCGCCCAGCAGGGCGACCATCCGTACCGCTTCCTGCAGCGTGGGCGGCGGCGCGGGCGGGACCGGGGTCTGGGAGCGGGCACAGCACAACGCCTGCCATTCCGCTGGCTCGAACACGACCGTGCAGGGCGCCGCGGGCTGTTCCCGCTCCAGGCAGGTCAGCCACAGCAGCCGGATCGCCACCAGGCAGGCCGTCGCCACCGCGCGTTCCAACCGGTCTTCGGTTTGCAGTTGCAAGCGCTCCACCCCACAGCCCGTCTTCAGCACGAAGTGATACTGCTCAATCAGCCAGCGATAGGCGTAGTAGCCGACACAGACGACAGCCTCGAAGAACGTCGTCACCGGCAGCGTGGTCAAGAGCAGCCGCTGCAGCGGCGCGGTCCCTGGCGGTGGCTGGTCCTCCTCAACCCACAGCGCCGTCAACGGCACCGGCGGGCGCAGCGGCACGCGACTGACCCGCAGCGTGCAGACCGCCGTCCGCGCCGGGCGCGTCGCGCGGGCGGGCAACCGCAGCGTGTAGTGGCCCCAGACCGGCGCCGCCGCCGCCGCCACACCCAGCGCCTGCCCGTCCTCGAGCTTGCGCTGCGGCTGCGCCACCCGAATCAGCAACTGCGCCTGGGGCGGTCGCGGCGCCGCGAACAGGGCGAAGATGTCGGCTTCAGCGTCGGCGACGGTGACCGTCTCCACCGTCGCCGGCAGCCCGAGCTGACTCGCCTGTTCGACCGTCCACCAGCGTTGGCTCTCTTTCTCCGCCCAGGCACGCTGGCGCCGCTGCTGGCCGCTGCCGGCCGCCGCCGGATCCCGTGCCCACAGCTGCTGCGCCACCACACTGCGTGGCACCCCGCTGGTGGTGGCGGCCAGACAGCTATGCACGAAGAAGCCGCGCGTGTGCTGCTTGCTGGTGCCGGTGGGTCCGAGCCCCGCCGTAGCGGGATGGTGGCTGAAGTCGAGCACGGTGGTGTCCTGCAGCAGCAACATCCGGGGCTCGCTGGCAAGCTTGGTCAGACAGTCTGGCCGCGCCGTGGCCAAAATCGCCGCCGGGCTGACGGCCCGATTGGCGAAGAAGCGGTAGGTGGCCTTGACGGCGGCGGGGGCGGCGAGTAGCTGGGGCAGCGAGGCCTCGGCGCGCTGCACCCAAGCCTGGACCACCCCGCACAACCGCCGAAAGCTGCGCTGATCGCCCAACCAGGGCGTGTACTGCAACACCGGTGCGGCCGCCGCCATACCCCACCTCCCGCCGGCGATGACCGCTCTATCCTGCCGCGCAGCCCGCTGTTACACAATGTGGGTAACGATGAGCCCTTGTCGCAACGGGGGCAAGAGAGGTCGGGAGAGTTAGGGGGCCGTCCCGCGTTAGAAAGGCAGCCCCTTGTGCCCAAGCAGGCTGCGCGCCAGGCAGGCGCGGCCGAGGTGGCCGTTGCCGTGGCCGATGAGCCCGTGCCCGATCGCTTCCATGCGGGGGATCTCGCCCCACGGGCGAATGAACTGCACCGTGGCAAGATACGCGTCGTTCATCGCGGCGATGCGCGGCACCACGGCGTCCTCGACCGCGCGGATATACCGCTTGAACTCCTCTGCCTCGGGGAACGGCAGCGCGTAGGCGTCGTCGGAGTTCATGCCTGTTCCCTGGTCGACCTTCGGCAGTCCCCAGCGCTCGTGGAATCCGCCGCTTAGCCACACCGGCTGCTCGCGCTCGAAGACGAAGTGGATGATGTTGTCCGTGGTCCGCACCACGTGCCAGACGTCGAACCCGATGGAATTGGCCATACCACCGTGCGTATCGCGGAGTTGTTCGACCGTCAGCCCGTCGACGGCCATCTTGCCGTACATCATCAACCGGCCGACCAGGTGGCTGTATTGCGCCGACAGCGTGGGCTCGACGCCCATTTTGGAGAAGTTCACCATCGGGTAGCCCCTTATACCAATTCGCCTTGACTCGATCCTATCGTCCTGGCCGCGTTACCCGTTGCGAACGCGGTGCGGTTCGGACTGCAGGATCGCTATTCATCGAAACGGTAGTACCGTCAGATTTCCTCGCGCAACTCGATGCGCACGCCGCGGAACACGGCCGGGTCGATCCAGGCGGCATGCGGCTCGGAAGCCTCCGCCACGTCGACGGCCACGCCCTTCGCACGCAGGCGTTCGACTTCAGCCTGGATGTCGTTCACGGCGAGCGTGAACTGGAAGATACCCGCACCCCTGCGCGCCACCATCTGGCCGAGTGGCTTTTCGGGGTCGGTGCTCTTCGCCACCACCAGGGTGTCGGGCGAGTCGCCGATCGAGAGCTCGACGCCAGCGTAGCCGAACCGCTCGCTCTGGACCCGGCCCTTCGGCTTCAGGTCCAGGATCTCGGCGTAGACGGCTGCCGCCTGCTCGACATCGTCCACCGCCACGACGGCGGAACGCAGGCCGAGCAACCGGGGGTTGGCGCCCGGATCGACGGGCCAGGGCCAAGTGAGCTGGACCGCCGTGCCATGGGTCACGCGCGGGGAGATCCAGAGAAAGCCGGAGGTCGACTCCTCGCCCTCGGCCGCAGGTCTGCGCGTATCGATGAAGGAGACGCCGCGCTGCTGCAGCGCTTCGGCGGCCCGGTTGAGGTTGCCGGCGTCGAAGCTCAGCGCGTAAAAACCCTCGCCGCGCCGATCGACAAACCCGCTCATCTGCGTATCGCTCGGGGCGGGCTGCATGACGGCGATAAAGCCATCGCCGAACTGGAACTCGGCAAGTCCGGCGCCGGCTGCGCTGGGCCGCGAGTAGGTGGGATCGAGCGCCTCGGGATAGGTGCCACGGATGATCTGCAGGCCGAGCAGGTCGCGGAACAGCGGCACCCACTCGTCGCAGCTCTTCACCACGAGGTGAACGTGATCGAGCCGTCGGGCGATCATGATTCCGTCGCCCGTCGCTCGCGCCTGCCGAACCCGCCGGCCCGCGTGCGCTCGGCGGTGTCCGGAGCGACGCCGGGGTTGTGCTCCCGGGCGAACCGGAGCCCGTCGGCCAGGGTGTAGTTCTGGCCCTGGTTGAGCAGCATTTTGTGGCCGCGGAGCGAGTGCCACGAGTTCGCCAGCATCTCCTGCGCCAGCTCGCGCGTGCGGGCTTCGAGCTGGCCGTCAGGCACGACCATAGTCACAAGACCCATCGCCTGCGCCTCGGCAGCCGTGAAGCGCCGGGAGGTGAACATCATCTGCTTCGCCCGCATGAGGCCGACGCGTTGCGGCAGCCGCTGCGTCTGGCCCCAGCCGGCGATCAACCCCCATTTGCCGTGCGTATCCGCGAATTGCGAGGACGCCTCGGCCACGACCAGGTCCCCGCCGAGGATGAGCTCGATCGCCCCGGTGAAGCAGTAGCCGTGAACCGCGGCGATGATCGGCTGCGGCAGCGCTTCCATGAACGCGATGACGTCGGACGGGGACGTCGACGCGCCGCGCCAGCGGGCCTTCAGGTCGGCGCCGGCCGAGAAGGCGCGCCCGTTCGCCCGCAGAATCACGCAGCCGATGGCGTCGGTCGCGCCGGCGATCGCCTGCAAATGCTCGTGGAGTTCCGCGAACAGCTCCGGGCTCAGCGCGTTGAGCTGCTCCGGCCGGTTCAAGGTCAGCGTGGCGATACCATCGGCATCGTCGCGCAACATGAGATCGTTCACGTTACCAACCCACTCGGCTACCTGTCGTTCTCGTAGTCGGCGGCGTCGACGACCTCCCTGCCGCGCGCAGCGATCAGCCGAATGTCCTCCGGTGGCGTGGGCAGCCGCGGCAGGCCCTTCTCGCGCGAGGGCAGGAGTACCGTGCCGTTCGAGGGGCAGGTCACCTCGCCGTCCTGGTTCTGGCCCCAGAACTCAAGGTCAACGGCCGGCGTGCCCTCGTCGGTCAGGTACTTGTTCACCACCTTACCGTGGAACCACTGCACGTCGCCGACGTAGTTGAAGCGGCGCATCTCGGAGTGGAACTTCCACAGCCAGGCGTCGTCGCCCATCCAGTTCACCACGTACTGCGCCAGCCAGTTGTCGCGCATGGCGAAGTAGTCGTAGGCGTAGGGGTTGCCGACCGCCTGCGCCCAGGCGTCGTCCCAGTGGCAGCGCTGCGAGACGTCGGGGAAGCCCCACTCGTTGGGGATGTAGAAGCCGGGGATGCGCTTGCGGTTCTTGTAACCGAGCTTGAGCGGCCCGATGTCGTAGCCGCCGTGGCCCATCGCGATGTGCTGCCCGATGATGTCCACCACCATGAGCGGCCCGCGCACCATCCGCGGCAACTCGTCGCCGACGTTGACGTCTTCCCAGTAGCGCGGCTCGGCGCCACGCACGTACTCGTTCCCGTAGGCCGCGTCGATCTCCGCGATCATCTCCGGCGTGTAGAACGGCCGCTTGTGCTCCCGGTACTTGCCGGCCGAGGCCGCGGCTTCGCGCTCCGTGTGGATGAGCAGCGTGTAGGATGCCTGCACGGGCTCGCGCCGCTGGTTGCGCGCGATGGAGCGGTTCCTGACGTGAACGGAGACGCCGCCGCCGAAGGCGCTGCGCTTTTCGGTCACACTGAAGAGGGCGCTGCGCCGATACAGGGTGTCGCCCGGTCGCAGCGGCTGATAGAACTCGTGCTCGGTGCCTGAGACGAAGACGTGGATGCCCCGCAGCGGATCGCGCAGCCGCGGCAGCTTCTGGCCCTCCTTGAGCACCACGTCCGGCAGACCCATCGTCTGCGAGGCGTACATCGGCGGGGCGATGACACCGCCCCAGCGGGTCTTTTCCGCGTAGGCAGGGTTGGTGAACAGCGGGTTGTCGTCGCCGCTCCCGTTGACGAAGTGGCGAATGGAGTCGGCGTGGGCTTCGATGTTGAACGGCGGCAAGCCATCGGCGTTAGCCGGCCGCACACTTCCGACCCGCTCCTGGAGCGCCGCGATCTTCTCCGGGGTGATCTTCGCTTCGGTATGACCTGAGAAGGTGGGAGCCGTCATCTCGTGTCCTCCAACTGCCAACAGCCTTTGTGGACCGTAGCTTAGCCGCATGGTAGCTCGTACTCGCACGCTTGTCCAGTTTGAACGAACGCCTGGTCGAATTCAGGCGCAGAGCGCGCTGAAGATCTGCTGCTGCTCCCGCGGACCGCGGTCGGGCACGCTCACCTGGTGCAGGTCGATGCCGGCGGCCGCCTGCTCGGCGAGCCGCTCACGCGCGCGGTCGATGGAGTCCGTGGCGAGCGACATGGAGTCGACCAGGCTATTCGGTACGGCGGCAGCGCCCGCGGCGGCGCCGCCTTCGTCGAAGGCTTGCTTAATCGGCGCGATCTGCTCCTCGCCCAGCAGCCGGCTGAGGTGGCGGTAGTAGAAGACGCCGTTGCGCGCGATGTACCAGGCGATCGTGCCGCGCGTCTGCTCCCTGGCTTTTTCGGGTTCGTTCGTGATCGTAATTGAGCCGGGCGAGCGAACGCACAGCGCGGCAGGCTCGCGGCCGGCCTGCGCGGCGGTCTCGCGGAAGTCCCGCACCATGGACCCGAACAGGTCGAGCGGCGTCCAGATCGGCAGCCAGCCGTCGGCGTGCCGCGCGGTGTAGCGTACGTACGCGGGGTGCAGCGAGGCGACATGATGGGGATGTGGGGCCGCTGCGGCTTGAAGGCAAGGGTAAAGCCGCGCTTGAGCTTGAACAACTCGCCGTCGTAGTTCAGCGGCGTGCCCGCGACCAGCGTGTTGATGATGTCGACGTACTCGCGCATGCGCTGGAGCGGCTTGCCAAACGGCACGCCGTGCAGGTGCTCGATCACGTAGGCGCCGCTGGCGCCCATGCCGAGGATCATGCGTCCCCTGCTCAGGCGGTCGAGCGTCGCGAACGTCTGGGCCAGCATGGCCGGCGTGCGCGAGTAGAAGTTGACGATCGCGGTGCCGATCTGCACGCGCTTTGTGAAGGTCGCGGCCAACGTCAACTGGGTCGTCGCGTCCGTCCCCCAGCCCTCACCCGTCCAGACCGAATCGACGCCGCCATCCTCGGCTGCCTGCAGCTGCTCCTGCAGCCGCTCGACGTTGAGCGTCGCGGCGATGCCCGTTCCGAGCCTGTACATCGCGCCCCCTGATTTTGAATGACGATGCACGTCCGTTTAACTCCGCCTCCCCCAATTCTGGGGGCATTGCGGCTCGCGGCAGCCTGCCACCCGCCGTGCCATGACTACTGTACTAGCGGCGGAACGTACAAACGAGAGAAACTCCGGTACGCTCGTGCGGTGTGTGTTGATTGTCGGGTAAGCAGGCTGCACAATCGTCTTGCCCACCCGCCTATGACGGGTGCAGCCGAATCCGTGAATGGATGGTGCCTGTGAGGTTCAGCGATGCGCCGGCGGAAGCGACCTGGCGCCGGGAGGTCCGAGAGTTTGTGGAGCGCGAGTGCCCCGACGATCTGCGCGAGCGCGGCCTGGTGCTCATGGACCGTGAACTCGGCAATCCGGGGCACCAGACGCCGGAGCAGGCTGCCCACATGACGGAGTGGCGCGGGAAGCTGCTCGACCGTGGCTGGATCGCGCCCGCCTGGCCGAAAGAGTACGGCGGCGCCGGCATGACCCCCATGCAGCAGTTCATCTTCAACATGGAGTTCGCCGAGGCGCGCGTGCCGCAGGTGGGGGTGCCCCTGGTTGGGCCGACGCTGATCCTGCACGGCTCGGCCGAGCAGAAGGCCAGGTTCCTGCCCGAGTTGCTCAAAGGCCAGCAGCGCTGGTGCCAGGGCTTCAGCGAACCCGGCGCGGGCTCCGACCTCGCGAGCTTGCAGACCCGCGCCGAGCGCGATGGCGACGACTTCGTCATCAACGGCCAGAAGATCTGGACCACCGGCGCCCACGTCGCCGACTGGATCTTCATGCTCGCCCGCACCGATCCGGATGCGCCGAAGCACCGCGGTATCAGCTACCTGCTGGTCGATATGAAGTCGCCCGGCATCGACGTGCAGCCGTTGGCGTCCGTGGCGCCGCACGGCTTCAACCAGGTGTTCTTCAACGACGTGCGCGTGCCGGCGGAGAACGTGGTCGGCGAGGTCAACCGCGGCTGGTACGTGGCGACCACGACGCTCGACTTCGAACGCTCCGGCGTCGGCTCCGCGGTGGGTACAAGGCAGTCCGTCGAGGGGCTGGTCCAGTGGGCGAAGGAGAACGTGGCCTCCGGACAGTCGATGCTCGGTCGCAACCCGGAGGTGCGTACGGAGCTGGCCGACCGTCTGGTCGAGGCGTACGTGGCGCAGATGCTGGCCTTCCGCATCGCCGATCTGCAGAACCGGGGCATCGTCCCGAACTACGAGGCGTCAGTCGGCAAGCTGTACGCCTCCGAGCTGAACCAGCGCATCGGCAGGACGGCGCTGAAGCTGGCCGGCATGTACGGCAACGTCTACCAGGCCGGCTCGCCCTACGCGCCTGTCGGCGGCCGCTTCGTCAACAACTACCTCTCGAACATCTACCAGACGATCGCGGCCGGCACGAGCGAGATCCAGCGCAACATCATCGCGCAACGCGGGCTCGGCCTGCCGCGGATATAGCCTGAACGACGACGGGGCGAGCCAAGCCTTTAGCCCAAACGACGGCAGGGGCGAGGCATGCCTCGCCGGAGCAGCGCAGGAGGCAAACGATGGTCAACGCCGTGGAGCAGCCCGGCCAGGCGCAGATCTCCGAGCAGGACGGCATCATCACGGTCACGTTCACCCGGCCGGAGAAGCTGAACGCCATCAGCGTCGAGATGCGCAATGTGCTGTGGGAGGCGACGCGGGCACTGGCCGGGCGCGACGACCTGCGGGTGCTGGTGATCACCGGCATGGGACGCTACTTCACCGCCGGCGTCGACATCGGGCGCACGGGCGTCGGCGCGCAGACGGACGTGATCGACGAGCGCAGCGGCATCGCCTACCGGCGCAACTACCGCGAGCTACACCTGCTGGCGGACGAGTGGGAGAATATCGAGAAGCCGGTCATCCTGGCCGCGCAGGGACCGTGCCTCGGCCTGGGCACGGAGTTGGCCTGCTCCTGCGACTTTCGCCTTTGCACGCCGAAGGCGCACTGGGGCCTGCCGGAGATCCGGCTCGGCGTCATCGCGGGCAGCGGTGGCACCAGCCGGCTGACCAGGCTGGTTGGGCCGCACTGGGCGAAGTGGATCGCCATGGCCGGCAAGAACGTCGACGCGGACACGGCGCGGATGATCGGCCTCGTGCATGAGATCTACCCCGAAGACGAGTTCATGGACCGGGTGTACGAGTTCGCGCGGAGCCTGATCGCGCTGCCGATGGAGGCGGTCGGGCTGGCCAAGCTCTCCATTGACCTGGTGACGGCGCAGAACCGGGAGTACGCGCGTCACATCGAACGGCTAGCGAACACCACACTCACGAACTCCGCGGAGCACCGGCGCCGGGTGCGCAACTTCAATGAGAAGAAGAGCCCGCAGTAGGATACCAGTTCCACAAAACGAGTAACCAAGGTCCGAACCGCACCGCGCAACGGCGCGGCCAAGACCAAAGTACCGCATCAAGACGAGATTGTTATGAACAGACCACCGCTCTCCGGTCTCACCGTCGTCGAGGTCAGCAGCGGTTTCGCCGCGGGCATCTGCGGTCGCCTGCTGGCGCTGCATGGCGCGACGGTGACGCGGATCGAATCCGGCCCGGACCGGGTGGATCCGGTGACCCGCGCCTGGCTCGACGACGGTAAAGCGACGCCCGTTGCCGGCCTGAGCGTGACGAGTCCGCCGGAACAGGTCCGGGCGGCCCTGAACGGCGCCTACGTGGTGCTGCTCGACCTGAGCCCGGCAACCGACCGGGGCGCGTGGGACCCTGCCGCGCTGTCGGCGCTGGACGGGTCGCTCGTGATCGCCTCCGTGACGCCGTTCGGCGAGACGGGGCCATGGCGGGCCTACGGCGTGGACGCTTTCACACTCGACGCGCTGTCCGGGCTGCTCGCGATCCGTGGTGACCCGGGCCGGCCGCCGCCGGCGCTGCCGCCGTACGTGATGGAGATGTACGGCGGGCTCAACACCTACGACGGGCTGCTGGCCGCGTGCATCCGCAGAGAGCGCGACGACAGGCGCCGCGGTGAGATCGTCGACGTCTCGCTGTTGGCCTCGTGCTGCATGGCGGCCGAACTCTCCGCCGCGATGTACGCGTACCCCGGCAACGTCGGCACTCGCCTTGCAACCCGCCCTTCGATCGGGCTGGGCCTCGTGCAGTGCCAGGACGGCTACTGTCAGCCATACCTGTGGGGGATCGACAACTGGTATACGTTTGGGGCGCTCATCGGCGACGACGAGTTCGGTCCGCTGGGCGAACGGTTCCTCGCGGGCGATACGACCGCCGTGGAGCTCGCCAGGGAGAAGGCGCTAGCCTGGATATCCCCGCGGCGCAAGCTCGACGTGTTCATCGCCGGGCAGGAGTTGCGGCTGCCGTTCGGCTATGTCGCGACGATGGACGAGCTGGTGAAAGAACCGCAGCTCCTGGCGCGCGGGACGCTCAGGCCGTTCACACTCGGCGAAAGCAGCGTGTTGATGCCACCGGCGCCGTTCGAGGTGCAGCCGGCTCCGGCCGGACTCGCCACGCCCTCGTGGCGGACGCCGGACGAACGCCCGCTCGCGGGCGTGACCGTGGTCGAGTTCTCCACCTACTGGGCCGGGCCGCTCTCGTGCAGGGTGCTCGCGGATCTCGGCGCCGAGGTTATCAAGGTCGAGGCGCCGAACCGGCCCGATCCCATCCGCAACCAGATGCCGAAGGGCGGCGTCTACTTCGAGGACGACAAGTGGGAGCGGGGCTGGTGGAACGGCGTCAACGTCGGGAAGAAGAGCCTCTGCCTGGACATCGCGCAGCCCGACGGCCACGAGCTGGTGTTGAGCGTGCTGGGCGAGGCCGACCTCGTCGTCGAGAACTTCAGCCGCAGGGCGCTCGGCAATCTGAAGCTCGGCTGGTCCGACCTGCAGGCCGTCAACCCGCGGGCCAGCATGCTCTCGCTATCGGCGTTCGGCCGCTTCGGGCCGTTCGCGGACTACGTGGCGTTCGGTAACAGCATCGAACCCGCCAGCGGTGTGAACGAACTGACGGGTTATCCCGATGCGCCGCCGGAGAACCTCGGCTCGCACGTCGCCGACCCGCTCGGCGGGCTGGCGAGCGCCGGCGTGGCGCTCACGATCCTCTACGATACGCTGCGGAACGGCGCCGCCGCGCGCCAGGTCGAGCTGGTGCAGCGCGAGGTGATGATGTCGACCGTCGCCCGGGCGTTCGCCGCCTACCAGGCGACCGGCGAGATCCCCACCCGCAACGGCAACGAGGACGCGAAGGCGTTCCCGCACGACTGCTATCCCTGCCCCGGCGAAGATGAATGGATCGCGATCTCCTGCCGTACGCGGGAAGAGTGGCAGGCGCTGTGCGCCGTGGTCGGCAGAACCGATCTCGCGGAGGTGAACCACATCGGCGACCGGCAGGCGGCCGTCGCGATCGAGCCGGCACTGCGGCGATGGTGCGTCAGCCGCGACAAGATCACCGCGTTCAAGCAACTGCAGGAAGCCGGTGTGCTCGCCGCCCCGGTGCTGAACGCGCGCGACCTCTACGAAAACGAGCAGCTCGCGGCGCGCGGCTACTTCCGCACGATCCAGACCGCGGCCGGCTTTCCGCAGAAGGCGATGACCTACGGCTTTCGCTTCGTGCGGCAGCCGCTGGTGCTGAACGACCGCGCTCCCCGCTTCGGCGAGCAGAGCGACGAGGTGCTGGAGCGGGCCGGGGTCGAGCCATCGCGCATCCGGCAGGCCAGGGCTGCCGGAATCATTACCAACGCCCCCACGGCGGTCTTTCCCGGTGTAATCTCCGGTTAGGCAAAGAGCATCGGCGTCGATGGCGTCCAAAGGTGCAGCAACGCCTTCCAGAACACGCTGCGCTGGCGCAACCTGCGCAAGATCACCATCGCCCAGGTGCAGGGCAAGTGCTACGCGGGCGGCCTGATGCTCGCCTGGGCCTGCGACCTGATCGTGGCGGCCGAGGACGTCGAGTTTGCCGACGTGGTGGGCACCCGCTTAGGCATGTGCGGGCTGGAGTACTTCGGCCATCCATGGGAGTTCGGCCCGCGCAAGGCGAAGGAACTGCCCTTGACCGGCGACTCGATCGGCGCTCAGGAAGCGCACCAGCTCGGCATGGTGAGCAAGATCTTCCCCAACGCCCGCGTCGACGAGGACACACTGACGCTCGCGCGGCGCATCGCGAAGATCCCGAGCTTCACGGCGCTGCTGATCAAGGAGTCCGTGAACCAGACGGTGGACAACATGGGCTTCTACAACTCGCTGCAGGCCTGCTTCACCATCCACACGCTCAACCACTCCCACGCGGGCGAGCTGGCGGCACAGGAACAGGTCACCGGCCGCCCAACCGGCATGCCGAACTGGAAAACCTCCGGCCCGGTGGTCCCGTCACTCGTCGGCACGCCGTAGGTTCGAACGGCGAGATTTGAGATCGAGGAGCACTCTCCTCCCGCAGGGCAGAGCGACTGAACGGCTCTGCCCAGTACGCAACATCGCACCCGATGGGTGCCGCCGGCTTCACTCGCCCTCAATGATGGTGAGGGCAACCGTCGCGCTCGCCGTCGGTCAGGCGGTCGCTGTGGCGTGGAGTTCTCGTACAATCCGACGAACCAGGCCTTCCCATGCCGCTTCATCGAGCGGCTCCAGCTCACCCAGTACTCCGTCTGCTTTGGCCCGCGCTGACGCGGCAGCATCCTGGAGTTGCTCCTTGGAGCGCCGATTGTCTTCGACCGCTTTGGCATTTCCACTCTCGCGGTACATGGCGTCATAAACTTTGCTCTGCCTGAGCGACGCTTCGGCATGCTCTGCCTGTTGCTGCCAATAGAACGCCTGCACGCGGGGTTTGGTATTGTCATCCCGTGTCAGCGATGCGACGTCGGGACTGTGGAGACGGCCGCTTCGAGCTAACACCAGCGCATGAAATGCGGACGTGCTCGTCGCCACTTGCAAAAGCGTCCTTGCCTGGTCGGACACGTATATCGCAACCCCTGCCGGAGCCAGTTCCGCCGACCTCACCTTCATTGCCCAATGCGCTGCAGCCGCCAGCGTCTGGGACGCAACCGCTCTGGGGACTGGTGGCAGACACCGGCTTCTTCAGCCTCGACGACGGCAGCACCGACACGATTCCGTATCAGGAGGGGCTCTATCGCACGTTGCTTCCTCCAGATTTGCTGGCTGATATCGAGCGACTCTGGGGAACCGCGATGCTGCCTCGCTGGCCAGAGCGAATGGTCACCTAGCAATCGTCACACCTTGCTCTGGCAGAGACGTTCGGGCCGGCCCTGAAGTTTTGGCACGGCTGTGCGCTCACTGCGTGGTTCATCTGCGAGGGACCCTCTTCACGAACCGACTTGGCTGGCATGGCGCACTACTACCGCAATGAGGTAGCGCAGCTCGCTGCCCTCGACTGCCCCATTGATGGGTCGTTATTCGTTGACCTGCTCAACAACGAGAAGCACCTCGGGCCGGCCGAGCCCATTCCAGCGCGCTCCTCGACGACGGAGGTCAGGCCTGGCGTCTCCATCACGCTGCAGATGAATCACGGTAGCCGGCGTCGCGGGTTCGAGCTGCTGCGGGACATCGTGACCCGCCATCGCCGCGCCTGGTCCGCCGCGTACATCGAGCGATACTTGCGCGCCCGCTGGGAGGTGGAGCTGCAAGCCGTTGGTCATGAATACAACCGCCTGATTGAGGACAAAGGGAAACCTCCAACGCCGAAGCAGTTCGCTAGCCGTGCCGCGACTGCGACCAACGCGTGGTTTGGTGGGGACATGAGTGCGCTCTACGGAGCGCTCGGAGAGAAAGTGGAGTTGCGTCCTGAGCACAAGAAGCTTATGCCGGCTGACCACATCGCCTGGAGTTGCCCCGGTTGGATGGACACCTGAAGCATGGGGCCGACTGGCCCAGGGTAAGGAGTCCACCTGCCGAGGGGACCCACGCACAAGCCGTACCCACCGGAGTTTCGCGCCGAAGCGGTGCGGCTGGTCCAGGAAGGGGGGCGCACGCCGCGCCAGCTCGCTGGCGACCTGGGCTGCTCGGAGGAGGCGATCCGCAACTGGGTGAAGCAGGCTGAACGCGACGCCGGCCAGCGGAGTGACGGCCTCACCTCGCCGGAACGGGAGGAGCTACGCCGGCTGCGGGCCGAGAACCGCACGCTGCGGCTGGAGCGTGAGCTGCTAAAGCCAGCGGCGGCCTTCTTCGCCCGAGAGAGCGAGCCGATCCGGTGACGGTGTATCGCTTCATCGAGGCGGAGAAGGCACACTTTCCCATCACCTTCCTGTGCCGGCGGTTGGGCGTCTCGCACAGCGGCTTCTATGCCTGGCGGCATCGCCCCGCCGCGAAGCGGACCGAGGCCGATGCGGCACTCACGCGCCAGATCAGGATCATCCATGGGGAAAGCCGCGGAACGTATGGGGCACCACGCATCCACGCGGAGCTGGCAGACGCGCAGGCGATCCGCTGCGGCCGCAAGCGCGTGGCACGGTTGATGCGGGCAGCCGGACTGGCCGGGGTGTGCCGGCGGCGCGGCGTGCGCACGCCGCAGCGCGGCGAGGCAGAAGCGCCAGCGACGGACCTGGTGCAGCGGCGCTTCAGCGCCAGCACGCCGAACCAGTTGCGGGTCGCGGACATCACGTACATCCCGACCTGGCAGGGCTTTCTCTACCTGGCGGTGGTACTCGACGCCTTCAGCCGCCGGGTGGTGGGCTGGGCGATGGCGGGGCATATGCGGGCAGCGCTGGTGCGGGACGCGCTGGAGATGGCCCTGTGGAACCGCCAACCGGCGTCCGGGGTGATCCATCACTCGGACCATGGCAGCCAGGGCGGATTCAATCGGTCGTCGCAACGGTGCCTGGTGGCTGCGAACATAGCAGATCGTTCAAGGCTTCTGCGGGGCTCTTCCAGGCGAGGGTTTTGCGCGGACGACCGTTGAGCGTCGCCGCGACGGCGGCCAGATCGTCCGCGCTGTAGCGCCCCAGGTCCGTCCCCTTCGGGAAGTACTGGCGCAGTAGCCCATTGGTGTTCTCGTTTGTGCCGCGCTGCCACGGGCTGTGGGGATCGCAGAAGTAGACCCGGAGCCCGGTGTCGATCCGGAGCTGTGCATGCTGTGCCAGCTCTGCCCCCTGGTCCCAGGTGAGGGAGCGGCGCAGCTACTCGGGCAGGGTCGCGATGGAGGCAGCGATGGCATCACGCACCGCGGCGGCCCCGTGGCCAGCGAGGGCCGGACCGTTCTTGACGCGGGGCACACCGTGCGTGTCCATCCGGGGCAGGTGCAGGAGCAGGGTGAAGCGGGTGGTGCGTTCGACGAGGGTGCCGATCGCCGAGCTGTTGAGGCCCACGATGAGATCGCCCTCCCAATGGCCAGGCACAGCCCGATCAGCGGCCTCGGCGGGGCGCTCGCTGATCAAGACCTCGTCGCTGACGAAGCCCTTGCCCCGCGCACGCGTGCGTGCGCGGGGAACACGCAGCGCACGGCCAGTACGCAGGCACGCGGTGAGTTCGCGCCGCAACGCGCCCCGCCCCTGGACGTAGAGCGCCTGATAGATCGCCTCGTGTGAGATCCGCATGGCGGGATCATCAGGGAAGTCAATCGCCAGGCGCTGGGCGATCTGCTCGGGGCTCCAGGCCGCTGCCCAGCGCCGATCCTGACGGCGTCCATGGCGCCGACCGATCCAGCGCACCGTCGGACCAGCGATGCAGCTGCCATCCGCCGCCGTCACGGCTCCTGAGAGGCGCTCCTGCACGTAGCACCGCAGGGCGGCGTTGGTCGCGAGCTTCGCTGGTTTGGGGCGCCGAGCCCGCCGGTCGGCATGCCACTGCGCGGTGGTGGCGCGGTAGTCCAGGGCGCCGCTGCGTGTGGCGGCGTTCCGCCGCAGTTCCCGCGCGATCGTGGAGGGTGCGCGAGCGAGCCGCCGCGCGATCGTGCGCACCCCATCCCCACGGGCACGCCCGAGCGCGATCTCCTCCCGCTCGGCAAAGGAGAGGTAGCGGCCCGAGAGGGGGGCCGAACAGACTGAAGGCATACCGCCATTCTCGCGGAACCACCGCGTCCCCACCGCGGGCGAGACCCCGGCCGCAACGGCGGCCTCCTCGCTGGTCAGGCCCCGAGCGATGGCCGCCCAAAAACGTTGCCGCTCCACCCGGCGGGCGACCGTGGGGCGACCGGGCGAGCGCATGGGTGGGCGTCCTGCTCGATCCGATCGACGCCGACGTTTCTTCATCGCAACTCCTCTCGTCGGTGTGTTGCGACGACCGATTGAATCCGCCCAGTACACCAGCCTGGCCTTCGGGCAGCGCTGCCGCCGGGCCGGGATCGTCCCGTCGCGCGGCAGCGTCGGCGACTGCTACGACAACGCCATGGCCGAGAGCTTCTTTGCGTCGCTGGAGTGCGAGCTGATCGACCGGAACCGCTGGCAAACGCAGAGCGAGGCGCGGATGGCCGTCTTCGACTACATCGAGGCGTTCTACAATCCGCGGCGCCGCCACTCTGCTTTGGGCTATCGTAGCCCCGCCGAGTACGAACGCCAGCATCGCGGTGCTGCCGCGTAGCGGTGAATTGTCCACCGAACCGGGGCAACTCCAGCCTTTGCCTGGGCGGTCTTTAGCAAGCTCGGTGGGACGCCGTTCCGGCGTCAGACGGTCGTCTCCTCGGTAGAAGACGCTGATGCGCAGAATGAACGGCGGCGCGTATACGAGAATCTCAAGCGCTTGGCCGAGCAAAGCCTTTGGTATGTGCAGCTGAAGGAGGCGCTTGGTCGGTCACCAGAACTGAAGGAATTCGGGCGCGGCAAATTCGAGTGGCTTGCTCCGACCCTGTTTGAAGATATTGACGAGGCGTGGGAGTGCTATCGAGGCGCTGTTGAATCCTCGCTCAATAGGCAACCGCCATCAAGCGGCTCGGCAGTACCCACGCCCGTCCGTACGCAGAAATCCGTTGGATTGGCCTCCGCAGCAGAAACGAACGCCGCCACCCCGGTGTATGGGGCGCCAACCCGGTGCATCAACGAGAACCAGCACGCCCCTGGTGAAAGCGATTGCTCGGACGTTAGTTTCACATCCGCTGTGCGTAGCCGTTGAGCGCGCTCAGCACGTCCGCCGGGGTGGAGTCCTCGCGGAGGGCGAAGGTAAGCCGCGGGGTGCGTCGATACGATGCGACCTGGTTTCCGGCAGATTCGACGATGGACGCGAGCTGCTCCGGAGTGTGGATGAGGAAGTCGACGAGTTCCGCAACCGTATTTGGCCCGAGATCGCTCGGTAGCGGGACGAAGCGGTCGGTGGCAAGCGCGGCGACCAGGTCTGCCCCGGCCTTGCCGTAGCCGCCAGGCTGCGAGCTCGGTAGAGTCGTCGCCCACTGTGAGACAGCGTAGGCGCGGCCGCCGTACTTGGCCGTTTCGAGCGCGACGCACTGCGCCAGGATTGCGACGCCGGCACTGATGGCGCCGAGCGGGCTGGCACCGGCGATTGGATGCAGGCCGGCCGGCGACGTGATGAGCACTAGGGCGGCGGGATGGCCGAGCCGGACCGCGCGGCCGAACGCACGGGCGAGCAGGAACATGCCTGTCAGGTGGGTATCGGCGGTGGCGCGCCACGTCTCCGGGCTCACGTCGAGCAGGCGACCTGTGGCGGGAGCGTTGGCACAGCCAACTACGCCGGCAAGCGTCGCGTCGCCGTCCAGCGCGGCGCGCATGAGCGACTCGGCGGTTTCCGGGTCATCGAACCTGCCCGGTATCCACTCGACTTCAGCCCCCGATGCGGACAGCCGCTCCGTCAGATCGGATGGTGTCAGCCGCTGGCCCTGGCCTTCCGGTTCCTGCACTTCTCGCTCGTCGTAGCTCAGGCACAGGCGCACGGAGTCTCGCGCCAGCCGAGCGGCGACGGCGGAGCCAAGTTCTCCCAGGGCATCGGTGACGATGTAGCTTTGCGTCATCGCAGCGCTCCGGCCCAGTGTTCGAGGTCGAGGCCACCGGGGCCGACGGCTGCGATCACCTGGTGCCGCTGCCAGGGCGGCACGATGCTGACCATGTTGCCGGTGGTGTGGACGCAGGCGCCGGTCAGGCGGCACTCGGGCAGGCAGAGGGCCGCGACGGTGCGGGCGACGTGGTGCGGCTCGCCGCGTTCTTTGGGTTGCGGCAGCCCCGTCCGTTGTTGCAGCGGCCCCATCGCCAGCTGCTGCCCGGCCGCGCCGCGCTCCGTTGCCGACGCGCTTTCGCCCAGGCGCGTGCGAGCCCCCGGCGAGATCGCGTTCACGGTGATGTCCCTGTCCCGGTACTCGTCCGCGACGGTGCGCGTCAGCGCCTCGATCGCAGCCTTGGCCGCGGCGTAGCTGGCGGCGCCGGTGACGCCGAATAGCCCCGCGATCGAGGTGAAGGTCACGATGCGGCCGTAGTCGCGCTCGACCATGGCGGGCAACACGCCGCGCAGCACGTGAAGCGTCCCGAACAGGTGAACGTCGACGACCCCGGACCATTCGGCCTCGGTCATGTTGAAGCTCATCCGGTTGCGCATGATCGCGGCGGCCATGACCGCGATCTGTGGTGGTCCGCTGCGCTTCCGCAGGTCCTCGAGCGCGGTCGCGACGCTCCGCTCGTCGGCCACGTCGGCGAAGATGCCGATCGCACGTCCTCCCTCTGCCCGGATCTCCTCGGCGACGCCGGTGGCAGCCTGTTCGCTTGGGCCGGCGCCGGTCGGATCGCAGCCAAGATCGAGCACGGCCACCTCCGCGCCCAGCGCGGCGAGCGCGTGGGCGCAGGCACGGCCGATGCCGTTCCCGCCGCCCGTTACCAGGGCGAGCTGGCCGGATAGCTTGCTGCCGTTCATCTGCTCGGTCATCGATCGTTCACTCATCAGGCCGGTTCGAAGTCATGCGCGGGCGTTACGTTGACGCGCAGCCGCCGGAGGTGGACGACCTGTAGCGAGTTCGCCCAGTCCCTCGGCTCCGGCTCGACGACCTCGAAGTCTTTCGTGGCCCGTAGCCACTCGGCCAGGGCGACCTCGCCTTCCATGCGCGCCAGTGGCGCTCCGATGCAGTACTTGCGGCCCAGCGCGAAGGCGAGGTTCGGCTGGCCCGGCCTGCGCCGCACGTCGAACGTGTCGGGATCCGGGAAGACGGCGGGATCGCGGCTGCCCGCCTGCAGCCAGCACTCCGCCCGCTCGCCGGCGCGAAGCTTCACGCCGCCCAACTCCGTGTCGCGGTGGACGGGGCGGCCGATGAGGAAGACCGGGCCGTGGAAGCGCAGCACCTCCTCGACGGCGCTCGGGATCAGTTCCGGGTGCTCGCGGACGAGTTGCAACTGGTCCGGGTGTCGGGAGAGCTCCAGGATCGTGTTCGTGATCAACGTCTGGGTCGTGTGCGTCGCCGCGCCGAACCACATCATCGCGGACTTCGTCACCAGTTCGTCCCTGGGCAACGTGATGCCGGTCAGGTCGACGTTCATCGAGGCGCAGATCGGATCCGCCCCGGCGCCGTGGGCCTTGTGCTCCTCCAGCACCGGCTCGAGGAACTCCTCGAAGTCGTCGCGGGTTTGCCGGGCGAGCTCGATGTCATTCAGGTGGGGCCGAGATCCGTCGGGGCCGGAGACGATAGTCGATCCTCTGAACCCGCGGACGAACCTGCGGAAGTGATCGAGGTCGTGCGGGAGGCCGAGCATGACCGCGATCGCGAGCATCGGCAGCGCGTAGGCGAAGCCGTGTACGAGGTCGAACGACCCTTGCGGCACCAGGTCCGCGAGCAGCTTCCGGGCCGCGTCCTGCACCAGCGGCCGGTACCTGGCGATCGCCCGCGGCGTGAAGAAGGGATTGAACAGTTGCCGGTGGATGGTGTGTTCCGGCGGCTGCAGGCCGGGCAGCGTGTCGACCAGCAGGCCGTACTTGCGGTCCTCGGACGAGAGCTGGCTCGCCCGGCCGTGCGGCGAGTCAGGCGCCGGACCGAAGCGCGTCTCGTCGGTGAAGACCTCCCTGATCTCCTGGTAGCCGAAGACGCCCCACGCCTTTAGCTCGGGATGGTAGTGAACCGTGCCGGCCTTGCGCATCTCCGCGTACCAGGGGAAGGGGTTGTTACGGCCTTCCGGCGTCCAGGGCGGGAAGACGCCGCTGTGCGGCGGGGCGGACGTTGAGGTCATACTCTCGTCTCCTGTTTCGAGCGCCACGGCAACCGCTCTCTGTTGAGCCATGGTACGCGATATTCGTACGCTCGTGCAGACGTGTTTTTCATACGACCGATTGACGGGCCGGCCTCGGGCTGCTAAGGTGCGCCTCGGAATGCGCCTGTGGAAACGCTCCCGGGATCTACGCCCGGAGCGGGCGGGGCTCTCCGAAATACCCCTATGGCAGCAAGCCGATGAGCAGCCACCCGCTACGCGGGCTCACGGTGGTCGAGGTCAGCGCCGGTTACGCGGCGGGGCTGTGCGGCCGTCTCCTGCAGCGTCATGGCGCCACGGTGACCCGCGTAGTCGTGGACGGACGGGAGGACGTCGACTTCGCGACGCGCGCCTGGCTGGACCAGGGGAAGCGGGTGACCGAGCCGGCAGATCCGGCCGGGCTCGAAGCAGCCGACATCATCATCGTGGACATGACCCCGTCCGCCGATCGCGGAACCTGGGACCCCGAGCGCCTCGGCCGCGAGCAGCCGCGGTCGATCATCACCTCCATCACACCGTTCGGCGAGTCCGGCCCCTGGCGCGGCTACCGGGTGGACGCGCTGACGCTCGATGCGCTTTCCGGTCTGTCCCTCCTGCGAGGCCCCGCCGATCGTCCACCGGTCACGATGGCACGCTACGTTGCGGATCTGTTGGGCGGCCTCACGGCGTACGCCGGGACGACGGCGGCGTTGATCAGGCGGGAGCGGGGGCTCGCCGGCGGGGAGATCGTCGATGTCTCGCTGTTCGAATCGGTGCTCGCCTTTTCCGAAGGTACGTGGAGCGGGTACGCGTATCAGGGCCGCGTGAACGCCAGGGGCGCCGCGAACAGCGTAGCCGGGATGACGCCGTGCAGCGACGGCTACTGCATGGGCTTTCTCTGGGGCGTGGAAGCCTGGAAGCGATTTGGCGCCCTGCTTGGCGATGAGGATTTCTACAAGTTCGGGATCGCCGGGCTCATCACCGATCCCGATGCCATCGCCGCCGCCCGCCGGAAGGTGGTCGACTGGTTCCAGGGCCGGACGAAGGCAGAAGCGACGCGCATCGGCCAGGACCTGCACCTGACGTTCGGCTACAGCGCGACCATTCCCGACCTGCTCGCCGATCCGCAGCTCGAAGCACGTCGCGTGCTCCAGCCGCTCGAAGTGGGCGGGAAGGCGCTCCGCATGCCGGACGCCCCGTTCGCCATCGAGTCGGGCAACGATCGCGCCGGCAGCGTGAACTGGCCCGCCACGGGATCAGCCCCGCTCAGCGGTGTCACCGTCGTCGAGCTCACGGCCTATTGGGCGGGACCGTTGGCGGCGCGCCTGCTCGCCGACCTTGGCGCGAACGTGATCAAGGTGGAGGGGCCGTCGCATCCCGATCCCGTCCGAACGCAGATGCCGAAGGACGGCATCTACCGCGAGGAAGACAAGTGGGAACGCGGCTGGTGGAACGGCTTCAACGTCGGTAAGCGAAGCCTCGCCCTCGAACTCGGGACGTCGCTCGGCCGCGAGCTCATCCTCAAGCTCATCGCCCGGGCGGACGTCGTCTTCGAGAACCTCAGCCGCAAGGTCGTGGAGAGTTTCGGGCTCGATTGGGCGCAGCTTCGCCAGGTGTCGGACACGGTCAGCCTGGTATCGAGCTCGGCGTTCGGCCGGACCGGCCCGTTTCGCCATTACATCGCGTTCGGGGTAAACCTCGAGCCGATGAGCGGCACATCAGAGTTCGCCGGGTACCCGGATGGACCGCCCGAGCTGGTGGCCAGCAACGTGAGCGACCCGATGGCCGCGCTCGCGAGCGCCGGTGTCGTGCTCACGGTGCTGTTCGATCGGTTGCGGTCGGCGAGCACGGGAGCGTACGTCGATCTCGCCCAGCGCGACGTCCTGATCAGCGCGCTGCCAGCGGCGTTCGCCGAGTACCAGTTGACCGGCAAGGTGCCGGCGCGCACCGGTAACAGCCACGCGGATGCGCCGGTGCACGACTGCTTCCCGTGCGCGGGGCTGGAGCAGTACGTCGCCATCTCGTGCAAGACGCCGGACGAACGCGACTCGTTGTGCCGCGTCATCGGCTACTTATGGGAAGCCGGACAGGGACAGGAGGATCCCGCGCGGGTCGCGGCGCTCACGGCGGCCGTCGCCGAGTGGTGTCGCGGTCGCTCCAAATTCGAGGTGTTTCATGCCTTGCAGGCTGCCGGCGTCGTGGCGGCGCCCCTGCTCGACGCGCAGGACATCGACGCGAACCCGCAGCTTGCCGCGCGCGGCTTCTTCCGCCCCATCACCACGGCGGACGGCTTTCCGATGCGCGCCATGACGTATGGGTTCCGCTTCACGCGCAACCCGCTGGAGTTGACCAGCCGCGTCCCGCGCTTCGGCGAACACAACGCGGACGTGCTCGGTTGGGTCGGTATCGACGCCGCCTCGATCGCGGAAGCCGAGCGCAAGGGCGTGATCGCCGATCGGCCGACCGCGGACTTTCCAGGCACGGTCGCGGCGCCGCTCACGCGTCCATCGTGACGACTCCCGACGCTAACAGATCGGCGACGTCGTCCTCGCCCAGCCCCAGCCAGTCGTGCAGCACGTTGCTCGTGGATTCGGCGTAAAGCGGCGCGGCGGCGATCCGCGGCTCGATCCTGTCGATCCGGAGCGGCGGGCTGTCGACCAGCGTCTCGCCGAGCGTACCGAACACCGGGAAGCGGAAGTGATTTCTGGCCGCGAGCTGCGGGTCGTCGAGCATCATCGGACCCGTGTTCACGACGTAGGCGGGGATGCCCCGTGCCTGGAGCTGCTCCGCGAGCCGCTCGCCGTCCTGCTCACGCGTCCAGAAAGCGATCGCTTCATCCAGCGCGTCGCTCTCTGCAAGCCGCTCCGGCAACCCGCGGTCACGCGCGAAGCGGGAGCGGACGTCCGGCGACAGCAGCTCCCACAGCGCCTGCCACTGCGCATCGGTCTGAGCGGCCAGCGCCAGCCACTTGTCGTCGCGCACCGGGTAGACGCCGTGCGGGGAGGCGTCCGGCACGCGGTTGCCTTGCCGCTTCGGCGCCTGGCCGGTCAGCTGAGCCCGGAGCAACTCCGGCTGCATGAACATCATCAGCGTCTCGAGTTGCGAGACGTCGAGGTACTGGCCTTCGCCGGTCCGGCGGCGATGCTCCAGCGCCGCGAGCAGCGCCGTCGCCGAGAACCACGGCCCGATGAAGTCGGGCAGGAGCGTTCCCGCACCCGCGGGCGGCGCCTCGGGGAAGCCGGTCAGGTCGTCCAGCCCGCTCAGCGCCTGGATGTGGCTGCCGATCCCCGGCTGCGTCGCCCGGTAGCCCGTCGCCCCCTGCAACGAGAGGCTGATCATGATGATGTGCGGCTTGACTGCGCGGAACGCCTCGTAGCCGAGGCCGTGCCGTTCGAGCGTGCCGGGCGTGAAGTTCTCGGCCACGATATCGGCGACCGCGCCCAGGCGCAGCAGCAGGTCGTTCGCGTCCGGATGGCTGATGTCGAGGCCGATGCTACGCTTGCCGGCGTTCACGCTGGCGAAGTGGGCGCTGCCGTTCATGCTCGGCTTGCCGCGCGGGTAGGGTCCCGTCATGCGGGTGGCGTCCGGCCGCTTGCGCG
Source organism: uncultured Chloroflexota bacterium (assembly GCA_937879875.1). Taxonomy (GTDB): domain Bacteria; phylum Chloroflexota; class Dehalococcoidia; order CAUJGQ01; family CAUJGQ01; genus CALFMN01. The sequence continues at coordinate 16,739 of CALFMN010000259.1, read as the reverse complement.
ATTCGATCTTGACCACGTCGGCGCCGAAGAACCCGAGCAGCTTCGTGGTGACCGGGCCGGCGACGAGCCAGCTGAAGTCCAGCACGCGCACGCCGTTCAGCGGCAGCCCGGTCCCGCCGTCTTTGCGGCCATCGGCCGCATCTTCGGTCGCGGCGTTCCGCCAACGGCCCAGCACTGCATCGGCGGTCAGATGCGCGTCCTCGGCACGGCCAACGAGCCTGGCGTCGTACGCCGTGGTGCGGAACGGGCGGCCGACCGGGCGGGCGGTCCGGCCGTCCAGGAGTTCGACATCGACAAACGCCCCGCGCTCTTCGAGCTGCTTGTCCGCGGCGATCTCGCTCATCGTGTTCTGCGGATACAGCAGGATGCGTCGTTTGACCGCTTCTTCGGCCAGGCGGCGTTTGGGGAAGCGGCGGAAGAACTCACCGCTGGTCGTCTGCCAGGCGGCCATCTGTTCCGGGTCGAGGTTGTGCAGGCTCAGCGCCTCCCAGGGGACGTCGCGCATCTCCTGGCCGGTGCCCTCTTCGTTCATCCACTCGACGAACGGCAGGTTCTTGCGTCCCCAGCCGGGACCGGTCCACAGGTTCCAGACGACGTAGCCGTCCTGACACTCCCACAGCGCCCGGCGCTGCTGTCCGGGCCGGGCAGGCTGGGCGACCGGCCGCCCCGTCTGCCGCTCGACGAACGCGGCGATGTGCTGCGTGTACACCAGGCTCGTGATCGCCTCCTGCAGCGACAGATCGATGAATGCGCCTGCCCCGGTCTCCCGGCGACGGCGCAGCGCTAGCAGCACGGCCACGGTGCCCTGGATGCCCGCCGCGCACGCCGCGATCGGGATGGCGATCTTTGCCGGCGGCAGGCCGAGCTGGCGGGAGCCGTTCAACAGGCCGCCCGCGGCCTGTGCAATGAGCTCGGCCGTTTGCCAGCCGGACCGCGGCCCTTCCATGCCGTACGGCGAAACCTGCAGCCAGACCAGCGCTGGGTTGGCCTGCGCGAGGCCGTCCGGGACGGCTGCCCCCGGTCCCGCGATCAGCACGTCGGCCAGCGCGGCCAGTTGCTCGATCTGCTCGCCGCCAGTGAGGCGCTGCTTGCCGATGTTGTAGGCGAGCCAGGGAAGTGGATCGGCGGTGGGTGCCTCGGCCTCGTCGCCTGCGAGCACCACGCTCGCGCCGAGCAGGGCCAGCGTTTGCCCGCACAGCGGCGCTGTTGCGCCCGCGAGATCGAGCACGCGCAGACCGCTGAGCGGCATTCGGGAGGATGGAGGTGGCTGACCGGGCGATTTAGACACCATTGGAGTGGGTTCCTTTCCCTTGGAGGTCGCATGCACGGCGTGCTCAGCCGACGACGGCAGTGAACCAATCGTTCTGTAAGTCCGCGCGATTGTACGAAATCTTGACAGGCCCGTGCCAGTGTGTGATGATCTGCACAAGCGGGCGCGTCGGTACGCGCCGTGGTTACGCCGGCCGACACGGGAAGGACAGGGAATGGACTGGATCACCTCGGACATCGCCGTCGGTAACGTCGAAGACGCGCTGGCGCTTCGAGCAGCGGAGGCAGCCGAGGTCGACTCCGTGCTGTGTCTCTCCGGCTTCCCCACCCTGTCCTACATCGCCGATCTACGCTGGACCGGCGTACCCATGGTAGATGGCCCCGGCAACGATCCCGGTCTCTTCCTGCAGGCGCTGCACGTCATCCAGTCGGCGCTTGAGTCCGGCCGCCGCATCCTCGTCCACTGCATGGAGGGCCGCAGCCGTTCGGTGCTGGTCGTCTCGCTGCACCTGGCGATCACGCAAAATGTGCCGCTGGACGAGGCGATCCGCATGGTAGAGGAGCGCCGCTCGCTCGCCGCCGTCGATCCCGGCCTCCTGAACAGCCTGCCGCTCGCCTGGCGCGAAAGCCCGGCGGAGGCGATCCGGAGCCACGGCCTGGCGCTGACGGCGGGCTCCGTCTAGCCTTCTCCCTCCGAACAGCTGGTCTGCAGCGGCTTAGATCCCCAGCGCGACCGCGACCTTCTCCTGGTTGACGTCCTCCCGCCCGAGGTCGGCGGCGGTAGCCTTCACCACGGTCGATAGCAGCGAGAGATTGTGCTCGAAGGTGAACCCGATCGCACCGTGGATCTGATGCGCATGCGCGAGCACGCGCTGCGAGCCGGCACCAACGTAGGCGCAGGCGCCCGCGACGTAGTCGCCTGCAGGCCGGCCGCTGTCGATGCGCCAGGCCGCCTCAAGCGTCAAGAGCTGCCCGCCCTCCACGTCGTAGAGCATGTCGGCGGCGCGGTGTGCGACGGCCTGGAAGCTCCCGAGCGCGCGGCCGAAGATGATGCGATCTTTCGCGTAGGCGACGGCCATGTCCATCGCGGCGCGGCTTGCGCCCGTGGCGTAGCCGCAGAGGCCGACCTGCACTGCGCCGAGCAGATCCTCGACGATCGATGCGTCTCCGCTGGCCACCAGCATGTCCTGCGAGAGCGTCGCGTCGACCGCTACCATGGCGCGTCCGTCTCGCCCCGTGCTGCGGTACGGACTGACGGTTGCGCTCTCGGATGGTACCAGCGCCAGCGCGTAGCCGTCGCCAAAGCGGGCCGTAGCGAGGAAGTACTGCGCGATGGTCGCGAACGGCACGAACGTCTTGCGCGCGATGAGCCGGAACTGTCCGCCTTGCTCCGCGAGCTCCGCCTCTATGGAACGGGGATCGGCCGTATCACCGGCCTCCAGGTGCGCGACGGTCACGATCTGCCGGCCGGAGGCGAGCTCCGCCGCGAGCTCGGGGCGTACCGGCCTGTCGGCCGCGCGCGAGATGCTGCGCACGGCCGCGTTGTGCCAGACGAGCGGCAGAGGTGCAGCCCGCGCGCCCGCCTGCTCGGCGAGCAGGGTGAGCTCGACCAGGCCGAGTTCACCGCCGCAGTGCTGCTCCGCGGCGCAGATACCTGCATAGCCGAGGTCGCCGAGCCGGCGCCACCTATCCATAACGTGCGCGAGGCCGTGATCCTCAGCCGTACGGGCCATGTCGAACGATACCATCTCGGAGATGACGCGCGTCGCCTCGCGTTGAAAGAGAAGCTGTTCTTCGGACAGCCTGAAGTCGTAGGGCACGTTTCGCTCCGTTTATTTCCCTTTACTCAAGAGCGCGGCAGGCCGAGGCCGCGGTTGGCGATCAGGTTCTTCTGAATCTCGATCGTGCCGGCCGCGATCGTCGCCGGGATCGCTCCCCGCCAGGCGCCTTCAAACGCGCCGTCCAGGCCGGAGATGCCTGCGGCGTCGCCATCCTGACCCGCCTCATGTCGCATGAGCCCGTAGTGGCCCAGGATCTCGAGGCCCACGGCGGCGACCTTCTGGTCGAGCAGCACGCTGTGCAAGCGCGCGAGCGAGGCCTCCCAGCTCGGCTGCAGGCCCTCCTCGATCTGCGACACGACGCGGTAGTTCATCAGGCGCGCGGCGCGGAAGCTGATCTCGAGGTCGGCGAGCTTCTGTCGGACCCTGGGCTCATCGGCGAGCCGGCGCCCGTTTGGCAGCGGTTTGTCGACAAGCTCAACCAGCGTGTCGATGAGCGCCTTGGCCCGCGCCCAACGCGCCACGCCGATCCGTTCGTTGTTCAGCGAGCCCGTCGCGACGTACCAGCCGCCGTGTTCCGGCCCGAGTCGTGCGCCGACGGGCACATGGACGTCGTCGAAGAAGACGTTGTTGATATCGCCCCAGCCGGACATGCTGCGGATGGGGCGCACGGTGATGCCGGGCGTATCCATGGGAACGAGGAACAGGGATATCCCCTTGTGCTTGGGCGCCTCCGGGTCGCTGCGGGCCAGCAGATAGCAGTAGTCGGCCTTGTGCGCGTAACTCGTCCAGATCTTCTCGCCGTTGATGACGTACTCGTCGCCCTGGCGCAGCGCGGCGGTCTTGAGCGAGGCGAGGTCGGTGCCGGCATCGGGTTCACTGAAGCCCTGGCAGAAGACGATCGTGCCGCCCGCGATCCTGGGCAGGAACGCGGCCTTCTGCTCCGGTGTGCCGTACTCCATGATCGACGGGCCGATGTAGTTCAGGCTCATGTACTGCGGCCCGCGCGGCTCGCCTTGCGCCCACATCTCCTCGCGGAAGATCGTCTGCTTCCAGTAGCCGGCTTCCGCGCCGCCGTACTCCTTCGGCCAGGCCATCGTCAGCCAGCCCTTCTCCGCGAGCGCCTGGCAGAAGCGGCGCGTGAACTCGAAAGATTCGTCGCTCTGGAGAAAGCCCATGTGGCCGGACCACTCCGCCGGCAGGTTGTCCCTGACGAACTCTCGCACCTCGCGCCGGTACGCGGCCTCTTCGTCGTTGAACTCGAACTCCATGGCTCGCCTCCAGTCGACCCGCGCGTCGCCGATAGACCCTGCGCAGTATGCGACGATGAATCGTTCAGTTGTCACGCTTTTCCATACAATCGTGCGAAGTGACTCCGCAACGGAACCGTCAACCGATGCGGTGTGAGCGCAAGTCCGCAGGGTGACGTGTTGGTATGATTCGGATCGTCTACGCCCGCGCTACCGGCTGCAGCGGCTTGTCCGAAATGAGGTCGAGTGCGTCGAGTTCCGCGATCTCCGGCTCGCTGAGACCGGCGATCTCGCACAGCACCTCCCTCGTGTGCTGCGCGAAGAGCGGCGCCGGCATACGAATCTGTCCCGGCGTACGCGAGAGCCGCCAGGGGAAGCCGGGGAACGGCAGCGTGCCTACTTCCGGGTGAGAGATGAGCCGGTAGAAGGACCGCGCGGCGAGGTGGTTGTCGCTCAAGAGTTCCCAGCTCTTGTTGACCGGCCCGGCAGCGATGCCGATCCGCTGCAGGGCGCGGGCGGTCTCCCGGTGGTCGCCGCGCTCTGCCCAGGCCTTCAGCGCTGCTTCCAACCCGCCGCGACATGGGCCGGCAAGCGCGTCGAAGTGCGGCGGCAGCGCCGGAGCGCCGATGAGCTCAAGCAACTCGACCAGGTTGTCGCCGGCGCGGATGGCGACGACCAGCCACGAGTCGTCGCCCATGCAGCGGTAGACGCCGCGCAGCGTCGTTCCGTCCGACGGCGCCGGTTGCGGCGGTGGCTGCTTGCCGCCGCGAAGCACCCGCATATAGATCTCGGCGAAGAACGACCCGTCCGCCTCCTGAATCGACATGTCAAGAAAGGCGCCGCGGCCCGTGCGCTCGCGCCGTTGCAGCGCCCCGATGATCGCGGTGGCGGTGTAGCCGGCCGTGATCGAGTCGCCGTGGTTGTTGCCGGTGCCAAATAGCTCGGTGGCGGAGTAGCCTACGTTGGCAATCACCCCGGAGCTACCCTCGATATTGACGCCGAAGGCTACGTAACGGCTCGCCTCGCCGTACGAGCCGAACCCGCTGATGGACGCCATGATGATACCGGGATTCCGCGCCGAGAGGGTATCGAAGCCGAGCCCCAGGTTGGGCATCACACGGGCGCTGTTGTTCTCGACGACGACGTCTGCCCAGTCCACCAGCTTGAGGAAGGCGGCTTTCCCTTTTGGATGCGAGACGTCCAGCGAGATCCCCAGCTTGTTGCGGTTCATCTTGTTGAAGTAGCCGGACCGGTTGTAGTGGTAGTGCTGGGGATCGCCGCCGGCGTAGACGGCGGCGCGAAACGGCTTGCGCGCGAACTCGATCTTCACCACGGTCGCGCCAAGGTCGGCCAGGTGCCTGGCGGCCAGCGGCCCGGCCCAGTTGCTGGTCAGCTCCAGGACCTTGATGCCGGCGAGTGGGAGCGCCTGACCGTCGCCCTCGGTTGCAGCCCCCCGTCGCGGTGCAGTCTCCGCCACCCCAGCCGCCATGATGGGGCCGCTGGTACCCTCTTTGCTCCTTGCTCTTTGCTCTTTGCTCAGCGTTTCCGCCGCTTCCGTCATGATGATCGGGCCGCTCGGGTAGGTGCGTCCGCCGCTCTCGCGCAGCCAGCCTCGTAGCCTCGTCTGCTCCAGCTCCAGCACTTCACGCGGCTCGAGCACCGGGCACGAAGCGAGGCGATACGCCTGTGCCAGGTCCCACACCTCGAGCTTGGTGTAGTCGCTCGCCCACGTCTCCCACATGGCCCAGAACTCGCGGTAGTTCTTGACGAAGGCAGCGAAGGTAGAGAACTTCGGATCCTCGATCAACTCCGGCTTGCCGATCATGGTGAACAGGTCCGGGTTGTAGGCGCGCGGGACGAAGGCCATGTAGCCGTCTTTGCAGCGCACGGTCTGCTTGACGTCCCGGTGTATCACGCGGCCCTGGTGCGTCCAGTTCGAGACCAGCCAGTTGTGCGCGGAGGCGAGCGCTTCGAGGTGGGTTACCTCGACGTCCTGTCCCTGGCCGCTGGCTCCCGCGTGGCGCAGGGCGGCCACCGTGCCCAGCGCCGCCTGCAGCCCGGCGTGCAGCTCTCCCTGCAGGCTCGGAACGAGCAATGGTTCGCGGGCGCGGTCGCCGGCGATGTACATGTGCCCGCCCATGGCGAATTCGACGATCTCGTCCGAGCGCCAGGTCGCGTACTCGCCCGTCCTGCCAAACGGCGTCACCATCGTGCGTACAAGCTTCGGATTAAGGGACGGCAGCGCATCGTCCAGTGCGGCGATCGCTGGATGCCCCGTTGGATAGGTCTCGATCAGGACGTCCGCCGCGCGGCAGCGCTCGCGCAGCTCTCTATCCAGCCGCCCGTCGAAGCCGGGGATGACGGCGACCTGCTTGTCGAAGTTCAGGTAGTCGAGCCACAAGACGGCGCGCTCGGGGTCGAGGTCCACGATCGTGGGGCCGCCGTCCGCGGCGACAACCGTCACCGCTGCCCCAAGGTCGGAAAGGATCTTGCCGCAGAACAGGCCGGCCACGGAGCGCGACAGGTCGATAGCGCTAACTCCGGACAGCAACTCCGAGATGCGCGGATCGCTCATGGTATGTGCCTCGGCAGAATCAACAGGGGCACAGCCTCGGTTATGAGACCAATTACGTTTTGTGTTCCGCGATCAGGGCGTCGAACACGTCGTCCATCGTCGTGGCTCCCGCGGGTGGATCGGGGAGCAGCACGTCTTCCTGCCGGCGGCTGGGGAGCAGGACGGTGGCGTTGCCCGGCGTCGTGACCTCGCCACGCTGGTTCTCGCCCCACAGGTCGAGTTCGACGGCGAAGCGGGGCCCGTCGAGTTCGTACTTGTTGGTGACCTTGCCGCGGATCCAGGTCGTGTCGCCGATGTAGTCGAAGCGGCGGTGCTCGACGTGAAACTTCCACAGCCAGCCGTCGTCGCCGATCCAGTTATGGAGGTAGTGCGCCAGCCAGGAGGTGCGCATCGAGCCGTAGTCGTAGGCGTAGGGATTGCCGGTCGCCTGCGCCAGCTGATCGTCCCAGTGACAGCGCTGCGCCGCTTCCCATGCCCCGAACTGGTTCGGCAGGTAGAAGGCGGGGATCTTCTTCCTGTTCTTGTAGGCCAGCCCGAGCGGGCAGAGGTTGTAGCCGCTCTCGTTCCCGCCGACGTGCCAGTAAATGATGTCGGTGACCGTGAGCGGCCCCTTCACCATCAGCGGCAGGTCCTCGCCGACGGTGACGTCCTCCCAGTACAACTTGTCGGTGCCGCGGCGGAACTCGTTCTCGTACGCCTCGTCGATGCGGGCGAGGTCCTCGGCGGTGTAGTGCGGACGTTCGACATCCCTGTACTTGCCCTGTCGAGCGGCGGTCTCACGCTCGGTATGAATCGTGAGTCCGGAGGTGTACGCGATCAGCGTGTCCGTATCGTCTCGCGTGACGTTGGCGGAGATGAGATGCACGGCCAGCTTGGCGAACTGGCTCCGCTTTTCCACCACGCCCACCAGCGCGCCCTGCGAGTAGAACCGCCTGCCCGGCCGGACGGGGCGCCACTGCTCCGTCGTCGCGCCGGAGACGAAGACGTGGATCCCTCTGAGCGGATCGCCGCCGGAGAGCGCCTCTTGCTGTTCGGGAGATATGGCCGGTGTATGCGGATCGGCGCTCGTCACCGTGTTCAGATACTGGAGCGGCGCCACGATCCCACCCCAGCGGGTTTTCGCCGCGTACTCCGCGTCGGTGAACAGCGGATTGTCGTCGCCGTACCCATGCACGAAGTGCCGGATCGTATCCTCGTGTGCGACCGTATTGCGGAAATAGGGCGCAGTGCGACGTCGCCCACGCGCGGCGCCGCGAATGCCGATCCGCTCGCGGACCCGCGCGATCTTTTCCGGGGTAATCTTTTCCTGCATGTGCGCGGAGAGCGCGTCGGTCGTCATACTCTCACCTCTTGCAAATCGTCTCGACGCGGACCTGCATTCTGGTCGCGCCGTTGCGCGGTGCGGTTCGGAATATAGGTGCTCTATTCATCGAATGGCCGCTTCAGGCGTCCTGGTACACTGGTTTCCGGCGTTCGAGCCAGCTTCGCACCGCCTCCTGCGCGTCCTCGGAGCCGCGAATGCTCTGCCCGTACTGCTGTGCGAGGTCGCTGATCTCGCCCGGTACCACTCGCTCCAGCTTCCGTACCAGGTCGCGGTGCGCTCGAATCGTCGCCGGCGGGATGAGCAACATGCGCTCGGCCCGTGCAATAGCCGCGTCCATGAGCGCCGCGTCCTGGACGACCTCGACGATTAGGCCGGCGTCGTAGGCGCGTTGTGCGCTGATGCGACCGCCGAGGGCGAGTTCCATCGAGATCGCCCTCGGCCAGGTCTGCCGCCAGCCCCAGTCCCAGCCGGACATGAGCCCGCGGGGGATCTCCGAGATCTCGAACGACGCGGACTGCGCCGCCACGCAAAGGTCCGCGGTCATGACCGCCAGAATGAAGCCGACGCCCATGGCGTAGCCGTTGACGGCCGCGATCACCGGCTTAGTCAGGTCGTTGTTCGTCCAGAAGGGGCACGGGATCGGGATCTGCGGCTCCCGCATCGCCATGACGCCGTTGCTGGCGCTCTCCTTCACGTCGACGCCGGCGGTAAACGCTCTGCCCACGCCGGTGAGGATCGCCACACGCGCCCGGCGATCGTCTTCGAACCGCTGAAACGCCTGCGCCAGTTCCAGGCGCATCTGCACGCCGATCGCGTTGAGCTTTTCCGGACGGTTCATCCGGACGATCGCGATACCGTCCGACTGCTCGTACTCGACAGGCACTGGTCGCTCCTTGGCTGCCGTTTCGGGGTCGCGGGCCGCGACTACGACGGCACTATCCATGCCTCGTGGAACTGGGGCGTGCCGTCCGGGAACAGGACGGCGTTGCGGACGCTTTTCCGCGCCAGGGTGTAGCTGGGCGCAAGGTACAACTTGGGCGCGTGCCACGGCTGCGCCCACAGCATGTTCATCTCCTGGTAGATCTTCTTCCGTTCGTTGACGTCGGCGGTCGCCTCGGCCTTTACCATGTCCTGGTCGAACTGGCAGCTGTTGAAGCCGCTGCCGGCAAACACACCGCCGCCGAAGACGCCGGTGCCGCCGGGGGCGCAGCCGGACTCCGACCAGTAGTAGCGCCGCAACGACGGACCGGGATCGACGTGGTAGATGCCTCCGGTGCTGCCGCCGGCATCCCACTTGCCCTTCATGTTGTTGTCGGCAAACACGCCCACTTCCTGCGGATCGAGGGTCATCTTGACCCCGATGTCCATCAGGTTGGCCTGCATGATCTCCAGCGTCTGCGTGCTGACGCCTTTGATGTAGATGTATGAGAACTCGAAGCCGTTGGGCTGGCCGGCGGCAGCCAGGAGCTGCTTGGCCTGCTGCAGGTCGCGCTTAATGGTGTACTGGTCGGCGTAGTAGGCCCAGTGCTCGGGATACCAAAAATTCTGCGGCGGCGAGACTGTGCCGTCACCCGCCAAACCCACTTTGACGACGGCGGCGGGGTCGATGGCCAGCGCCACGGCCTGGCGCAGCCGCATGTCATTGAGCGGGCCCGGCTTGTCCCGCCGGTTCATGTTCAGACTGATACCGGATGGATTAGTTCGTCCCTTCAACAGCACCAGGTTCGCATCGCTCTTGAGCGTTTGCGCCGTCGCGGTATCGATCGTGGCGAGCATCTCCGCCTGGCCGGAGCGCACCAGCGCCACCTGCGCCGTGGGGTCGGTGTTCACGATGATGTTGATGGTGTCGTAGTACGGCAGCGGCTTACCGTCGGCGCCCATTTTCCAGTAGTTGGGGTTCTTGGTTCCCGTGAGGTGGGAGTCGGAGAGGAACTCCTTGAAGACGAACGGCCCCGTGCCGACGGGATTGGTGCGCGTGTCGGCGCCGTACTTCTGCACCGCTGCCGGCGAGAACATGAACCCCGGCCGGCCGGTAAGCAAGAAGCCCAGGGGCGAGTAGGGGGCTTTCAGCTTCAGCACGAGCGTGGAGTCGTCCGGTGCCTCGGCGCTGGCGATCTGGGCCACGTCGCCGGCCTGCGGCGACTTGTTGTTGGGGTCGAGGATGCGGTCAATGTTGAACTTCGCCGCGGTAGCGTTGAAGGCCGTGCCATCGTGGAACTTGACGCCGGGGTGGAGGTGCAAGGTCCAGGTGAGGCCGTCACCCGGGATCTCCCACTTGTCGGTCAGGTAGGGGAGCAGGTTCCCGGTTGCGTCGAAGGCAAAAAGCGAATCGAACAACGACCGGTACACGGTCGGGTCGTTGGCGTTGGTCGAGTAGGTCGGGTCGAGGCTGGTGATGTTGTACTGCAGCACGAAGCGGAAGGTGCCGCCGCGCACCGGCGCGCCGCCCGCCGCCGTGGTAGATGCGCCGCCGACCGTCGCCACGGCCGCCGCCGAACCCGACGCCGCCGGCTTGGCCGCCGCGTTGTTCGCCGGGGCGTTGTTGGTCGTGGTCTTGCTGCTGTTGTTGTTATTGCTGCCGCTGCAGGCCAGGCTCAGCGCCGCCAGCCCGGCCGCGCCGCCCACCCCAGCCCGCAGCACGCGGCGGCGGGAGAGCTGCCGGCCGGCTACCGCTGCACTGTAACTCAGTCTCCTCAATGTGCCGCCTCCCTAATGGTATCTCGGTGCCGCGGTTACGACGCTGCGCCTGGATGCCCTCACCCCGATGGACCCCTCGCCACGCCTGCTCATGGCACGGCGAGTTCTCGTTCATGCCACGGGTACGACCATACGCTCCCTTTCCTGTCGCGGTATGGCCGAACTCTAGCAATCGCTGGTGAAGTCGGTCAACCGCGTGTACGAAATTTACGGTCGTACAGCCGTGTGGAAAGCAGTAACAACCACAATAACAATAGAGGAGTCTGCTCGCAAGCGGACCTGCCTCCAGGCTCTCAGCCGTGGGACAGCGCCGCGCCATCGAAGAAGATCGTGTCGCCGGTGAGGTAGCCGGACTTATCCGAGGCCAGGTACGCGACGATCGGTGCCACGTCCTCCGGCCGCGTGAGGCGCCGCATCGGTAGGTAGCGCTCCAGGGCCGCGCGCACGTCGGGATCGTCGGCGAACCCGGGCACACCCTCCATGAAGCTGATGCCGAGTCCCGTCACCGAGATGCCGAGCGGTCCCCACTCTACCGCGAGGGAACGCGTGAGCGAGGTAACGGCCGCCTTGGCCGCGGTGTACCCGGCGGCGTTCGCCATGCCGCGCTCCCCCAGCACCGAGGTGACGTTGACGATGGTGCCTGCCCTCCGCGGGATCATCACGCGGGCGGCAGCACATGCGGCCAGGAAGACGCCGGAGACGTTTCCAATCAGAACGCGGGCCAACTCGTCCGCGGTTGTGTCGATCGATGGTTTGGCGAAGGGGAGGTCGAAGTTGTTGACCAGCACGTCCAGGCGTCCGAACCGGTCGAGCGCTTGCGCGCAGATGGCGTCGAACTGACCGGTGGCGTTGGCCTCGAGCACGGCCGCGAACCCTTTACGACCCAATGCTTGAACTTCATCCAAAGCCGCGCGGCCAACGTCCGCCGCGTTGCGGCCGGGCCGTACGCTGACCACGCCCGTATCGGCGCCGGCCTCCGCCAGCACCAGCGCGAGGGCGCGGCCAAACGCGTCGTCGACCCCGAACAACAGGGCGGCCTTGCCGTGCAGATCGTAGCCGGGAAGCGTCATGTCACGACCCCGACGGGAAAGGATAGACCGGAGCGAGCCCCGACGGCACGTTGCCGCTTGCCGCCGCGCCGCCGTCGATCAGAATGGTCTCGCCGGACATGTAGCCGCAGGCGTCTGAACAGAGGTACGCGATCAACCAGGCCTGTTCGTCGTCCTGCCCGAACCGGTGCATGGGCACGAAGCGCGCCTCGCGTCCCAGTTGGGCTAGCTCCTCGGGCGTTCGGTGTGGGAACGTTCCCGGAGCGACGCAGTTGGTGAAGATGTTGTCGCGCGTATAGGAGGTTGCCAGGGCGCGAGTGATGTTGTTAACCCCGGCCTTGGATGAGCTATACATGTAATCGTGGCGGTTCCCGCGCTGGCCCCAGCCGGAGGAGATGTTGACGATGCGCCCGCCGCCCTGTCGCTGCATGTAGGGGATGACCGCGCGGCAGCAGTAGAAGAGTTGTGTGAGGTTGCGGTCGATGCCCCTGCGCCAGTGGACATCGTCGACTTCTTCGATCGGGCGGCCGATCAACGTCCCCGCGCCGGCGTTGTTGACGAGGATATCGATGCGGCCAAACTCGGCGATGATGCTGTCCACCATCGGACCGATCTGTTCCACCTTCGTCAGGTCCGTGGGCAGCACCAGGCAGCGACGGCCGAGGGCGCGGACCAACTCGGCCGTTTCCTCGAGCTGTGCGAGCGTGCGCGAGACGGCGGCGATGTGTGCGCCCGACTGCGCGAGCGCCAGCGACGTAGCGCGGCCCAGACCGCGTCCTGCACCCGTGACGATGGCGATCCGGTCATCGAGCCGCAACTTTTCCAGCACTGACGACGCTCCCGTCAACACGTCTCCGCAACACTGTAGCAGTCCGATTGGTCGAAATCAACGCTGGGTGGGTGGAAAAGACTGTACACTCGTACGGAATATACTTGCAGCCTTCCGCTGAATGCAGCACGATTGTCTTGTTTTCCCCGCGTTGGGGGCGCTGATCGGGCTTTTTGGGAGGGGATAGCGATGCGCTTAGCGGATTCACCCGCGGAGGCGGTGTGGCGGCAGGAAGTGCGGGCGTTCATCACGCATGAACTGCCTGGGGAACTGCGCCGGGGAGCCGGCGCGCAGATGCGCGAGGACGAGGCGGCCGGCGGCACGGCCGCGATGCGTGGCGGTGAAGGCTATCAGCAGGCAGGCGGTGCCCTGGGTGCGTGGCGGCAGAAGATCGTACAGCGCGGCTGGCTCGCGCCCGCGTGGCCGAAGGAGTGGGGCGGCTCCGGGCTCTCGGTGATGGAGCAGTTCATCCTCAACCAGGAGTTCGCCGAGGCAGGCGCCCCGCATCCGGGCGGTCGCGGCGTCACGCACCTGGGTCCGACCCTCATCACCCACGGCACGCCGGAGCAGCAGGCGCGGTTCCTGGGGGCCATCCTGCGCGGTGAGACGCAATGGTGCCAGGGCTTCAGTGAGCCCGGCGCCGGCTCCGACCTCGCCAGCTTGCAGACCCGCGCCGTGCGCGATGGCGATGACTTCGTCATCAACGGCCAGAAGATCTGGACATCCGGCGCCCACCGCGCCAACTGGATGTTCATGCTGGCCCGCACCGACCCCGAGGCGCCCAAGCACCGCGGTATCAGCTACTTCCTGCTCGACATGACCACGCCGGGCATCACCATTCAGCCGCTGATCAACATGGCCGGCAACGCCGGCTTCAACCAGGTCTTCTTCGACAACGTGCGGGTGCCGGCCGGCAACGTCGTGGGCGAGGTGAACCGCGGCTGGTACGTCGGCACGACGACGCTGGACTTCGAGCGTTCGGGCATCGGCTCGGCGGTGGGCACGCGCAAGACCGTCGAGCGCCTGATCCGGCGGGCGAAAGAAAACGTTGCCAACGGCATCAGCACGCTGGGGCGGAATCGGGAAGTGCGCCTGGAGCTGGCCGACCGTCACGTCGAGGCCATGACGTTGATGATGCTCTCGTACCGGGTGGTGTCGCTGCAGAACGCGGGCAAGGTGCCGAACTACGAGGCGTCGATGGCGAAGCTGTATTTCTCGGAGCTGGAGCAACGCATCACGCGCACGGCGATGAAGGTGGTCGGCATGTACGGCATGCTGTACGACACGCAGTCACCCCGTGCGCCGTTCCGCGCCTCGTACGCGCGCGGCTACCTCGGCTCGATCGCGGCGACGATCGGCGGCGGCACCTCGGAGGTGCAGCGCAACATCATCGCGACGCGCGGCCTCGGCCTGCCGCACGACTAGCCGGAGGCTCAGCGGTCGATCGCCACCGCTCCCCGGCAAGACAAGGAGTTTCGGGCAATGACGTCGAAGTATGCCGGTTATCTCGAGGCCAAGATTACGCCGGAGAAAGTCGAGGCGCTCAGAAAGCGGATCGGCAAAGAGCGGCCCGTTTCCGACAGTCTCCCGTTCAACTCGGTTGCCCACCCCGATACCATGCGCCACTTCGCGTTCGGCGTGAGCGAGGACAACCCGCTCTACACAGACGAAGCCTACGCGGCGGAGACGCGCTGGGGCGGGCTCATTGCGTCGCCGTTCTACCAGTCCACGCTGGGCAGGCCCGACCTGGTCCTGAACCCCGGCCAGACGCTGCGGCGGCTGCGGGATCCCCTGCGCAGCATTCACGTCTTCGTCTCCGGGCAGGAGACGGAGTTCTTCCGGCCGGTGCGGCCGGGTGATGAGCTGTACCGGCGCAATTGGCTGCACGGCGTCGAGACGAAGCGGAGCCAGTTCACCGGCACGATCTCGGTTCATGCGACGCGCCGGTCGGTCGCGCGGAATCAGAAGGGTGAACCGGTGTCGATGTCCAACTCGCTCGCCATTCACACCGAGCGCGAGACGGCGGCGTCGAAGGGCAAGTACAGCGAGCACGTGCGGCCTCACTACACGCCCGAGGACGTGGAGCGCATCGACGCGGCCTACGGGAACGAGTACGTGCGCGGGGCCGAGCCGCGCTACTGGGAAGACGTCAACGTCGGCGACGAACTGCCCGAGATGGTGCGGGGTCCGCTGCTGGTGCTCGACGTTATCGGCATGCACGTCGCCACCAGCCAGGGGCTGTGGCCGATGAAGCTGGCGTACAAGCATCGCCGGCGCAGTCCCGGGTACTTCATCCCAAACGAGTTCGGCTTCCCGGACGTTACGCAGCGGTGTCACTGGGACGACGCGTGGGCGCAGGCGATCGGCAATCCCTACGCCTACGATTACGCGGTGATGCGCGAGAACTGGCTGGCGACCTACCTGACGAACTGGATGGGCGACGACGCCTGGCTGTGGAAGTTCCGCTGCGAGATGCGCCGGTTCAACTACATCGGCGATACGCAGTGGTTCTACGGTCGGGTGGTCAAGAAGTACCAGACCGATGAAGGCACTTCGGCTGTCGACGTCGAGATGTGGGGCCAGAACCAGACGGGCGAGGTGACCTGCCCGGGGACGGCTTCGATCCTGCTGCCGTCCCGCGAGAAAGGCCTGCCCGCTCTGCCAACGCCGCCGGAGGATATCCGGATCGCCGCGGCCAAAGGCCGCGAGTACGTCGACGCGGCATCATATCTGAACGACGAATAGCACGACAGCAGGAAATAGGACGTAGGGCAGGCGCAATACTCGTGCCTGCCGCGGCGGAACGGAGTAGACAGACCATGGCGGCGACGATGCCGTACGCGGGTCTACGTGTGCTGGATGCGGCGGGCACTGCGGCACCAGCCTGCGGCATGCTGCTCAGCATGTTCGGCGCGGACGTCTACCTCCTGGAGACGTCGGAGGACGCCCGGAACCGGGACGAACTCGAGTGGCTGTCGTACAACGCGGGCAAGCAAAGCATCGTGATCGACTGGAGTTTGACGGCCTGTGTGGAGCGCGTGCGCGACCTGATCGCGCGCGCCGACGTGTTCGTCGACGCCGGGCAGGACCTCGGCGGCATCGTGCCCGCGACGATCAATCCGGCGATCATCCATGCGAGCGTGACGCCGTTCGGTCTCAGCGGCCCCGAGGCCTCGTGGCGCGGCACCGAGCTGATCGCGGAGGCCGCCGGCGGGCTGCTGTTTCTATCGGGCGATCCGGCGTTTCCCCCGGCGATGGCGGCCGTCCCCGTCGCCGCGTGCATGGCGGGCTCGCAGGCCGCCGTGGCCGTGCTGCTCGGCCTGCTGGAGCGGGAGAAGACCGGCCGGGGCGACCGGATCGACGTCTCCGTGCAGGAAGCGTCGCTTTCCCTCATCGTGGGTGCGATTATCGGAACCTTCGTCAGCAAGGCCCGGCGGCCGCGGGCGCCGGTTACGCTGACGGCCGGAGCGCCGGAGCGCCGGCACTTCGAGACGAAGGACGGCGGGCTCATCTCCTGGAACCTGACGACCGGCCCGGGCTTCGGTGGACTGAACAAGCCGATCATCGCCTGGCTGCAGGAGGAGGGCGGCGGCGCCGACCTGGCCGGCATCGACTTCGAGAAGATCAGCAGCCACAACCTGGATCTTGACCGGCGCGGACGGTGGATCGAGGAGTTCCGGCAGTTCTTCCTGAACAAGACCAAAGACGAACTGGTCCGCGAAGCCGTCAAGCGACGGATCATGCTGCATCCGCTCGCCACGATCGAGGACGTCGTCAACGACGATGTTCTCCTGGAGCGCAATATTTTCTCGACGCTGACCCTGCCGGACGGCCGCCGGGTGCGCGCCGCTGGGCGGCCGTTTCTCAGCACCGCCTACGACGTATGTCTGCCGCCCGCGGTGCCATCGCTCGGCTTAGAGCGTGTTTATGAAGAGCGATAACGGGCAAGGCGGTGCAGCAGCAGATGG
>CALFMN010000258.1 GCA_937879875.1 uncultured Chloroflexota bacterium | reverse complement strand
CTACACGCGTAAGATCGTCGGCAGCGTCAGATGTGTATAAGAGACAGGCCGTGTCATCCAGCTTGGTGACGGCGATCGAATCGGCGCCGAGCGTGCGCGCGGTGGCGGCGAGGCGGCGCAGATCGCTCGGACCGGCCGAGGCTGAAATCGTGAGCACCACCACACGCTTCGGTGCGGCAGCCAGCAGTTCGATCACCTCGTCGCCGGTGTCGCTGCTGCCGGCTTGCCCTCTGCGGATCGCCGGCGCCCGGCCGACCGCGCCCGCTGCCTGCGGCCGCGCCGTGACGCGAGCGCCGGGCCGGCAGGCAGGCGTATCGACGAGTGTGATGCGGCCTGCCGGCGCGGCTTCGAGGATGTCGCGCAGCTCATCCGGCGTGTAGGCGACCTCGACGGGCAGTTGCAGGAGCTGGCCGTAGCGTACGAGCTGGTCCAGGGCGCCGATGTGCGATACGTCCGCGCCGACGATGCCGATATCGGCGCCGGCCTGGCGCAGATGCACCGCTGCCTTGAGCAGCGCCGTGGTCTTGCCTACGCCCGCCTGTCCCACGAAGACCAGCGCTTTGCCTGCAAGCTCGGCCGCGGCGAGCGCCGGCCCCTCCGGCAGCGCCGCGACCACGCGCGAGAGCGCGACTTCGAGCAGGCGGGCGCAGTCGCCCAGCGCCCGCTGCGGCATCAGCCGGATCGTCTCTTCCAGGGCCTCTTCGACAAGGCTATCCGCAAGACCGACGCTGCACAGCAGATCGTAGGCTTGCTGTGCGGCCTGCTGCGGCGCGGTGCGCGCCAGCGGCGTCGGCGCCTGCTTCTCCGCCGGCAGCGGCCGTGCGGGCGCTCTGCTTGCGCCGGCGCTGCCCGAAAGGCGCAGCGGCGCCGGCTCGGGCGTGCTGACCAGGCCGGTGGCGCGGTTGAGCAGCGCGGCGAACGGCTCGACGCCCGGCCGCACCAGCGCGGCGTTGTCGTCGTCGCGCTCGATGCGCGGCAGGCGCGCGAGGGCGGGCGTCAGCGGCCGCGCCGGCGACGCTTCATCCGCATCCATCAGCTCTCGCGAGCCGGCGTAAGCACTGCGGGCGCTGGCCGAGGCGGCGGCGCGGGCGGCGGCCTTGACGCGGCCGGTCATGCTCGCCGCGCGCTCCTCGATGCCGACCATCAGCTCGATGCCGCGCTGAAAGCCGGTCGGGTCTTCGGCGCCCAGGTCGCGCGTGGAGATGATCACCGCATCGGTGCCGTGGCGGGCGCGGACCTTCTCCAGCGCGGTGGGCATATCGATCGCCTGGATGCGCTTGATTTTCATCGCCATCGTCACCTACCCCTGACGCCTTCGGCGTCTGTCCCCTCCCCACGGGGGAGAGGTACTTCGAGAGTTACCGATTGTCCTCAGATAGACCCTTCCCCTGTGGGGAAGGGACAGACTTCGCCTGCGAAGTCAGGGATAGGCCACGCCCCAGACATCGCTCACCTCGACCACGCCGACGGATTGGGCGTCGACTTCCGGCGTGACTTCGCCGAAGGCGAGCACGACGAGCGCCGGCAGCACGCGCTCCGCCAGCCGCTTGAACGGCCGCCGCAGCCGGCCGGAGCAGAGCAGCACCGGCGTGCGTCCGGTCGCCGCCACGGCCTCCATCTGCACCGACAGCTCGGTGAGCATGCGGTTGGCGAGGCCGGGATCGATCAGGATCGCCAGCCCCTGGTCCGTCGGCTGCAGACTGGCGACGAGCGCCTGTTCGAGACGCGGGCTGAGCGTGATTACGTGCAGCAGGTGCTGCTCGTCGGCGTACTGCGTGCAGATCGCGCGGCCCAGCGCCAGCCGCACCTGCTCGGTAAGCTGCTCCGGGTCTTTGGTGGCGCGGGCGTGCGTGGATAGCGTCTCGCAGATCGTCAGCAGGTCGCGGATGGAGATGCGCTCGCTGAGCAGGCTTTGCAGCACGCGCTGGATCTCGCCCAGCGTCATCAGGCCGCCGGTCAAATCTTCGACCACGGCGGGATACTGCTGCTTGAGGTTGTTCATCAAGTGCTGCACGTCCTGCCGGCCCAGCAGGTCGGCGGCGTGGCGGCGGAAGACTTCGACCAGGTGCGTGACCAGCACCGCCGGCGCCTCGACCACCGTGGCGCCCAGCATCTCGGCGCGGTCGCGCTGCGACTGTTCCACCCAGACGGCGGGCAGGCCGAAGGCTGGCTCAATCGCGGTGATGCCGTCGATCTGCGCCGCGGGCGTGCCGGCGGCCATTGCCAGGTAGCGCCCGACGAACAGCTCGCCACGGCCGACCTCGACGCCGCGCAGCTTGACCAGGTAGACGTTGGGCGCCAGCTCCACGTTGTCGCGCACGCGTACGGTGGGGATGATGATGCCCAGCTCGACGGCGAGCTGGCGGCGGATGTTGGTGATGCGGTCCAGCAGCTTGCCCTGCGGTCCTTCGACCATCGAGAGCAGCGCGAAGCCCAGCTCGATCTCCAGCGGGTCGAGCGGCAGCAGACTGACGGTGTTGTCCACTGCCACGGCTTCCTGCTTCTCGCGTTGCTGTGTGGCAGCGAGCACGGCGACGGCCGTTTCGCGCTTGTGCTTGCGCACGAGCAGGCCGACGCCGCAGAGCAGCGCGCAGAGCGCGAAGAACGGCAGCCTGGGCAGACCGGGCATCGCGCCCAGCGCGCCCATCAGTCCGGAGGCCACAAACAGCGTGCGCGGATTGGAGAAGAGCTGCTTCGCCACGTCCTCGCCCAGGCTGCCGTCCGACGTGGCGCGGGTGACGATGATGCCCGTGGCCGTGGAGATCAGCAGCGCCGGGATCTGTGAGACGAGCCCCTCGCCGATCGTCAGCAGCGCGTAGGTCGAGAGCGCATCGGTGATGCCCATGCCCTTCTGGATCACGCCCGTGGCCACGCCGCCGAAGATATTGACGCAGACGATCAAGAGCGCCGCGACGGCGTCGCCCTTGACGAACTTGCTGGCGCCGTCCATCGCGCCGTAGAAGTCGGCCTCGTTGGCGATGTGCCGCCGCCGCCGCCGCGCCTCACTTTCGTCGATCAGGCCGGCGTTGAGGTCGGCGTCGATCGCCATCTGCTTGCCGGGCATCGCGTCCAGCGTGAAGCGGGCGGCGACCTCGGCCACGCGGCCGGAGCCGTTGGTGATCACCACGAACTGGATCACCATCAGGATCAGGAAGATGACGACGCCGACGATCAGCGAGCCGCCGATCACGAACTGACCGAACGACTGGATAATGTTGCCGGCGTGGGCGTGCAGCAGGATCAGCCGCGTGCTGGAGACGTTGAGCGCCAGGCGGAAGAGCGTGCAGACCAGCAACAGCGTGGAGAAGACGGAGAAGTCGAGCGGCTCGCTGGCGTAGATCGAAACGAGCAGGATCGTGACGCCGATCGAGATGTTGAGCGCGATCAGCATGTCGAGCAGCGCCGGCGGCAGCGGCACCACCATCATCACGATGATCAGCATCACCACCAGCGCAAGCGCGATGTCGGTCTGCTGCAAGAGCGTGAGCAGCCCGGCCCTGCGCGGCGCGGCGGCCTGCTGAATCATGCGGCGCTCCCCGATCCGGGCACGATCGCGCCCGGCACGCATTCACCATGCGGGAGCGAGGAGCGGCGGAATATCGGGGTTGGCCCCGATTAAGGGATCGCGGAGTTGGGCGGGGCTGGGGCGGGCGGCCCTCAGAAGCCTCTGCCCCTTCTCGCCCGCACACCGATGTTTGGGAGATCTGCCGCGTTCCGCGAGCGTATGCGCGAGAAGGGGCGATCCGGCGTCGAGCGATTCGCCGGGGTCCAGGCAGGGCGCGAAGCGCGCGGTCGGTGATCCGCAGCCGGCGCCGCCTGCATCCGGCAGACACGCGCTGTGCTGCCCTGCGGCGCCGGCCACCAGCGCTTCAGCTCGAGCCGGCGCTGGCTACGCCGGCCGGCAGAGGGCGCAGGGGCGGTAGCCGGCGGCCTGCGCCTGCGTCAGCGAGCCGAAGGGCGCGGCGTTTTCCGGGCGGATGCGCCGCGCGGCGTGGCAGGAGGGGTAGCAGACGATGTGTGTCGTGCGGCTGCCGCGCAGCCGCTCGCCGCGCCGGGCGCCGGCGAGCAGCTCCGTCACCGGCGCACCTTCAAACGTCAGCACCCGCTCTTTGTTTGCCGGCCCGCCGCCTGAATACTCGCCCAGCGTGCCGTCCGAGCGCACCACGCGGTGGCAGGGCACGATGAACGGAATCGGGTTGTGGCCCAGGGCCGTGCCCACGGCTCGCGTCGCGCCCGGCGCCCCGATCTCGCGCGCCACCCAGGCGTAGGGCCGCACTTCGCCGCGCGGAATCTCGGCCGTCTTCTCCAGCACCCGCTGCTGGAACAGCGGCAGCCAACTCAGATCGATCGCCGCGAAACGCCGCCGGCCCGCCAGATGCTCCCGCACGCCGCGGGCGATCTTGGCCGGTGCTTCCGTGTCGCGCTCGGGGCGCTCGCCGAAGACCCGCGCCACGTCGCGCTCGAACGCCGGGGCGGAGTCGAAGCGGTTGCAGTAGACCACGCGGCCGTTGCGGTAGGCCAGCGCCAGCGTGCCGATCGCCGTCTCGATCGTGGCCCAGCGCACCGTCGTCGTCGTGCGGCTCGCGGCGGCCGCCGCCCGCGCCAGCGTCTCGCGGCGCAGCCCCGCCAAAAATGCGGGGTCGGGCACGCCCGGCCGCGCCTCATCACGCAGGCGTACGGCCAGCGCCAGCTCCGGTTCCAGATCCGCGTGGAACGTTATTGCACCGGGGTTGCCGGCCAGCAGCGCATCGCTCGCCGCGGCGAACCGCTCGGTCTGGGAGCGCGTGTTCTTCGCCATTACTGCACCTCCAACAGCTCGCGCAGCGTCTTCATTGCTCGATAGACCAGTTGCTTCGTCGCGGCCTCGCTGCGGCCGATGATCGCGCCGACTTCCGCGTGCGAAAGATCGCGCCCGAAGCGCAACGTCACCGCCCGCCGCTGCAGCGCCGGCAGCCGCGCCACGGCGGCCCAGGCCGCGCCCAGCTCCTCTTGCACGAGCAGCGCCTCGTCCGGCGCCGTCGCGTCAACATCGGCGGGTTCGAAGCCGCCCTCGCCGATGCCGTCCAGCGAGACGGGCGCGGCGCCGGCGCGGCGACGGTCGACCACGGCGTTGCGCGCGATGCGGAACAGCCAGGCGCCGAAGGGCGCACCGCGCCATTCGAAGCGGCCCAACGCCTCGAAAGCGCGGTGAAAGGTCTGGGCGGTCACGTCTTCCGCCTCGGCGTGATCGCCCAGGCGGCGAAAGGCGAAGCGGTAGACGCGCAGCGCATAGCGGTCGTACAGCTCGCCAAACGCGTCCGGCTCGGCGACCGCCCGCGCGACGAGCGCGGCCTCGCGGGCCAGCTCGCCCTCAGCCGGGCGGAGCGGTGTGTCCACCTGCATCTGCGTTCTCCCTGTGTGCTTCCCGCGCTTGCACAGGGTACAACGGTCACGGCAGGCTAACGTAACGCCGCTACGCTGGGCAGTGGGCAATGGGCAGTGGGCAGTGGGAGTCTGAGGCCAGCCGCAGTATTGCGGTGTCTTCGTCGCGGCGCCGGCCGCGGCAGCGCGTCATGTGTCATGTGGGGCCGTTGCGCGGACAGCCTCTGTCTGACATGGGCGCCCATGTACACATGAGCCTATCGTGCACCGTGGCGCTGCGCTCTGGCGGCTCTTGCCGATCCAGCCCCTACGCCCTTCGCCCTACGCCCGTCCCCACTGCCCACTGCCCACTGCCCACTGCCCCCATCGGTGCGCCATGCTGAGGCCGCTGGCATATCTGTTGCCCGTGCTCGCCTGCGTGGCCGTGCTGCTCGCGTTTGCGCTGACCGGCGGGCCGGCGCCCGGCCGCGGCAGCGTGATCGCGGCGGTGCTGCTGGCCGGTATGGCGGCCGCGGTGCTGGCGTTGGCGCTGGCGGCCTACGGCGGTCGCGAGCGCCGCCGCGGCATGAAGACGCTCGTCGCCGCGGCGCGACGGCTGGCGGAGGGACGCTTCGGCGCTGAAGCGCCGGCCGTGCGCAGCCCCGAGTTGCGCCCGCTCGCCGGCGCGCTCGGCGCGATCGAGCAAAATCTCGGCCGCGCCGTGCAGGAGACGGAGGCGGAGCGCCAGCGGCTCGCCGCCGTGCTCGGCCGCAGTGCCGATGGTGTGATCGCCGTGGATGGCGCGGCGCGCGTGCGCTACCTGAACGCCGCGGCGCGGCGGCTGCTGGGCGTGGCCGCGGACGCCGCCTTCGAGCCGCCGGCTGAGCAGTCGTTCGTGTCCGTGGTGCGCGACCACGAGCTGGCGGCGCTGCTGGAGCGTTGCCGCACGGAGCAGTCTCAGGTGATGCGCGTGGTGCGGCTGGGCGCGCAGAGCCGCGACGTTGAGGCGATCTTCCTGCCGCTGCGCGGCGCCGGCGCCTGGCAATATCTTGGCCTGCTGCACGATCTGACCGAGGTGCACCGCAGCGAAGGCCAGCGGCGCGATTTCGTGAGCAACCTCTCGCACGAGCTGCGCACGCCGCTGGCCTCGATCAAGGCGGTTGTGCAGGTGCTCGCCGATGGCGGATTGGAGGACGAGGAGGAGGCGCAGGCCATGCTGGCGGGCGTGGACCACGAAGTCGACCGGCTGGCGCAGCTCGTCGAGGAGATGCTGGAGCTGAGCCGCATCGAGTCGGGCCAGGCGCCGTTTCGCTTCGGCCCGGTGGATGCCGCCCAGCTCTGTGCCGATGCGGTGCGGCGCCTGGCCGCGCAGGCCGAGCGGGCGGGAATCACGCTGCGCTGGAGCGCGGAGCCGGAGCTGCCCGCCCTGCACGCCGACCACGAGCGGCTGCTCCGCGCCGTGATCAACCTGATACACAACGCGATCAAGTTCACGCCGGCGGGCGGCGCGGTGACGGTGGAAGCACGAGCGCGCGGCGAGTGGGGCGAGATCGCGGTGCGCGACACGGGCATCGGCATCCCGCACGCAGAGCACGAGCGCATCTTCGAGCGCTTTTACAAGGTCGATCGGGCACGGGCTTCGACCGGAACGGGACTCGGCCTGGCGATCGTCAAACACACGGCGCAGGCGCATGGCGGCCACGTCGAGGTGGAGAGCAGTCCGGGCGCGGGCACCACCTTCCGCCTGTTGATTCCACACAACCCAGACGACCGCGCTGCCGCCCATTGACGCCGCACCACCGCGTCAGCACGCGTTGCGGCCGACGTGCGCACACCGCGCCGGCGCCTGCGCAGGGTGTACGCGGTGAATTGCATAGATGCGCACTGAGCGATGTATAATCCACAGTGTGCGCGACCGTTCGGGATGCCGGCGCGCGGCTGAAGGAGGCCAGGCGGTGGAGAGCGAGCAGGATCTGCGGCGGGTTGCCGGGCTGGCCGGGGCGCTGGCCGACGTCACGCGACTGCGGATGCTTGAAGTCCTGCTGGAGGGTGATGCCACGGTCAGCGACCTTGCGGCCCGGCTGGAGCTGCCGCAGCCGCGCGTCAGCGCACATCTGGCGCGCCTGCGCCGCGACGGACTCGTCCGCGTCACGGTGACGGGGCGCCAGCGCATCTGCCGTGTCGATGGGCCACGGGTCCACACCTTGCTGACCGCTCTCGGCGCGTTGGCCCCCGGCGGGGCGCCGCCGCGCCGCAGCGCCGAGGCGGAACGCCTCGTGCGCGTGGACGCGCCGATTCGCCAGGCACGCCGCTGCTACGACCACCTGGCGGGCGTCGCGGGGGTCGGCTTGCTCGACGGGATGCTGGCGCGGGGCTGGCTGGCGCCGGGTGAAGCGGACCGGCCGGGCTTCATGCTCACGCCGGCCGGAAGCGCGGCGCTCGCAGTGCGCGGGGTCGATGTGACGGCAGCAGCGCACACCCGGCGACGCTTCGCCACGGCCTGTCTCGACTGGACCGAGCGGCGGCCGCACCTGGGCGGGGCGCTTGGCGCCGCGATTCTGGCGGCGCTGCAACAGGCGCAGCTCGTTGTCGCGGCCGCTGCCGGGCGTACATTGCGGTTCGATGGTCCACCGGGCGCGTGGCTGGAGGCGCCGCGCCGCTGATCACGCAACTTCGCGTATAGCGCCGGCCTGACCCCATTTCGACCTGAGTCGGTGCAGGCCTGCGCCAGGCAGCGCACCGTGCCGCGGCTAACAGGTCGGTCGGGGGAACTGCTCGCCGGGCACCGGCGTGCAAGGGCCACGCCGCGTCGATGCCGAGACGCTGGGCGCAGGCGACGCGGCTGCCGGCGCCGCCGTCGCCGGTCCGGCTGTCGCGGCCGACGGCGCTCGCGTCGGATTCCCCGCGGCGGGGCTGGCGGCCGGGCCTGCCGTCCGTGTGGCCGCCGGGCGTGTGGCGGCGGCAGGTGTCGCGGTGGCTGCCGCGGGCGGCGGCGCGGGCGCAGGCGGCAGCGTGGCGCAGGTCGCAGCGTCGGGAATGACGTACGTCTCGCCGGCGCCGATGCGGAAATCGGGGGCGCGCGGCGGTACGGGGTCGTGGCGCAGGTTCGCCGACTCGAAGCAGGCGCGGGTGATATCGAAGCGATCGCCGATCACAGAGAGCGAATCGCCGGGCTGGGCGGTGTAGCTGCATGGTTTGCTGTCGGCGCCGCCGCTGCACGCCGGCAGGTTCGCGAGGCTCGACGGCGTAGCCGAGGCGTTCGGCGTGGCTGAGGCGCCGGGCGTCGGGCTGGCGCCGGGTGTCGCCGTTGCCGCCGGCGTCGAGCCGGGCGTCGCGGACGCGGCGGTCGCTGCCAGCGGCGTCACGGGCGGCGGGGTCGGTATCGGCGTTTGCAGCACGGCCACCTGCGTCGCCGGCCTGGTGGCCGCAGCCTTGTTGCCGCCGCCGCGTGAGGCGGCGAAGGCGATGGCGCTCACCACCACGACGCCGAGGATGATCGCGCCCAGCACCGCCAGGGGCGCCAGCCAGCCCGGTCGCGGCGCCGCTTGTGCTCCGGCGCCTGACCCGGCCGCGGCGACGGGCAATGCGCTCGCGGCGGGCAGATGCAGCAGCGCCACGGCCGCGCCCTGCGCCTCCGGCAGATCGGCGGCCAGCCGGGCGAGCTCGTCCGCGGCGCCGTCCGGGCCGTACTCCTCGAAAACCGCCTCGATCACGCGCTCGCCGAGGCCGCGGGCGACGCGCTCCGAGGCAACCAGCAGCGCATCGCCCGGCTGCAGCCGCTCCGTCAGCGCGACCGCCTGCTCAGCGCCGCCGACGATCTGCGCCCCCGCATCGTCCGCCTGCGCCTCGGTGAGCCGCCATGTCGCGCCATCTCGCTGCAAGAACACGGCGCCGTGCCCCGCACTGGCGACCGCGACCGTGCCGTCTTCGATGATCGCCGCCGCAAGCGCCACGCCGGCGTCCGGCACGCCGCCCGGCAGCGCTGCCAGCCGGCGAACGCCTTCGGCCGCCGCCTGAAAGCCGGCGTCGAGCAGGTCTTCGGGCAGCGCATCTGCCGCGGCGCGGGCCACGACCGCTTCGATTCGGCCCAGCGCCTCGGCGGCCTGCGCTTCGGCCGAGAGCGGATCGGCGATCCCCTCGGCCACGGCCAGCAGGATGCGCTCGCCGCCCTCGCCGAGCGGAAACAGGCGCGCGACAGCGCGAGCGGAGGGCGTGCTCTCGCCCTCTGCCGCCGCGACCGGCGCGAACGACGCCGTCAGCACGGGCAGCGAGCCGGCGGCGTTGCGGGGATGGCGTCGCGTCATCATCGCCTGACCTGGCCGCGTTCTCGCTCAGCGCGGCGCGGCGCCGTTCGCGCCGGCCGCAACAGGCGCCGTGTTCGTCATGCCGGCGTTCAGCCCGGCTCCTGGCTGCCGATCAGATCGGTGACCAGCGATACATAGTAGGCGACGCCGTACGGCAGCGCGGCCTCATCGAGAAAGAAGCCGGGGCTGTGGCTGGCCGACGTGCGCCGTCCCGATCCCGGCGTGCCCACGCCGAGCGAGGCGAAGGCGCCGGGTACGCGCTGCAGGAAGTAGGAGAAGTCCTCGGCCGGCATGATCGGCTCGGGCGTGAAGACCTGCTCGTCGCCCACGAGGCGCGCCGCCGCCCGCCGCGAGACCTGCGCCATCTCGGTATCGTTGATCGTCACGGGATAGCCGAAGCGGTAGTCCAGCTCGGCGCTGGCGCCGTACATCGCCGCCGCCGCCTCGATCACGCCGCGCAGATGGTCCGGAATCTCCTTGCGCAGCGCTTCATCGAAGCAGCGCACTGTGCCGCTCATCGTCAGCAGCTCGGGGATGATGTTCTCCTTGGTGCCGCCGTGCACCTGGCCGATCGTAATCACGGCCGGCTGCACGGCGGGCAGCCGGCGGCTGACGATCTGGTGGATGGCGGTGATCGCCATGCCGCCGGCGGCGATCACGTCGATCGCGCGGTGGGGCATCGCCGCGTGGCCGCCCTGGCCGCGGATGGTGATGTAAAACGTATCGGCGGACGCCGCCCGCGGCCCGCCTGCCACGGCCAGCGAGCCGACCGGCAGCACGTCGCCCTGGTGCAGGCCGAAGATGCAATCGACGTGCGGGTCGTCGAGCACGCCGGCCTCGATCATCGGTTTGGCGCCGCCAGGCGGCAGCTCTTCGGCCGGTTGAAAGATGAAGACGACGTTGCCGGCCAGCTCGTCCCGCACGGCGCGCAGCGCCTCCGCGGCCCCGAGCAGCATCGCCGTATGCGAGTCGTGGCCGCAGGCATGCATCACGCCCGCGTTCGACGAGGCAAAGGGCAGGCCGGGCTCTTCGCGCAGCGGCAGCGCGTCCATATCGGCGCGCAGGCCGACGCTGCGGCCCGGCCGTGCCCCGCGCAGCACCGCCTTGATGCCGTTGCCGGCGATGCCGGTCTGCGGCTCGTAGCCGAGGGCGCGCAGCCGATCGGCCACGAAGGCGGCCGTCTCGCGCTCCTCGAAACTCAGCTCCGGATGCTGATGGATGTGCCGCCGCGCGGAGAGCACGTTCTCGTCGGTGGCGTGGGTGAGTTGCCAGATTCGTTCAGCGTTCATGGCCGTTATCTTCGCGGCCCCGGCGCACAGGCGCAAGCGGGCGGCCTAACCCCGCCGCGGCTGGCGCCGCGTCTCCCTTCCCGACACGGGAAGGGTTGTTCGAGGGCTACCGGATGCCCTCGGACCGCACCTGTCGTTCACCCACTAAGCAGGTGGCCTCAGTTGAAGTGCACTTTTCGAGGCCGTGGTCCATAAGGCTCACAGGCGTGGATGTGGGTCGCTGACCGGACATCAGAAAAGGTGCACCTTAACCTGGGCTACCTGCTTAGTACCGCGTGGCGGAAGTACATCGTGAGTTCAGGCGACCAGCGGCTTGCCCTG
>CALFMN010000257.1 GCA_937879875.1 uncultured Chloroflexota bacterium | reverse complement strand
GTCATCGGTCAGGCGAACGACCCACCGGTGTCAAGCATCATCTGACGAGGTGTCCCGCGATGCTCGGCGGCTCGCGTTGGCGGCCGGCCGATGCGGGAGGCCGCGCCACTCTCAGACATGGTTTCAAAACCGGCTCGCGATCCCGTTCCTGTGCATGCAACGGCGGCTGACCGCCGGTTTTGAAACCATCTGTTAGTCGAGCGTACGCGCAGCGCTGCGCCGGCGCCAGCCGCGTGCGGCAGATGGGCAACGAATGCGTCCGCGCGGCCTCGCCGTCAAGGATTGGCGGGAGCGAGCCGATCGATCGCTTCGACGAGGCGCTCGACCTCGAACGGCTTCGCCAGTACCTCGTCGGCGGCGCCGCCCGCTCCGAATCGCACACCCGGCACCGCGCTCAGCATCACGACGCGCGTATTCAGGCGCAGCGCATCGACGCGGCGCAGCACCTCCCAGCCGTCCATGCCCGGCAGCTTTACGTCAAGCAGCAGCACATCCGGAGCCTGCGCCTCCACCAGATCGAGCGCCTGCTGGCCGGTGCCGGCCATGGCGACCTGGTGACCTTCGAGTTCGAGCACGGTCTGGACGAGCCGGCGGATGGTTGGCTCATCGTCGACGATCAGCACGTTGGCCATGTGCCTGCTCCCGCGGCGCCTCCGCCCGGGCGCCGGCGATATGGCACATCGTATGGGTACTTTCTTAGAGGATGGTTAGGAGATGAAGCATGCCGGCGCGCCGCCATGCGCACGGCCACCCCGAGACGGCCGGCAGCGGCGAATTGAACGAGGCGCGCGGGTGTGACCGCTCGCCTGCTTACCAGCGACGATCGATCAGTGCCGAATCTGCGCCATACACCGCGTGCTTTCGGGAGAATTCTTCCGCCCGTGCCGCTCGACGCGCTCGTCCTTGTCAGAGCCAGGTCTAGCCGCCGTATTTCACGCCGACTTCGTCCAGCGTCAGCAGCTTCGACTCGCGCTTCAGGCCAGCGTTCGTGACTTCGCCCACCATGCAGCTATGGTCGCCGGTTTCTACCTCGCCGACGATGCGGCCCTCCACCCACGCCGGCGCGCTGCTGATGATCGGTGCGCCGGTCTCGGCCGTCTCGAACTCCTGGCCGCTGATCGTGTTGCCCTCGACCTTCGCCGGGCGGAAGAAGGCGAAGGCCACGTCCTTCTGCCCGCTCTCCAAAAACGAGAGGGCGAAGGTGCCCGCGCTTTTGAGCTGGCTGTAGAGGTGGCTGTCCTTCTTCACGCCCATCGCCACCAGCGGCGGCTTGAAGGAGCATTGCGTCACCCAGTTCACCGTGCCGGCGTTGAGATCACTTCCGTCTTTCACGCCCAGCACGTACAGTCCGTATGGAATCATCAACAGCGTGGTCTTCTTTGCGGCCTCGGCGCGCTCGTCCATCAGTGGCCTCCATTGTGCATCTCGTTCTGGCATCTGCAGGCGAGTATAGCGCGGCGCGCCGGCTCGCGGCGTCGCTCGCGCGGGAGTAATGGAGCCTTCTCCTGAACAGCTATCAGCAAGCCGCGCGGGTATCGAAGCTCACAGCACGGGGATGGCTCGGCGCAGGCGCCGCGCTGTGTTCGTCCGGCCTTGCAAGACAGTACGGTGTCGCGGTACAATTGCCGCATGGATGCGGAGCAGAGCGCCGAGTTTCGCCGCCTCTACGGTCACGTCGTGCACAACCTCGACAGCATCCGCCTGCGTCAGTGGGAGGAGCTGCGCATCACGCTGCCGCAGCTGCGCGTGCTCTACGCCGTGCGGCGTGCGCCCGGCATCACCACCGGCGAGATGGCGCGGCTGCTGGGCATCTCCGTCTCCACAACCAGCGGCCTCGTAATCAAGCTCGTCGATCGCGGCCTGTTGCAGCGCACGACGCTGCCGGAAGACCGTCGCCAGGAGCCGCTCTACCTCAGCGCCACGGGCGAAGCGCTGGTTGGCGAGCTGCTGGTCGAGGGTCGCGTCTTTCTCGATCGCGTGGCCGAACGGCTGGGCAACGAACTGCCGGCCGTGGTTGTCGCGCTTGGCCGACTTGCCACCGCCTCAAGTGAAGTGCGGGCCGAAGATGCAGAAACGGTCCCCTCTCCTGCCCCTCACCCATCGCGATGGGGAGAGGATCGAGCCGGCTCGATCCCCCTCCCTCAAGGCGTTGGGGAGAGGACGGGGAGGGGGACGAGGGGTGCGGAGTGATGGGCGCTGCCCGCGATTCGCGGGTCGCCGCCCCGGCAACGCCCGAATCCATGCGCCTTGCGTCAGCCACGGAGGGGCCGCTGTGAGCGCCCGCAGCGCCAGGCAGGGCCGCCGGCAGGGCGGCGCCCGTCCGCCCCTGCGCGAGACCTTCCGCGCCCTGCACAACCCCAACTACCGCCTGTTCTGGTTCGGCCAGCTCGTCTCGCTGATTGGCACGTGGATGCAGTCCACGGCGCTGGCCTGGCTCGTGCTGAAGATCTACAACTCGCCGCTGGCGCTCGGCACGATGGCCACGATCCAGTTCACGCCGGTGCTGATCTTCGTGCTCTTCGGCGGCGTGATCGCCGACCGTCTGCCCAAGCAGCGCTTGCTGATCGCCACGCAGAGCACGATGTTGGTGCAGGCGCTGGTGCTGGCCGTGCTGACCTCGGCGCACCTGATTAACCTGCCGCTGATCTATCTGCTCGCCGCCGTGCAGGGCAGCGCCAACGCGCTCGACAATCCGGCACGGCAGGCGCTCGTCGCCGAGTTGGTCGGTCCCGAAGATCTGCCCAACGCCGTGGCGCTCAACTCGACGCTGTTCAACACCTCGCGGCTGATCGGCCCGGCGCTGGGCGGCGTGGCGATCGCCACGATCGGCATTGCCGACTGCTTCTATCTCAACGCCGCCTCCTTCCTGGCCGTGATCGGCAGCCTGCTGCTGATGAAGCCCGAGCGCTTCTTCTCCCTGGCCCGGCCGCCGCGCGGCAAGATGCTGAAGCAGGTGGGCGAAGGGCTGCGTTATGCGCTGACCACACCGGACATCGCGCTGATCGTGCTGCTGATGGCGGTGCTGGGCACGTTCGGCTACAACTTCACGGTCTTCCTGCCGCTGATCGCGAAGTACACGCTGCACATGAACGCGGTGGGCTACGGCGTGCTCACATCGTCTGTGGGTGTCGGCTCGCTGGCGGCGGCGCTTGCCCTCGCTTACAGCGGAGCGGCCACGCGGCGCACGCTGCTCACCGGCAGCGCGGGCTTCAGCGTGCTGCTGCTCGGCGTGGCGCTGTCGCGCTGGTGGCAGGCGACGGTGCCGTTGCTGGTGGCGCTGGGCACCTTCAGCATCGTCTTCACGACCACGGCAAACTCGCGCCTGCAGCTCATCACGCCGCCGCAGCTGCGTGGCCGCGTGATGAGCATCTACACCCTGCTCTTCCTGGGCTCGACGCCGATCGGCAGCCTCGTTGTCGGCACGCTGGCCGACCGGCAGGGCGTGCAGCCCGCCGTGGCCGAAATGGCCGGACTTTGCCTGCTGGGGGTGGTCGCCGGGCTGTTTTACCTGCGCCGCACGCGCGGCCGGCTGCTGGCCGGCGGGGGCAGCGGCCGTAGCGGAGCGCAACCGTCGGAGACCTTCAATTCGGCAACAGGCAGTAGTGAGAGTGAATTGTTGACGAACGAGGCGCAGAACAAGGACCGTGGTGAACGAGCTGAGGCCGGACCACGCTCCACGCGCGTATGAAACTCGGGGCACGCTCGCACGCCGACCGGCGACGGCGGCAAGCGAGCGGGCAAAGGCGGTGCTCTGCCCCCTACTCCCCACTGCCCACTGCCTACTGCCCCGCTAAGGACGGCCATGTTTTCGCGGATTCAGTACAAGTATCTGGTTGCGATCGTCTATATCTTCGGGCTGTTCATGGACATGCTCGACAGCACCGCCGTCAACGTCGCGGTGCCGCAGCTCAGGCTCGACTTTCATGCCCCGCTCTCCACGGTCGAGTGGACGGTGACGGGCTACCTGCTCAGTTTGGCCGTCTTCATCCCCGGCTCCGGCTTCATCGCCGACCGCTACGGCACCAAGCGCACGTTTCTGACGGCGATGGGCATCTTCGTGCTCGGCTCGGCGCTCTGCGGCCAGGCGCACAGCATCGAGCAGCTGATCGCCTTCCGCTTCATCCAGGGCATCGGCGGCGGCATGATGACGCCGGTCAGCACGGTGATCCTCTCACGTGAGTTTCCGGGCGAGGAGCGGGCGAAGGCGGCGGCGATCATGGCCGTGCCGGTCGTCTTTGCGCCGCTCGCCGGCCCCGTGCTCAGCGGCTATCTGGTGCAGTATCAGTCGTGGCGCTGGATCTTCTACATCAACCTGCCGATCGGCCTGATCGGCCTGCTGCTGGGCAGCAAAGTGCTGCGCGAGCACCGCGAGCCCTATGCGCAGGGCCGCTTCGACCTTCTCGGCCTGATCAGCGGCGGCGCGGGCGCGGCGATGGTGCTCTACGCCCTCTCCGAAGCGGCGACGAAGCCCTGGACCTCGGCCACGGTCGCGGGCTGGGGGCTCGGCGGGCTGGCGGTGCTGGCCGTCTTCGCCATGTTGGAGCTGCGCCGCGCGGCGCCGCTGCTGGACCTGCGCCTGTTCAAACAGACGCTGTTCGTGCTGGGCAATGCGATGAGCGTGGGCGCCTTCGCCGGCTTCTCCGGCTTCCTCTTCCTGCTCACGCTGTTCTTGCAGGATCTGCAGGGGCACTCGCCCCTGCACGCGGCGCTGATCCAGGCGCCGAGCGCCCTGGGCACCGCGATCTCGCTGCCGATCGCCAGCCGGCTCTATCCGCGCGTCGGCCCGCGCCGCATGATGCTGATCGGCTTCGGCCTCGGCGGGCTGACGCTGCTGCCGTTCGCGGCGCTCGACCAGAACTCGGGGCCGTGGCTGATGATCGTGCTGCTGGCGCTGCGCGGCCTGCCCTTCGCCTTCGCCATGGTCGCGGTGCAGACGATCGTCTTCGGCCCGATCGACAACTCGAAGCAGGGGCCGGCGTCGTCGATCTACAACACGGTGCGCCAGGTCGGCGCCTCGTTCGGCGTGGCGCTGGTGGCCACGGTGCAGATCAGCCGCGCGATCCACTACACGCCGGCCGCGCTGCGCAGCGCCTGCGCGCAGAATGCGCACGCCGCGGGCTGCGTGCATGCGCAGGTGCTGGGCTATCACGACGCCTTCATCGCGTCCTGCGCCCTGTTGATCGTCTCGTTTGGTGCGGCGTTCTTTGTGAGCGACGAGAAGGCGCGGGCCTCGATGCGCAAGCGGGTGGACCGGCTGAAAGCGCAGAGCGCGGCCCAGCAGCCGGCCGGCGTGGGCGTAGCCGGCGATGCGGCTGGCGGGGCGTAGCGGCTGACACGGCCGCCTGCCTGGGCCGGAAAGGGCAGTTCGAATCGAGCGCCACAGCGGCGGGGCACCTAACCCTGACGGCTAACGCCGTCTGTCCCTTCCCGAGACGGGGAAGGGACTTCTGGAGCGTTCCCAGGGTCGAGCGCGGGCGGCGAAGCTGGGGAGTCCCTGTGGGCGGCGCGTGCCTGCGGTGTGTTCCACCATCGGCAGCGGTACACCGCAGGCGTTGATCCATGGATCCCAACCCAGGCTGAGGCACCATATCGGGCGTTAGCACAAAGGTCCCGCAGATCCCACGAGGACACCTACGTCTCGCTCCCCTCGCACGACGAGAGGAGCGCTCCAAGAGTCCCTTCCCCGTCTCGGGAAGGGACAGACGGCGTTAGCCGTCAGGGTTAGGTGCCCCGCCGTGTTCAGCCGATCGTGCCCTCCACCAGCCGCCGCAGCCGCTCGCGCAGCGCCGCCGCCTGGATCGGCGCGCGGGCGATTTCGGCGCCGTCCAGGCTGATCACCGGCACGGCCTGGTCGTACTGAGCCAGCAGCTCGGCGCTCGCGTCGATATCGATCGCCTGCCAGACGAAGCCAAGCTCGCCCGCCAAACGCGCGAGCAGCCGCTCGGCGTCTCCACACAGGTGACAGCCGGCGCGGCCGTACAGCGTCACGCGCGGTGCAGAGCCGTCGCGGCTGGCGTTCACGGCGCGGCGGCGAGCACGCTGAGTTCCTCGACCTGCTCGTCGCACCAGGCGACGTTATCCACGTGCTCGCGGCGCATCTCCAGCAGTTCCTTGCGCGAATCCTCGTCTGCGACGGCTTCCATCACGGCGTCGACGCGCTTCACGACCCAGGTCTGGCCGCGGCTGAGCAGTTTGAGCCGTTCGGCCAGCGTCTCCAGTGCCAGCACTTTCTGCGC
Organism: uncultured Chloroflexota bacterium; assembly: GCA_937879875.1. Taxonomy (GTDB): domain Bacteria; phylum Chloroflexota; class Dehalococcoidia; order CAUJGQ01; family CAUJGQ01; genus CALFMN01. Next base: position 11,262 of record CALFMN010000257.1, on the reverse strand, counting down.
GAAGTCGCCGGTGGCGGACGATGGCGCACCGCCGCCGGCTTCGACCGCGCGCACCAGCACGGCGCAGGAGAACGCCTCGTCTGCTTCGATCTTGAGCAGGTGGTTGCGGAAGTAGCCTTTCGGCACGGTCTTGAGCAGCGCCTGCAGCGTTTCGACGCCGGCGCGTTCGGCCTCAAGCAGCTCGTTCAGGCGTTGCACGGTCTCCGCGTTCATACCATACGACCTCCGGGCGCTATGCGAGCGCCGGCGGGAGCTGTTCCCGCGAACGACGGGATGAGACAGCAGTGCACAGGCGCGTGTCGCGTCCATGCCTGCATCGTAGCACGATGCGCCGCTGCGCCTGGTGTTTCTTCACCGGCGCATGTAACACAGTATTCTTCCATCTGTAACGTTCAGGATACTGCCGCGTAACGCCCTCCACGCACCCTGATATCAGAACGCGCGGCCCGCGCCGAACAGGCGCGCATATCAAGGGGCGAGGGATGACGGCAGCCGAGCGGATCGGGGCGTTCCCGGCGCCGAACGGCGTCGCGCCGCCGCGGCGCTATCTGGTCGTCAGCACCGATCCCTGCAAACTCGCCGGGCTGGTCGCCAGCCTCAGCAGCCAGCCGGCCGAAGTAACCACAACCTATCCGGCGGCGGCCGATCGGCACCGCATTCTCGCCCTGCGGCCCGACGTCGCCCTGCTGCATGTCGGCACACACGCCGAGCTTGAGGAGCTGATCCGCGAGCTGCGCGGCTGGCGCAGCGTTTCCCCCACGCCCGTGCTCGCCTTCGTCGGCCAGCACGACCTCGATGCCGCGGCGCTGCCGCCCGGCGTCGACGATTTCGTGGTCGAACCGTGGGATGCCGTCGAGGTGTTGGCCCGCCTGCGCCGCTTCGTCCACGATCGCAGCGGCGGGGCACCGCTGGAGGTGCTTGAGGCCGGCCCGGTCACGCTGGATATGCGGCAGCGGCTCTGCCTGATCGACGGTGTGCGCGTGGAGCTGACCTTCATCGAGTTCGAGATGCTGAAGGCGCTGATGGCGCAGCCCAACCGCTTTCTGGGGCCGGCCGAGCTGCTGCGCACCGTCTGGGACGGCCGCCATCCCGTGCATATGGTGACGCTGCGCGTCTGGATCAAGCGCCTGCGCGACAAGCTGCCCGCGGCGCAGCGCGCCCTGATCGAGACGCGCCGCAGCGTCGGCTACCGTTTCGCTCTCGAAGCGACGCCGCTCTCCACCGCCGGCTGACCCGCGGCCGGCTACGGCCCTTCGTCGGCAGGCCGGGGCAGCGTGCGCAGCGGGAACTCGCGGTATGGATACTTCGCCAGCGCGTCTTCATGCAGATCGAGGCCGAGCCCGGGACCGGCGGGCAGCGCGATGTAGCCGTCGTTGACCACGAACGGGGAGACCGCTACTTCGTCGCCGCGCGGCTGGAAGTTGACGAAGTACTCGGTGATCAGAAAGTTGGGAATGCAGGCCGCGACCTGCAGCGTGGCCGCGAGGCCGATCGTCGTGCTGTTGTAGTTGTGCGGCGAGACGACGACCAGGTACGGCTCCGCCATCGCGGCGATCTCCTTCAGTTCGAGGATGCCGCCGCAGTTGCACACATCCGGATTGATGATCTCCGCCGCGCCCTTTTCGAAGACCTGGCGGAACTCGGTCTTGGTATAGAACTCTTCGCCGGTGACGACCGGCAGGTTGATCTCACGCCGGCAGAGCACCAACTCGTCGATCTGCCGCCCGGACACCGGCTCCTCGTACCAGAACGGCTGGAACTCCTCCATGCGCCGCGCGACGCGGATCGCGTGCAGCGGCGCGAGCCGGCGGTGGACTTCGATCAGGATCTCGATCTCCGGCCCCACCGCCTCGCGCACGGCGCGCACGTTCGCCACCGCCGCATCCTCGACCTCGCGGCCGACGTGTGTACGCCAGGGGCCGGGGAACGGGTCGAACTTCAACGCGCGGTGGCCCTGCGCCACAGTTGCGAGCGCCATACGCGCGAAGTCTGCCGGCTGCCTGGCGCCGTGATACCAGCCATTGGCGTAGACGCGGATGCGCTCGCGGCAGGCGCCGCCGAGCAGGTTGTAGACCGGCTGGCCCGTGGCCTTGCCGGCGATGTCCCACAGCGCCTGCTCGATGCCGGAAAGCGCCGACCAGAAGTCCATGGCGCCGCGCTTGCCGGCGAAGTCGTGGTAGGCCATGAAGGTGAAGTGCTTGATCTGGAACGGGTTGCGACCGCAGAGATAGCGGGCGAGTTGCTGCACATGCGCGACGATGCTCTGATCGCGGTCGGCCTGCGTGTAGCACTCGCCCCAGCCGTGGATGCCGGCGTCCGTCTCGACCTTGACCAGCAGCCAGTTCTTGCCCGCCCCCGGATCGACGAGGATCGGCGTCACGCCCGTAACCTGCATCGCCACTGCTCCTGTAGTTCGCCCGAACCAGGGAATTATTGCTGTCTGGGCCTTATGCCGTACATGCGCTACAAGCCAGCCGGCGCGAGATCGAGTGCGAGCTGTTGATGTACCGTAGCTTTGAGTCCGGGCAGCGCATCAACCATCGGCTGGGCCGAAATCCTGCCGAGTTCACTCGGCTCAATCTTGTGCAGACCTCCGCCATAGACCCTTCCCTCACTACGGAGATCATCGCCGGTGATCCGTTGCAAGACCTCGAACACCGTCGCAGTGGCATCCGGCTCTCGTTTCAGTAGACGACGCAACGGCCCGTCTGGATACAACATGAGGTACAGGTTTGTCGCTACGGCCTGAGACTTGTTCCAAATGAATCGGAACGGACGCCGATCTCCTGTCCCGCGGCCCATATACGTGCAGAGGAAGGGCGCCGGTTCGCGCTGTTCCTGCCGATACCACGGGGTGCGCTTGCGCACCAGGTATCCTTCACGCACACCGCGTGCGGCCGCTGTTTCAAGATATGACCACAGGGCGGGATATTCTGCGCGGACAGCCTCTTCGCCGAGATCGCAGTCGATCAGGGCAAGCTGCGGGTCAAGCGCCGGATAGCCATCGCCGTCGCTTTCGATGACCGTGCCACGAAGTCGCCGAGCACCTGGCAGCACCGGCTTGAGATACCGCTCGGGCAGACCGAGATCGCGGGCCCGTTCGCGCGGAACGATGAAGAAGCCATTACCTCCCGTCGCGATCCCGCGCTGAATGCGGAAGAGATCGCGGAGCAGGAGCCCTGGCGCCGCGGGCCTCGCCTCGGTTTCTCGCGGCGTCAGCGACGGATATGCTGTCCACTTATGCGCATGGTTCAGTTTCGACAGAGGTACGTCTTCGGCGACGCGCGGGGCAGAGAGCGTACCGCCAAACGAAAAACAGACTGTCGCATTGAGGGCCGGCGCCGCCTTCTGAAGCACCACCACCGCAGAGGAGACCAGTGCATCATCGAACTGCACCTCGTCCGGATCAAAGCGGTGAACGCTCAGGAGGGTGACACGCTCGGTGAGATACCGTCTCAACACGGAACCGTAGTTCACGTCCATGAATTCCGACGGGATGAGCCACGCTGCGAGACCGTTGTCGTCAAGCCACTCGGTCGCCAGCAGGAGAAAGTACACATAAAGACCGGCTAGGCCGTTGACCTTGCGTCCAGCAATCCGCAGCACCAGGCTTTGTAAGTGCTCCTTTCGATCGCGGCTCAGGTGGTGGTGTCTGACGTACGGGGGGTTGGTGACAATCAAGTTGGGGCGGGCGGGCATTGCCTCACTACCAATCAGATCCGCGAAGTCGCCCGCGATGACACACAGGCCAGATTCACCCCACAAGGAGCGAGCGGCGGAGACAAACCGGGAATCGACTTCGATCCCGACGGCCGATGCAATGCGCTCAGGGGGGAAGGTTGTCCGCAGCGCTGAGTAGAAGGCCCCGCTTCCGATCGCGGGCTCCGCGTAGCGAATCGGCTCCGCTGGATTCGGGAGGAGCGAGGCGGCGTACTCAACGATCTCGCGTGCGAGCGCGGGCGGGGTTGCGAACTGCCCCAGCTTATTCCGCTGACTGGCCGAGCGCTCGCCGTCCAGCCGGTCCTGGAGAACCAATCGCTGACGTTCTGTGGCCGCTAGGTCGAACGTCGTCATGGCGCGATGTCCAGTTGCAACAGGTCGTCCAGGCGGTGTTCCCAGACCCAGTCGAGTCCCTCCGCCGCTTCATAGCCGAGATACCCACTATCAAAGTACCCGCAGAGAAGCAGGTTTAGCTGAGTCGTCTCACCATACTCGTCACGTAGCTGGCGGATTTTGGTTGCCTCCTCTTTGCGGCGCTTGTTTGTGTTCGTGAAGTCACCCGCCGATTTTGCCTCGATCAGGATTGGGAACCCGTCGGCACGAGGCCGGTGCGGTTGGATGACGGCATCGACCGGGATATTGACCGTCTTCTCACGCCCACCTCTGATAGGCACATTGAGCCGAAATGTGAATGTCCCTCGTGCCATCTCCGTGAGCAGCTGCTCGCTCCGTGGCGCACGCCGTTCGTAGCCTAACCGGGTTAGGAATTCCTCGACCGTCGCGAGCTGGCGCTGTTCCTGTGCATTGCGGATCAGCGGGTCGGAGAGCGAGCCGGTCAGCCGATCGGCGACGATCGTCGAAGCGCGGTTGCGCGCGGTGTCGCTCGGCCGCGCGCCTTCGGCCAGCCATGGGAAGATGTCCTCGTCGATGAGCCTCGAGATCACCGAGCAAATGCTTTGCAGCGACCCGGGAATGTGATCTGCCGCGAGCGTCCGCGGTATTTGCCCCTTCAATTCCATCGCCTTGACGAGGCCGGCAGGCGCGTGTGCCAGTCCGGTAAGCCGGTCGCGGGCGATGGGCGGGGCAGTACACATCCGCAGCGTCGCGATGATACGCGGGTTGGCCTGAAGCGTGGCCGGCGTCAACGCCCGCATGTCATCGAGTATGGCGAGCGCTTCCTTCACCGCCGTGACGGTCTGAGCGCGCGTATCCCGGTAGGTCGCTGGCGCAAACTGTATAAACCAATTGTTGAACATATCGACCGAGGCGGCGATATCCGGCTTCCACAGATGCGGCTTATCAGCATTGATCATCGTGGTCGAAATCCAATTGTCGCCATCCGCCCTGTTCTCTATTGCCTCGTCCCGCGCTCGTGCTCAAGGGCGCGGTCGACCGAGCTGTAGCGGCGGCGGCCGCCGCTTTGCGGCTCCTTCGGCGTGTGCGCCGCGGCTTCGGAGGAGAGCATGTAGGTGTGCATCGCCGACTTGAGGAAGTTGCTGTAGCCCATCGCGTCCTGCGCCGAGTTAATCGAAGTCTTCACCAGGCGCAGGTAGAACGGATCGTTCTCGGCGATGCGGTTGGCGATCGCCAGTGTCTCCGCTTCCAGCCGTTCGCGCGGCACGACGAGGTTCACCAGCCCGGCGCGCTCCGCTTCGTCGGCGTGCATGAAGCGCTCCTGGAAGAGCAGCTCCTTCGCCTTGCGCGGGCCGACGTCGTAGGGCACGGAGAAGTACTGGAAGTGCGAGGCCAAAAACCTCGCGTCGTCCGCCGCCACGATCAGGTCCATCGCCGTGGCGATCATCCAGCCGCCGAAGATGCAGTAGCCCTGCACCATCGCGATCGTCGGCTTCATCAGGTTGCGCCAGCGCAGCCCCATATCGATGTACAGATCCCAGATGCGCTTGTAGCGGCCGGGCAGGCCGACCGCCGGCCGCGCCTCCGTGTCGGCGCGCTGCTGCGGCGAACCGAGGTCGTGGCCGGCTGAAAAGGTCTCGCCGTTGCCGCAGAGCACGATCACGCGCACCTCCGGATCGGCCTCGGCTTCCAAAAAGGCGCGGTCCATCTCCTCGAGCAGCGGACAGCTCTGCGCGTTGCGTACCTCCGGCCGGTTCAGCGTGACGCGGGCGATCGGGCCGGCGACGGTGTAGAGGATGTTCTCGTAAGCCATGAAGCTGCCTCCGATGGTGAAGGGTAGAGGGTACGGGGTACAGGGTACAGGCAGGAGGGGGCAGGGAATAGGGAACGGCCGCTGCGCTACGCCGGGTCCGAGCCCGGAGCAGGCACAAGCGGTTGCGCCGCGCTGCGGTTCACCAGCGCGATGCCGAGCGCGATCAGCGCCGCGCCTGCGCCCACCAGCGGATGCAGCGCCTCGCCGAGGAAGACGACGCCGGAGAGCACGGCGACGAGCGGTACGAAGAAGACGTTGCCGCTGACGACCGAGGCTTCGCCGCGTTCCAGCAGATAGAGCCAGATCAGCCAGCCGATCGGACCGATGATCGCGCCCAGCAGCACCAGCAGCAGGGCGAGGTGCAGCGTCAGATCCAGCCGCACCGTTTCGGTGAAGGGCATCAAGGGAATCAGCGGCAGCACGCCGTAGGTGTATTGCAGCATGGTCAGCCAGATCAGCGGCGCGCCGGGCGGCACGCGCTTGAAGAGCAGCGTGCTGACCGTCCAGCAGAGCGCCGCGCCGAACAGCTCGGCGTAACCCAGCCACTGCGGATGGGCGCCGGGGTGGATGCGGTCGCTGAGCACCACGGCGAGTCCGGCGAAGCCCAGCAGCAACCCGAACGCCCGCCGCGACCCGCCGCGCTCGCCCAGCCACAGCCGCGCCGCCAACGCCACGAGCAGCGGCTGCGCGTAGACGATCAGCGACGCCTCGCCGGAGCTGACGTGCTCCGAGCCCAGGTTGATCAGCCCCGAAAGCCCGGCCACGTTGAACACGCCCAGCAGCAGGGCGAAGCCGTGGAAGCGCCGGTCGCGCGGAAATGGCCCGCCGAGGACCAGCGCGAAGGCCACGGCCGGCAGCACGCCGGCGCCGCGCGCGGCCACGGCCAGCATCAGCGGCGAGGCGTCGTGCAGCGCCGCCTTGACGACCGTGTAGGTCAGCCCCCAGAACAGGCAGAGCACGACGATGAGCGCGACCGTTACGACAGCGCCCGGCAGGCCGAAGACGGGCCGCGGGCGTTGCAACGCCCGTTCGCTGGCAGCCATGCGCGGACGGCCTCCCCGGCCCGAATGGGTGAAGCCCAGCCTACCGCACCCGGAGCAGCCTGACGAGCGACGATTGCGGGGCACGGACTCCAGCGGGCGCGAGGGTCGGCGATGCTCTACTCACGTCACGATCGTGCCCCGGCTTCAGAACGATCGGATCGCTTCGATACTCACACGGACCCTGATCTGGAGCGAGACGGTCATGGACTCAACCATTTATGACAACTTGACCGGGCTTTCCGGCATCGCCCTGTTCAGCAGCCAGCTCGACCGCGCCTACCGGCGCGAGCTGGCGGGTGAACGCGGGCTCGCCGTGCTGGCCCTCGGCGTGCCGAACGTCGCCTGGCTGCGGCGGCAACACGGCGCGCCGTTCGTCGATCTCGGCCTGCTCGGCGTGTCGCAGGCGCTCAGCGGCAGCCTGCGCCGCGCCGACCGCACCGCGCATCTGGGCGACGGCCGTTTCCTCGCCTTCGCCAGCCACCTGCGTTCGCCGGACGACGCGCTGCACCTGGCGCAGCGCGTACACGACCGCGTACGCTGGGCCTTCCGCCTCGATGGGCATGTGGAGCGCGTGCCCGTGCGGCTCGGCCTGAGCGTACGCATCCCCTGCGAGCGGAACACACTCTCGGCCCTGCTGATCGAGGAGGCGATGCAGGCGCTGTTCGAGGCGGCAGACGACGGCGCGCACCTCTTCGGCGCCGGCCGCGTGACAACCGTAGCGGATGGCGCCGCCCACGATGGCTCTCCGGCGGGAACCGATCGTCGCTGGACCGATCACGAGCTGCCGCCCGCGCTCGCCTGACGCGGCGCCGTGCAGGCGCGCAACGCTCCCTTCCTCACCGCTGAGCCGCCGGGCTTGCAGCCGCCCCGTCGCTGGTGCTGTAACCGCGATGACGGTCGCAGCGAGGCCGCGAGAGCGAGCATGAGCCGGCCGACCAACAGCAGCACGAGCTGAGTGCGGCGGGCGGGGCGTTTGCCCTGCACCTCAGCGCCTTCAGAGATAGGGGCCGCGTCGGCAACCCTCGCGCCTGGGCCAGCCGCTCGCGGGGCCGCGGAGGCGCTACACTGGCCCGAAAGACGCGAGGGCCGCGATGCGCTGTGCGCGATCCATGCCTGCGCCGCTTTTCGCGCTCCTGCTCATGGCGTGCAGCAGCGGAGGAAACGGCAGATCGTTCGTCGGCCTGCAGCGCACGACGCCGCCGACGAGCGCGCCGCTGGTCGAAGCCAGCTCGACGGCAACCGTGCCGGTCGATGAGCAAACGCCTGTGCTCGCGCAGGGCACGCCCTTGCCAGGCGCATCGCCAGGCGCGGCGAGCCCGTCGGCAGCATCCACCCCGCCGTCCACTCCCAGCCCCACGCCGGCGCACAGCACTCCGTCCCCGACGCCCGCGCCGCCTCCCGCGACCGCCGCGCTCTACCGCGCCCTGCTCGCCTCGCCGTTCCCGCCGGACGAGTTGCCGCCCGGCTTCTCCGGGCCATCGGTGGGCGCGGCCGACTTCTTCATCAACGATCTGGCGCGTGCCCACGGTGTGCTGGGCGAGGTCGATGTCACGCTGAGCGGTCCGGATGCGAGCGATGCGATCGTGTATCTGGTCTTTCCCGATGCGGATGCCGCGCGGGCCGTGTTCGACGGCCAGGCGCCGGCCGCGCCCTACACCAACAGTTCCAGCGTCGATGTGCCCGCTGCCGGCTTTCCGCTGCGCTGCAACAGCTTCGGCGGCCGCGGGCCGAACGGCCAACTCGCCGGGGTAACGCTCTGCAACGCGCTGCTGGGCGAGGTGGAAGTCATCGGCTTTTCACAGGCGCTGTTCGACGAGGGCGCGCCGATCAGCGGCGGCAATATGGACGCCGCGCTGGCGCTGACGCGGGCCGGCGCCGCCCACCTCAACGCCGTGCGCGGCACGCAGCAATAGCCACACCGGCATGCGTCTCGTCGCCCAGGGCGCCATGCCGCGTCGATCGGCACACGTGAAGATGCCCCGGCAGCCAGGCCGACTGCCGGGGCATCGATGGGCCGCCGTTGCCTTTACAGGCTGGCGGTGACTTTGTTGAGCGTGCCGCTGATGCCGCCCTGGAGGGTGGTGAGCGCGGCCACGCAGAGCACGGCCACCAGCGCCAGGATCAGGCCGTACTCGGCCAAGCCCTGGCCCTCTTCGTCGCGGGCGCCGTAGAAGGCACTGGTCAGCTGCACGAACACGCGGTCGATCATCGACATGGAGAGTCTTCCTTTCACTTAGTCATCAACGGAACCGCACAGCGGCGTTCCGCTCTATGGATGACACGGCGGCCGAGGATTGGACGCTGTCGTCGTGGCCTGGCTCCGACGGCGCGTCCCGCCCTCCAGCGCGATGCCGGACCGCCTGTGCGGACGGCTTTTCGGCCGGTCAATTTGGAAATCGAACCCGGCGGGTGCCTTCAACAGGGCGACGGGGTAACGGAACGGCCACAACGCCTGTGCCGGGCCGGTTGCACCCTTGCGCAGACGATTTGTGTGCGCTCGCCCGCGCTTCGCCATGCAATGGACTTCAGGAACGTACGGTTCACCGGCTGAAAGCGGAGCCTGCATGCGATCATGTATACGCAGCCATATCAATCTTTTCGTTCGATGATCGAACTCTGTGAGGAGACTCGGATGCTGTACTTGATGCGTCGCGCGACCCTCGTTCCGCTGATGGTCGCCCCTGTCCTCACAGCCGTTCTGGCGGACGGCTCCTATGCCACGGTCCGCGCCGCCGCGCAGGCAACAGCGGCGGTCTGCGCGGCGGCACCATCCGCGTCGGCGAGTAAGCGATCCGCCGCAGGGGACTCACAATCCTCCGCCCCGCTCTCCCACACGCAGAAGGCTTGCAGACCGTGAGATGGCTACAGGCGGTATGGGAGAGCGGGAGCGATCGTGGGAACGATCAGCGGAAGACGGCGGATTGGCCGCGACACCGTGCCCTGACCCGCACGTCGCGTGTTGCAGAGGACCGGAGGCGGCGCCACGCGTGGTACGCGCCCACAGGCAGCCGACTGAGCCGCGTCTCCAGCCCCTGCCCCCTGCATCTGAGGGAGCCGGCTTGCCGATGTTACAGAACCGGGAGATGGGAGCCGCCCCGCCTCAGAACCCCGGCGGCGGCGTGATCGCGACCGGCGTGGCCAGCGGCGTGAACGTCTCCTGCAGCGTGAAGTTCGCCGGAATACCAGGGAAGTCCAGCGCCAGGTCGATGCGGCGTGGGAACTGATTCGCCGTATCCACAAACGCATCGAGGTTCAGCGTCGAGCCGGCCAGCGCCATCTGGCCCTCCGGAGACGAGAGCGCGTTCAACTGGTCGGCGGAGAGGCCGCAGCCGAGCAGCGTCTGCCGCAGCAGCGGCGCGAGGCTTTGCAGTGCGCTCGCCAGATCCAGATGGACGCGCACGTGATCGACTGTCGCGCCGTCCAGCGTCTCCGGACCGAGGTTCTGAACGGTAGCAGACGGACCGAGCAAGGTGGCGATGTCGCCGAGGTTGCCCTGCGACGACATCGAGAAGCAGCTCGCATCCAGGCCGCCCATGCTCCCGCCGTTGGAACCTGGTCCCACGGTCTCATACGGCGCGCCGTCGAGGCTCAGGTAGGCCGTGCCGCCGGCCATGATGTAGTCGATGGAGTGCTGCTCTGGACCGTTGAGATCCATGTGCAGTTGCACGTCTCCGCCGGTATCCGCGACGCCGCTGCCGCTCAGCGAGAACGCCGCGTTCGGCGCTTGCACCTGCATCGCGATCGTGAAGCGCACCGCCGCCGGGTTTGCGCCGGGCGCCCCGGCTCTCACCGAGAGCGGCACCAGCGCAGCCAGTGGCGCGATCACCAGCAGCACGAACAGCCGCAGCGAGCGAGGGGCTAGCTGCACGGGTAATGCGAGCATCACCATGCCTCCAACACCGCGGCAACCGCTCGTGCCCGCGCGGCGCCGCATCTGGGCGGAGCGTACATCGTGCAGCGAAGTTCATGGATTGACCGAACGAGTAGGATTCGAAGAGATCCGCGGTCGGCCCTCATACCCCCGGCCCCTGCACCGCAAAAGGGGAGGGATGTGCTGGCTGGGGCTCGAGGTGTGGCACGGCCCGCGGAGCCGCGGGCGCCTGACCGGTGCCGGCAGGGTGAGGCGCCCGTCGGAGGGCCGCGCTGCCTTGCCCCGCGGCAGGGGAGCAGGGGAGCAAGGGACGGGCGCTGGGGCGCGTGGGCCTGGGGCTGGCGCACGCGCGCCCGGCCGGCGGGCAGCAGGCGGCCGGGCGCGCCCCGGGGCCACCGGCGACCCCGCGGCGGCCAGCGTCAGGCGGGCGTAGCGCGCGGCACGCGGCACGGCCATCACGC
>CALFMN010000256.1 GCA_937879875.1 uncultured Chloroflexota bacterium | reverse complement strand
GGCATCGCACCGGTGCCCCGTGCCCTCAAGCACCTCGATGGACACCACCTCGGGGGACGCTATCCGCCGTCGCTCGACGATTGGAGCGCTCCAAGAGTCCCTTCCCGGCTCGGGAAGGGACCGCTTTGCCGTCAGGCAAAGCAGGGTTAGGTGCCCCGCCGCGCGCCGCAACAGGCATTGTCTGATCCACGATCCAGCCCTGCCGCTTCCCCGCTGGCCCCGGCGCACGGATACTGAACGCACGCCACGAGCCGCTGCCACGCCGCGGCGGCATGGAGAGTCCGATGCCTTCGAATCCCGCCTGCTGGCGCCGGCTGTCGTCGCTTGCACTCGCCGTCTGCTCGTTTGGTCTTTGCTCGATGCTGCTCTGGGGCGGCGATCGCCGCGCTCCGTATGCGGCGGCGCAGGCGAGCGACGCGACGGTCACCTATCACGCCGGCTGGAACCTCGTCTCGGTGCCGACGGGCACGGAGCTGATCGGCGCCGTTGGCCCGGCCTACGCGCTCGGCCCCGGCGATGCCGGCTACGTGCCGCTCGGTCAGGGCGAGCTGGTGGGCGGCCGCGCCGCCTGGGTCTACTTCGCCCAGGACTCGACGATCACGCTCGGCCGCACCGCCGCCGAGTTCAGCCGTGTGGTTGCGCCGCCCGGCAGCTTCGTGCTGGCCGGCGACCCTTCGGCAACGGATGCCGTGCGCGTCGACGGCGCCGACATGACGATGACCTACGACCCGGTCAACGGCTACCGCCAGGTGAACGAGCTACAGCCCGGTCAGGGCGCCTTCCTCGTCGCGCAGGCGGGCGGCGCGATCACGCTGGGCAAAGCGCCCGCCGGCGACCTTGCCGATCAGGTGCGGCAACTCCAGCAGGCGCTGACCGCCAATCCCACGGATCGCGGCAACATGGACCAGCTTGGTACCGTCGCGGGGGAGCTGGTGCAGGCGCGGCAGTACGACCAGGTGCAATCGGCGATGGATGACCTGCGCGCCGCCGCCGAAGACGGCCTGCGCCAGGCGGGCAGCGGCCTGTTGCCGCCGCTTTCGGACGTGCAGCGCACCAGTGAGGTGCAGGTGCGCGAGGCGCTGGCACGGGCACGCGACGCCGCGGCCGCGGGCAACCCTGGCCAGGCGGACGCCGAGATCGCGGCGGCGCAAAAGGCGGCGCAGGCGGCGGAAGCCGACGGCGTCTCGCTGGCGCAGAACGGGCCGCGCATGTCCTATCTCGGCCTGCTGCCGCGTCAGGCGGCTGCACAGAACCTGGCGGGCTTCGGCGCCCTGCTGCGCTCGTCCTTCTTCGCCGCCAGCCTGGGCCAGCCGCCGCAGGATGCCTTCTGGAGCCTCGCGGGCACAGTGCTGGCCAGCCCGCCGATCGTCGTGCCGCCGCCATTATCCGTGGCTCCCGGAGGGCCGTCTGCCGCGGCGCCGGCGGCATCGCCCACGCCTACGCCCGCCGCCAACGACTGCGCCCAGAGCTGCGCCTTCAGCGGTGACGGCACCTTCATGCTCGCGGGGCCGCAAAACATCGCCCAGGTCAACGGAACGTTCACGGTGCAGATCAGCGTTGCCGGCGGCCAGGTAAGCGGGCAGGGCTCGTGGCAGGGGCAGGAGACGATCAACGTTCCCGATCTGAGTTGCGCTCCGATCCCGTACTCGGGCAACGTCACGGTGTCGGGCTCGCTCAGCGGTCAAACGCTGCACCTGAGCTTCAGCGCCACCGGCCCGCAGTCGATCAACTTCAACTGCGGTCAGCTGAGCGGGCCGATCTCGGTGCCGGGTGTCGGCTTCCCGAGCAGTATGTTCTTCAATCCGATCGACGTGGCGGCGAAGGACGGCGCCACTGGTACGGCGAACGCCAACGGCCAGTTGCAGGGCGTAACGGGGCAGATGCAGATCACGCTGCACGCGGCGCACTGACGACCCGGCGGCGCCTGGTCCTCGCTACACGGAAACTCGTCGCCGGCCGGTATGCGCGGGCCAGAAAACCAGCCAACGGAGCGGTGCGTCATGCCCTCAGCCAGCCACGACCTCGTGATTCGCAACGCCCGCCTGATCGACGGCAGCGGCGGCCCGTCCATTCCCGGCGATCTGGCGATCAACGATGAGCGCATCGCGCTGCTTGGCGCCGTGCCGGGCGCGGGCCGGCGCGAGATCGACGCGGGCGGTAAGGCGCTGGCGCCCGGCTTCATCGACACGCACACGCACGACGATGGCGCCCTGCTGCGCTATCCTGAGATGCGCTTCAAGCTGGCGCAGGGCGTCACGACATGCGTAACCGGCAACTGCGGCTTCGCCGTGGCGCCCGCCGCGCAGGCCGCGGGGCGCATGGTGGCCGAATCGGCCATCCTCGGCCTCGGCGGCTCGCCGGTCACCTGGGACGATCTGGACGGCTACCGGCAGGCAGTGGCGGCGCGGAGGCCCGCCGTGAACGCGATCGCGCTGGCCGGCATGGGCACCTTGCGCTACGCCTCCATGCGCAACGCGCAACGTGCGCCGAGCCCCGGCGAGCTGGCGCGGATGCGCGGCTGGGTCGAACAGGCGATGGAGCAGGGCGCCTGCGGCCTCTCCACCGGCCTGATCTACGAGCCGAACCGCTGGGCCGAGACGGACGAGATCGCCGCACTCTGCCGCGCGATTGCGCCGCGCGGCGGCGTCTACGCCACGCATATGCGCAACGAGTCGGACAAGCTGCTCGAAGCCGTCGAAGAGACGCTGACGATCGGCCGCGACGCCGGCTGCGCCGTGCATATCTCCCACCACAAGGCGGGCGGCCGTCGCGTCTGGGGGCTGGTCAATGAGTCGTTGGCCAAAGTCGATCGGGCACGGGCGGCGGGCCAGGACGTGACGCTCGACGTCTATCCCTACCCCGCTGGCAGCACGCGGCTGGAGGCGCTCTGGCGGCTCGGCTCGTTCACCGATCCCGACTATGCGCCGCTGATCCGCATCGCCACCTGTCCGGGCCATGCAGAGTGGCAGGGCAAGACCGTGGCCGAGGTCGCGGACGAGCTGGACCTGCCCTACGACCAGGCGGCGGAGCGCATCGTGCAGGGCGAGGGGCGCGAGACGGTCGTGATCCAGTTCACGATGAGCGAAGACGACGTGGAGACGAACCTGCGCCACCCGGCGGTGATGATCGGCTCGGACGGCATTCCCGTGCTGGAGGGGCTGCCGCACCCGCGCCTGTTCGGCACGTTCCCGCGTGTGCTGGGCCGCTACGTGCGCGAGCGGGGCGTGGCGACGCTGGAGGAGATGGTGCGGCGCATGACGTCGCTGCCGGCAGCGCGCTTCGGCATCAGCGGCCGCGGCGTGCTGCGCGCGGGCGCTTACGCCGATGTGGTGCTCTTCGACCCGCAGACCGTGCGCGACACCGCGACCTACGACGCGCCGATGCAGGAGCCGGAGGGCATCGCGTTGGTCGTCGTCAACGGCGCCATCGCCTGCGAAAACGGCAGGCACACCGGCGCGGGTACGGGCCGCCTGCTGCGCTTCCGCGAGGAGTGAGCCGGCGGGGTGGGCCGCCCTGATAGCCTCCACGCCCTTCTGTCAAACGCGCGGAGGCTTCGAGATCCGCGGCCGATGCAGTGCGCTTCGGGGGGATCCTGGGTTGAGCTGCACGCGGCTCGTGTGGCGGGCATTTTACGTCTGCGCGGCGGCGCCGGCCGGCGGCTGGCGGCCGGGTTGCTGCAGCCAACGGCCCATCTCTGCGGCCGGCATCGGCCGCGCCATGTAGAACGCCTGGCCCGCGTCGCAACCGAGCTGAGCCAGGCGCTCCCAGGTCTCGGCGTCCTCGACGCCTTCGGCCACCACCTGCAGCCCGAGCGCGTGCGCCAGCTCGATCGCCGAGCGCACGATCACCGCGTCGTTCTCGTTCGTCGCCATATCCAGCACGAACGACTTGTCGATCTTGATCTCGTCCACCGGCAGCCGCCGCAGATAAGCAAGCGATGAGTAGCCCGTGCCGAAGTCGTCGATCGCGATGCGCACGCCCGTGCTCCGCAACTGCTGCAGCACCACCAGCGCCGCGTCGGGGTCGGCCATGATGCTGCTTTCCGTCAGCTCCAGCTTCAGATTGGACGCGGGCAAGCCGTGTTCTTGCAACAACGCGGCGATCGTGTCGGGCAGTTCCGGGTCGTGCAAGTTGCGGGCAGAGAGATTGACCGCGAGGCCGGTGCTCAGCCCCGCGCGCTGCCAGGCGGCGCACTGGCTGATGCCCGCTTCCAGCACCCAGCGCGTGAGGTCGTTGATCAAGCCCGTACGTTCGGCGAGCGGCACGAACTGGTCGGGAGAGAGCAGGTTGTAGCGCGGGTGCTGCCAGCGCACCAGCGCCTCCACGCGCGTGGTGTGGCCGGTGGCGAAGCGCACCACCGGCTGGTAGTGCAGCACCAGCTCATTCGTGACGAGCGCCTGACGCAGCTCGCTGAGCAGTGCCAGCCGGCCGGGGCTGTGCCAGTCCACGTCCGGACTGTACAGCATCATACCGGCGCCGCTGCGCTTGGCCGCGTACATGGCGATGTCGGCGTAGCGCATCAGGTTCACCGCATCGCCCGCGTGCTCGGGGTAGAGCGCGATGCCGATGCTGCCGCCGACATCGAGCCGGTAGCCCTCGACCACGCAGGGCCGCACCAGGGCCATCAACAGCTTTTCGGCGGCGATGTGCGCCGTCGCAGCGCTCGCTTCGGGCAGCACCACGGCGAACTCATCGCCGCCCAGCCGCGCCACCGTGTCCGATTCGCGCAACACCTGCGGCAGCCGCCGCCCGACCTCCTGCAAGAGCAGATCGCCGGCATGGTGGCCAAAGGTGTCGTTGATCTCTTTGAAGCGATCGAGATCGAGAAAGAGCAGGGCGAGCGTATCGCCCTGGCGCTGCGCGACGTGAATCGCCTGCTCCAGGCGGTCCTGAAACAACGTCCGATTCGGCAGGCCGGTCAGCGTATCGTGCAGCGCCAGCCGCTCCAGATCTTCGTCGGCGCGACGGCGATCGGTAATGTCCTGCAGATACACCGAGATGCCGTCGTCCGCCGGATACGCGTGGATCTCGAACCAGGTGCCCGCGGGCGGCAAGCTCTCCTCGAAATGGACGGCGGTGCCCTCGACGGCGGCGCGCCGTGTCTCCTGGTAGAGCGCGGTGGTCCGCAACGCCGGAAATGCTTCCCAGATCGAGCGGCCGGCGAGTTCGGCGCGGGCGCGGCCCAGCAGGCGCTCGGCCTGGCCGTTCAGGTAGGCGAAGCGCCACTCGCCATCCAGCGCGAAAAAGGCGTCGCTCATGCGTTCGAGGACGCCGGCAATGCGCTGCTCGGCGGCCTCGGCCTGCATGCGTCCGCTGTGTTCGGCCAGCCGCGCGGCATGCTCCTCCGCGGCACGGAGGCGCTCGGTCACGTCGCGTACGATCGCGATCACGCAGCCGTCAAGCGACGGCTCGCCGGCCCGCGGGCCGGCGGCCGCCGTCAGCGTCAGCTCGATCGTGATCGCGTCGCCGCTTTTGGTCAGCGCCGGCAGTTCAGTTGGCCGGCTGGAATCGATCGGCGGACCATTCCCGCTCGCGTCGTAGCGCAAGACGCCGGCCGGCTGTCCCGCATGGAGGTGCAACGGCACCAGATCGTCCAAAGTAAGACCGAGCGCCTCGGCCGCGCTGTAGCCGAAGATCGCTTCTGCCGCCGGGTTCCACAGACGAATGCGGCCCGATCCCGCGTCGGCGACGATCACCGCCTCGTGGATGTTCGCGAAGAGAAGCCCGAATCCGCCATCCTCGGGCTGCACAACCGGCGCCTCCCGCTCCCTTTTCACCATCGTACAGGAAGCCGCACGCTCATCGCGGTGGAACGGGTTACATTTCGGAAACGGACACGGCCGCCGGCTGCACGCTCCCGTCGCGTGCGGCACAATGGAAGCGCGACCGCATGGAGAAGCATGTACACGTGTACAGAGGAAGCGCGGCAGCGTGCGCGAAGCCGGACAGCACCTGCCGACGGGAAGGACGCCATGGCCATGAATAAGGGGCTGAGGGAAGAACAGCACGAGTCGCGGCTCGCCCGGCTGCTCAGTGCCCGGCTCGTCCTCGCGGTGATCGCGGTGATCGTCTTCATCGTGTTCGTGCTCGAAAACCGGCGCACCGTGCGCGTCGATCTGCTCTTCTGGCACGCGAATACCAGCATCGCCTGGGCGCTGATCGTGGCCGGCCTGCTGGGCCTGGTTGCGGGCCTGCTGTTTCCGCGCCTGCGCCGCATGCTGTGAGCCGCGCTGCCGAGCCTGACCGTCACGCAGTTTGGGTACCTGAAGGAGCCTGGTCATGCCTGCCTACTGCATCGCCGAGGTCACGGTCACCGATGCCGAGGGTTTCGCCGAATACCGCGAGGCCGTGCCGGCCACGATCGCACAGTATGGCGGTCGCTATCTCGCCCGCGGCGGCCGCGTCGAGTCGCAGGAAGGTGGCTGGCAGCCGAAACGGCTGGTGATCCTCGAGTTCCCGAGCATGGAGCAGGCGCTCGCCTGGTATCACTCGGAGGAGTACCGCGGCCCGAAGGCGATTCGCCAGCGCTGCGCGGAGACGAAGTTCGTGATCGTGGAAGGCGCCGGCTGAGCCGCGCGGCCCTCGCCCTCACCCCCTTCCCCTCTCCCAATCCTGGGCGAGGGGCGATCCTGGGTCAGGCGATTCGATCGGCTTGCGGCTAACCCGTTGCCCTGTGGAGCGCTCGACCCACGATCGCCCTTGCTCTCCCATACGCCTGTCGCGCGGCAGATCGTGCGCCGCCGGCGTATAGGAGAGCCAGAGCGCAGCGCAACCGTCGGAGACTTCAAATGACCGCAGCGCAACCGTCGGAGACTTCCAACGAGACCGGGGTTATGAGGGTCTGCCCGCCGGCTGCGGCGCCGTTGTCCCACCCGTCGCGTCGCGCACCCCGCCACTGCCCTCCACGTCCAGATGCGGCAGGGCGCGGTCCAGCCAGCCGGGCAGCCACCAGTTCGCCCGGCCCAGCAGCTCCATCACCGCGGGCACCAGCGCCAGCCGCACGATCGTCGCGTCCACCAGCACCGCCGCCGCAAGGCCCAGGCCGAACTCCTTGATCACGCGGTTGTAGCTCAGCACGAAGCTGAGGAAGACGACGATCATGATCGAGGCGCCGGACATGATCACACGGCCGGTCGAGGCGAGGCCGCTAGAGCCTCCTATGAACGTGAGGCCCGCCGCGGCCGCCCAGGGGCGCACGCTTCAGCCGCCAGCCGTCGCTACGCCAACCAGAACCACAAACGTGGCACAGCAACGGCATGATCGGTTTCGGATACTGCATCCAAGAACCAGTAGATACGCTGAAAGTGCATAACAGTCTCCAAGCGTAGAGGAGTGGTTGCTCGCCATGCAAGTCCCGGCCAGGGGCCGACCAGGGTCTTCTGATTCTCGGCTGAGCACTGCGCTGCCTTCCGGCTGGACGGTGGCACCGCCCGTGGGCGTCCTCCAGCGGTCGGCAGGGGCCGTTCGTGAACGGCCCGTCGCCGCGGAGCGGCGAGCGCCAGCGCCGCGATCTGCCGCGACAGTTGCAGAATCAAAAGACCCTGAGGGGCCGACGTCGCCGACGTCGCCGGATAGGCGTCCAGGGCTGGTTCACCGAGCACGCAGAGCAGTAGCGGGAGCACTCATCCCGCCGATTCTCGGGTATCTCAGGGCGCCATCGGTCAGGCGCCCTGCCCAAATATGTAAAGCATCATGGCTATATGTGTAATACCATAGCAATTCTCAATCATCCACGGTAAACTACTGCGCGGGAGTCAGCGAAGAAGCGCTGCAGCGGCAGCATCAGCCGGCGGCCCGCAACTCCACCCGCCACACTCAGGCCCGGGCTGTTAGTCGGCCGCTGACTGCCATCCCAGCTACTGCCTCGCATTCTCCCTCCACCGGAGGACAGCATGTTCAAGCGAGATGGCTGGCCCAAACGGTTGGCCTGGATGGGGCTCATCGCCTGTGTCCTGCTCGTGGCTGGTACCTACCTTGGAGGCAGCAAGCCCGGCCGCGTGCTGGCTGTGGCGACTGCGCCGTCGCTGGGCACGGCCCAGAGCTTCGCCGTCCTCGCCGGCTCCACGGTGACCAATACCGGCCCGACGGTCGTCCAGGGAAACCTGGGCGTCAGCCCGGGTACCGCGGTCACCGGCTTTCCTCCGGGCATCGTGCTCGGAGGAACGATCCATGCAGCCGACGCGGTCGCGCTTCAAGCTCAAAACGACGTGACGACCGCGTATAACGTTCTCGCGGGCGAGCCATGCGATGTCGACCTGACCGGTCAGGATCTCGGCGGCCTCACACTCACGCCGGGCGTCTATTGCTTTTCGTCGTCGGCTCAGTTAACGGGAGCACTCGTGCTCAACGCCCTGGGTAACCCCAACTCGGTCTTCGTGTTCAAGATAGGAAGTACCCTCACGACGGCAAGCAACTCGTCTGTTGCCGTGATCAATGCCAGTGCCTCTCAGGGTTGCAACGTATTCTGGCAGGTGGGTAGCTCCGCGACGCTGGGTACAGGCACCACGTTCGTTGGAAATATTCTCGCGCTCACGAGCATTGCGCTGGTCACCGGGACGAATGTGTCCGGCAGAGCATTGGCACGAAATGGCGCGGTAACGATGGATACCAACCACGTCAGCCCCACCTCCTGCTCGCAGGTAACTCCGACCCCAACCACCAGTCCCACAGCAAGCCCGACCACCAGTCCGACAGCAAGCCCGACCACCAGTCCGACAGCAAGCCCAACCACCGTTCCGCCGGTGTTCATCCTGCCGTTCGTCCCCCCAAGTCCATCCCCTGTTCCAACAGCCATTGCGCCGACCACGACGGCGCCGGCCGCGGGGCCAGCGGCTATCGCGACGGCCAACGGTGCGACCGCTACACCGACGGCCAGCGGCGCGACCGCCGGCGGTGCGACCGGTACACCGACGGCCAGCAGCGCACCGGCCAGCGGCGCGACGGCCGGAGGCGCGACCGCGATAGCGACGGCTATGGCGACGGCCAGCGGCGCGACCGCTATGCCGACGTCGGCTCCGATCGTACCTCCGACCCCGATCGTCCCGTCGCGGCCTCCGAAAACCGGCCTCGGTGGCAGCGCTGTTCAACTGGCGTCTGGCGCGCCAGTTGGCGCAGCTCAGCGACCGGCTGCTCCAGCGATTGCGGGTGGCACGGCTGCCGCAGCGCCTGCGGTTGCGCTGTCTCTGCCGAATACGGGCACTGGCGGGCTAGCCAATTCGAAGGACGGCACATTGATCGGCCTGCTACTTCTCGGCGGCCTCGCCGTGCTCTGCGCAGTCGCTGGCGCGTTGCGAGGCCGGTGTTCGCCGGGGTAGGCCGTCAGCTCTATCCCTCGCCGTGCTCTGCGCAGTCGCTGGCGCGTTGCGAGGGTATCGTCGGTCCTGAGTAGTTAGCTCGGCACCGGGTGTACCAGGGGGCCCAGTCGTGCATCCGGCCGGGCCGACCCGTGTGCGAGACCTGTCTTGCTGCAGAGACGGGGTTCGTTGCCACGATGCCGTCGAAAGGACTCGACCCGCTGCCCAACGACGGCGCACGTGGCGCGGGACACCGCGGAAAACCGGGCAGCGACCGCGCCTGTAGCAGCCCGCCATGACGCCACACAGCGCTGAAGATTCTGGGGGCTGCCTTCGCTGGCGGAGGAGCGGGCGCGAAACGAGGCGGAGCTGGCAGCGCATCCCGTCGTCGCTTTGGCGTCGAACAGCTTGAGCACCGCTGGCGCTTCGCTCATGGACAGACGCGCAGTCTGCGGCTCTCCGAAGCGGGTTCCTCAACCTGCGGAACCTCGACGACGCGTCGGATACACAGAGAGCCGCCGTGCAGCGCTACGAAAACCTCAAGGCGCAGCCTGCAGCCACACCACCACGACGCGCAATCCGCTTGTTGGTCTACCAACGTGGGCGGCTCGTGGTCATGGATCCCGATCGCAATGAGCAGGTGGCAGGAGCACTCCAGGAAGTGTTGGGCCCGCCACTACATGGCGCTCTCTAGCGGGCAAGAGAGTCAGTGCCGAGGAAGGGTGGACGGGCTCAGATAGTCGCCGGCGAATTCGGGCACTACACGACGTCATTGGTCACGTGAAGTGCCCACGGGTGTCACCTATCATGGGTCATCCGCGGACTTGGTGAAGGCGAGTCGTCTACGCTAGCGACGTTATGCCG
>CALFMN010000255.1 GCA_937879875.1 uncultured Chloroflexota bacterium | reverse complement strand
CACCTGCGCCTTCATCGCGTTTCATCAAGCTGGCCTAGTGGGATAGGTTCTTAGTAAAGGGCGGCAACGGCCGCGATTGACAAGCACAGAGCTTGCCAGAACAGGAATATTAGCGCGCCGTAGACCAGTTTTGATTTCGAATTAATCTTCGGCTCGTTGTATTCCAAGCTGGTCCGTAATTCGCGGGCGATCCAACGCCTCGTGGTAACGAGATCATTCTGGTCGCTTACCGCGGTCAGATCTGCGAGGTGTGGCCTGTGCTCGAATCTCTTTACACGAAATGAGAGGGTAACCAACGCCCCCGACATAAGATAGCAAAATGCACCCAGTGCCAAGAGCGTCAAAGGTACAACGCCTAGATTATGACGATTGACCTGAACCAGCGCTGCAACAACCACAAGTGCTGTCGTTCCAGAATAGAAGGCCGACGTGGCCTTTGCATCCAGCGCGTCAATGCGTTGGTTTTGCATAGCGAAGCGATTTGATAACAGATCATACAATGCCTCATCTCCCATCTCACGCGCAGGGGAAGATGAATTACGGCGCCATTCAAATGCCCCTGTCAGCTTTGTCAGCATCTTGAAGACATAGATGGCATCGAGGACTAACCCGGGGATGTCGATCAGGTGCGTGATTCTCTGGCGCACGTTATGACTTCTGCCAGTGGACGGAGGATCCGACGGTGTTTCTTCCGTGATCCAGTGACGTGGTGCCGAAGCCGAACCTCCACTATGTCTGCCGCGTCCAGCCGGCGGCCTCGAAGATGTTGAACTCGTCCAGCAGCGATTCCAGCCGTTCGAGGTCCGGGTTGTCGATCACCA
The DNA here is from genome assembly GCA_937879875.1 of uncultured Chloroflexota bacterium. Lineage (GTDB taxonomy): Bacteria > Chloroflexota > Dehalococcoidia > CAUJGQ01 > CAUJGQ01 > CALFMN01. The sequence goes on along the minus strand of CALFMN010000255.1, from coordinate 31,023 downwards.
GCGCTTCGAGCGCCTTGCGATCGGCAGCCTCGTCGCCCCCGGTTGGCTCCAATGCCGGCTCAACGACCACATCAGCCCGCTGCCTGATAGATGATCGGGCGGTAGCTCGGCGGCGGAATCGGCTTGCCCTCGGCACGGGCGGCCTCAAGCCACGCCACTTGCGCCTGCTCAAGCTCCTCCAGCGCCTCGCGCGGCGAATCGCCCAGGGCGGAGCAGTAGCGCAGATCGGGGATGTCGGCTACGTAGCAGCCGTCTTCCTCGCTCCAGAAAATATTGATGTGGTAGTCGCTCATGGCTCGTCTTCCAGTTCAAGGTTATGGAGTTCTACCAGCTTGAGGAACTGGCGGACCTGATACGGCTTCGCCTGTTCGCCTCGTGGCTGAAGATTCAGCAGCTCCGGTATGGCCCTGTGCGCGGGGATATGGTGACTGCCTCGAATTCGCACCGGACGAAAACCGAACCCTTCAGCGAGATTGATCAGATCATCGAACGAAACGTTGAGTGAGCCATCGAGCAGACGGCGCAGAAGCCTGCGGCGATTCATGGCCATATGCTCATTGAGCGTGCCTCGCTGGCGGCTTGCTTACAAGACAGTCTATCGTGACTTGCACGATTAGTCGTCGATCACGTTTCGGCCACCACCGGCCCGTCACCCCAATCCGTTCCGGCTGCACACTTCGTAGGCATCGCTGAAGCCGCTGCTGCCGCGCCTGCCGCCCACCCCCAACGCTCGGAAATCGCGACGGGGCGAGCGACGCGGACGCGTGGAATGAAATGCCGCGATCGCGCGTCCTGTGTGCAGTGAATGAACTGCGAACGATGCGCCCGCGACGATGTGGCGCTTCGGAGGCTTGCCATGCCGGATCAGCCCCGCCCTGACCGCAAACGGCGCTCGCGCTTCGTGATCGCGCTCGCGTTCCTGACTTCGCTCACGCTGGCCGCCATGCTGGCGGGCGGCGTGTTCGGCTCGACCTCTCGGGCCGGCGCCGACTCCCACGATTCAGCCGGCGGGACTGATGCCGTCAACTCGTCCGGGGGAGCGGCACGCGCCGTGGACAAGCTCTCCGCGAATCAACCAGGCCAGAGCGGCCAGCTCGCCGTGCAGTACACCTTTCCCGCGCAGAACGATGTCGAGGTCGATGCGCAGGCGACGGTGCTGGTGCAGTTCAACCGGCCGGTCAGCGCGCTCACGGCGCTGGCGCAGCGCAACAACCAGCCGGTGCTCGTCTTCGACCCGCCGGCGACCGGCAGCGGTCACTGGCTGACCTCATCGCTCTACGTCTTCCGGCCGGACGCGCTGCAACCGGACACGCACTACAGCGTGCGCGTCCTGCAACAGCTCAGCGATCTGCCCGACGGCCAGTTGCCGCAGGAGTACATCTTCGGCTTCGACACGATCGTGCCCGCCGTGGCCGACATGGCGCCGCGCGACAACACGCAGTACGTCGATCCCACCGCGCCGCTGCAGGTGCTGTTCAACCAGCCGGTCGATCAGGCCACGGCCGAGTCGCTGTTCAGCCTCTCCGACGGCTCGAACACCGTCGCCGGCGCGTTCTCCTGGCCGGACGATCACACCATGGTCTTCCAGCCTGCGGCACCGCTGGCCCGCGGCGTGCATTACACCGCCTCGGCGGCGGGCGCGGCGGCGCCGGCGAAAGTCACGACGTGGGGCTTCACGGTCGTTGATTTCCCGCGCGTAACGTCCACCGACCCCGCGAACGGCGACACCAGCGCCCGATTGGGCGGCGTGTCGATCACTTTCAGCGCACCGATGGACCACGATTCCACCGAGGCGGCGATCACGTTCGACCCGCCGCCCGACCCTGACAACGCGCCCGACTTCTTCTGGAGCGGCTCCGATACCGTCCTCAACATCAACCTGCACACCGAGTACTTGTCGTCGTACCGCGCCAGCATCGGCGCCGGCGCCCACGACCGCTACGACACGCCGATCCAAGCGCCGTACAGCCTGAGTTTCACCACGCAGGCGCCGTCCACGCCGCAGCCCGGTCTCAGCATCCTCGCCGGCCAGGCGGGCGTGCTCAGCGCCTATGCCCCGGCACAGGTGTTCGTCGGCTCGGTCAACGTGCAGAACATCGACCTCACGCTCAGCCCGCTGGCCGAGGCGGAGTTCCGCACCCTGCTCACGACGGATTATCAAACGTACCGCACCTTCAAACCCTCCGGCGCGGCGCTGCGCCAGTGGAGCGTGCCCGTCGCGGGCTACCAGCAGGACCAGCAGGAGACGACGCCGATCGACCTGGGCACACAGACGCTGCCGGATGGCGGCACGCTCGCGCCCGGCTACTACCTGCTCGACGCCAGCGCCAACGGCGTGACCTATCAGGACCGCGTGGCGCTGGAGATCACGAAGACGAACCTCGTGGTCAAGCGTGGCGTGGACAGCGGCCTCGTCTGGGCCGTCGATCTGAACACGGGCCAGCCCGTGGCCGGCGCGACGGTGACGCTGTACGACCGCAGCGGCGCAGCGCTGGCCAGCGGCCAGACCGCAGCGGACGGCACGTTCGCCGCGCCGCTGCCGCGGCCCGACTACAGCCAGAACCCGCCGCAGCTCTATGCCGCACTCGACCGCCCCGACGACGCGGCGATCGCCTCGCAGGATTGGACCGGCACGGCCACGCAGCCCTACTCGAAGGACTTTCCGGTCAGCCTCTATCCGCAGGTGCAGCAGAAGGGCTATCTCTACACCGACCGGCCGATCTACCGTGCCGGCGAGACCGTGCATCTGCGCTTCGTGCTGCGCACGGACGACGACGGCCGCTACAGCATCCCCTCCTTCGGTGCGCTCACGCTGGAAACGCGCGACTCGCGCGGCAATACCGTCGATACGCAGCAGGTGCAGCTCGACGGCTACGGCTCGCTCGGCGCCGACGTGAAGCTGCCCGACGACGCGGCCACGGGCAACTACAGCTTCACGCTGCACCGCAACAACGACCAACTCGGCTACGGCGGTTTTCTCGTCGCGCAGTTCCGCGTGCCCGAGTTCGAGGTCAAGCTCGACACCGACAGCGGCGACTACATCAGCGGCCAGACGATCAACGCGACCGTCTCCGCCGATCTCTTCCTCGGCGCGCCATTGGCCGGCGGCGCTGTCGACTACCAGGTCAACGCCGCGCCGTACCTGTTCCATCCGAGCGACAAGGCGTACGACGGCTACGGCTTCAACGACTTCGAGCTGATCAACCGCAACGGTGCCGGCCCCTCGCCGAGCCCCGTGCCGTCGGCCTCGCCCGTGGCCAAAGGCGCCGCCACGACCGACAGCCAGGGCAACACGACGATCATGGTGCCGGCGCAGCTCGGCAGCTACCCGGCGAGCGAGCGCTACACGATCACCGGCACGGTCACCGACCTCAGCCGCCAGCAGGTGAGCGCCTCGAAAGAGGTGATCGTCCATCGCGCCGCCGAGTACGCCGGTGTGAAGCCGGAGCAGTATCTCGGACAGGCCGGCCAGCCGGAGACGATCGACGTCGTCTCCGTAGATACCAAAGGCAAAGCGGCGCCGGGAGTGAGCTTGCAGGCCACGGTCTACCGCCGCGTCTGGAAGACGACGAAGGGCAAGAACCCGGACGGCAGCCCGCGTTACATCAACACGCCGCAGGACACGCAGGTTGCTGCGCAGATGCTGACCACCGACGCCGCGGGCAAGGCGAGCTTCAGCTTCACGCCGGCGCAGGGCGGCCAGTACCGCGTCACCATCGCCGGGCAGGATGCCGCCGGCAACACCTTCCAGACCGCGACCTCGCTCTACGTGACCAGCGGCGACTTCCTGCCCTGGCGCGTGGACAACCAGGACGGCCTCACGCTGGTAGCGGACAAAGACACGTATGCGCCCGGCGACGTGGCGCACGTGCTCGTGCCGGCGCCGTTCGCCGGCGCGGTGGGGCTGGTCACGGTCGAGCGCGGCCGCATCAACAGCTACAACACGCGGCAGTTTCCCACCAACAGTACGGTGATCGACGTGCCGATCACGGCGGATATGGCGCCGACCGTCTATCTCGGCGTGGCGCTGCTCAAGCCGGGGCAGGTGTCGAGCGACGTGGGCGGCTACCGCGCCGGCTACGCGCAGCTCAAGGTCGATCCGAGTCTGCACAAGCTCAACATTACACTGACGCCCGACCGCACCACGCTCGGCCCCGGTGACACGGTGAACGTCACGGTCAAGGCCACGGACGGCAGCGGCAAGGGCGTTGCCTCCGAGCTGTCGCTGGCGATGGTGGACAAGGCCGTACTCTCGCTGGCCGACGACCGGACCCAGGCGATCTTCCCCTCGTTCTGGAGCACGCGCCCGCTCGGCGTCGGCACGGGCTCGTCGCAGGGCCAGTCGCTCAACGCCGTCAACGCGGCGGCGCAGAAACAGGTGCGAGCCGCCACACCGCCGCCCCCGCCGACGGCAGCGGCCCGCCCCGCGATCGCAGCGACGGCTGCGGCGGGAGCGGCGCCCGGCAGCGCCGCCCCCGCCGTACGCAGCGACTTCCAGAACACGGCCTACTGGACCGCGAACGTCACCACGGACGCCGGCGGCAACGCCACGGTCAGCATCAAGCTGCCGGACAACCTGACCACCTGGCAAATCGCGGCCCGCGGCATCACGGTCGATACCTCGGTCGGCGACGCGCTGACCTCGATCGAGACGCGGCGCGATTTGGTGCTGCGGCCCGTCGCGCCGCGCTTCTTCACCGCCGGCGACAGCGCTCACCTCGAAGCGCTGCTCACCAACCGCACCAATGCGCCGCTGAGCGTCACCGTGAACCTGACGGCCGAGAATCTGGCGATCACTGGCGGACCGCAGCAAATTACGGTGCCGCCGGGCCAGTCGGTCAGCGCCGGCTGGGACACGACTGCCCCAGATTCAGCAGGGCCGCCGGTGAAGCTGACCTTCACGGCACAGGCGACGAGCGGCCAGGCGGACGGCGTCGAACTGACGCTGCCCGTGAACGAGCGGCTGACGCCGGAGACTGTCGCCAGTTCGGGCATCGTGCAGGACCAGGACGTGACGGAGAACGTCGTCGTGCCCGGCTTCGCGCGGCAGGACAAGGGCAGCCTCAGCGTCGAGATCAGCGCCTCGCTGGCCGCGGTGGCGAAGCGCGCCGCCTTCTATCTGGAAGCCTGGCTGTACGAGCCGAACGACGTGACCGCCGCGCGGCTGCTCGACCGCGTCGCGGCCTGGCAGACGGCGGTGAAGCTGCAGAAACCGCAGAGCGAGCAAGACGATGCCAAAGGCACGGCCGCGAAGGCGATCGCGCGCCTCGTCGCCAACCAGCGCTTCGACGGCGGCTGGCTTTGGTGGGGCGATCCATATATCAGCGGCCCCAGCTCGCCCGATGTCACGGCGCAGGTGCTGTATGCGCTCGGCGTGGCGAACCGCGCCGGCCTGCCGGTGAGCGACGGCGTGCGCGGCGGCGCGGCGCGTTTCCTGACCGGCGCCTACGACAGGTCGGCCGACGTGAACCGGCCGCCCGACCCGAACACACAGGCGTTCTGGCTGCTGGCGCTGGCCGAGGCGGGCTACGGCTCGCGCGACCGCGAAGACCAGCTCGCCGGCCAGCGCAGCTTGCTGGGCGGCTCCGGCCACGGCGCCCTGCTCGCCGCCCTGCTGCTCGACGGCGCCCAGCCGGACGACCCTGAAGTGCGCGGCCTCGCCGGCGACCTCGAATCGACGGCGATCGCCAGCGCCAGCGGCACGCACTGGGAGGACACGGACCCCAACCACCCGGATTACGCTAACTCGACCCGCGCCACGGCGCTGACGCTGCGCAGCCTGCTCGCGCTCGACCCGACGCAGCCACTGCTCGACGGCGCGGTGCGCTGGCTCTCCGGCGCCCGCCGCGACGGCTACTGGCGCTCCGTGCGTGAGACCGGCCTTGCGGTGGACGCGATCGGCGCCTTCGTGGTGGCGCGGGAGCAGCCGATCGACGGTCTGAGCTTCAGCGTGACGGTGAACGGCCAGCCGGTCGGCTCCGGCACGATCGCGCCGGAGCAGGCCTCGGACACGCAGACCGTGCAGACGGGGCTCGGCGGGCTGCCGCGGGACACGCCGTTGCCGGTGGACATCCACAAGGACGGCAGCGGCCAGCTCTACTACAGCCTGTTCATGCGCTACTTCTCGCAGACGGACCAGGTCACGGCGCTCAGCAACGGCGTGACGATCGCGCGCGAGGTGCTGCCGGCCGACTCGGACACGCCGGTGGACACGGTGAAGGCGGGCGATCTGGTGCGCGTGCGGCTGACGATCGCCGCGCCGAGCGATCTCGAGTTCGTGCAAGTCGAAGACTACCTGCCCGCCGGCCTCGAAGCGGTGGACGCGAGCCTGAAGACGACCGACCCGAACCTCGTGGCACAGCAGCAGCAGGAACTGAACCAGCTTCTGCAACTGCCGGTGAACCGCAGCGGCGGCACGAGCGGCAGCGCGATCGTGCCGGGGCGCTACCGCTACGTCTTCAACCCGTTCAACCACGTCGAGGTGCGCGACGACCGCGTGGCGCTGTTTGCAACCTCGCTCAGCCGCGGTGTGCACGAGTACGTCTACTACGCGCGGGCGACGACGCCGGGCATGTTCCTCTTCCCGCCCGTCGTCGCGGAAGAAACGACGTTCCCCGACATCTTCGGCCGCAGCGACAGCGGCACGCTGACGGTGACGCCGTAAGCGGTCCTCATCCCCTGTCCCCCTTCTCCCAGGATTGGGAGAAGGGGGACCGCGTTCCAATGGTTCGGGGCTGAAGGCGTTGCGCCGTTGCAGGCGCGCCGGGCGCGTTATGACGCGCACCTACAATATACCGTTCGCTACCCCGGCGCCCTTTGGAACGCCCGACCCAGGATCGCCCCTCTCCTTCTCCCAGGATTGGGAGCCAGAGCGCAGCGCAACTGTCGGAGACGTGCAGAGCAGGGGTAGGGGGTGAGGATGAGGGCCGGTCTAGCTTTCGGCGATCTCCACGCTGCTGATCGCGTCGCCGGGCTGGCGGTCGCGGCCGGGGTCGCGCTCGCGCAGTTGTTGCACGACGTCCATCCCCTGTACGACCTGGCCGAAGATCGTGTGCCGGCCGTTAAGGTGCGGCTGCGGCTCGAAGCAGATGAAGAATTGGCTGCCGTTGGTGTTCGGGCCGGCGTTCGCCATCGAAAGCGTACCCGCTATGTGCTTGCGGCTGCTGCGCTCGTCCTCGAACTTATAGCCGGGTCCGCCGCTGCCGCTGCCCGTCGGGTCGCCGCCCTGCGCCATGAAGCCAGGGATGACGCGGTGGAACGTGACGCCGTTGTAGAAGCCCTCGCGCGCCAGAAAGACGAAGTTGTTCACCGTTTTCGGGGCATCTTTGGCGAACAGATCGACGACGATGTCGCCCTTGTCGGTATGCAGCGTTGCCGTGTAGCTCTTGTTCGCATCGATCGTCATCGTCGGTGGTACACTGTACTGGGCCATTACCTATCCTTCGCGGGGTGCTGCGCGGCCTGCGGCGCAAGCAGCGCTACTGTTTGGCGACCGTGATGCTGGCAATCACCAGCGGCGCCGGCGCGTTTGGATCCTTCGGATCGCGCGACGGCAGGTTTTGCAAAATGTCTAGCCCCGACATCACCTTGCCGAAGACCGTGTCCTTGCCGTTCAGGTCCGGTTGGTCCTTCAGCACGATGTAAAACGCGCTGCCCATACCCGGTTGCCCCTGCTGTTCCGCGACGGCGACGGCGCCGGCGGTGTGCTGCAGCGGGCTGTTCTCCGGCGGCACGATATAGCCCGGGCCGCCGCTGCCGTCGGGCTGCGGGGCGCCGCCCTGGGCAACGAAGTCCATGACCACACGCTGGAACGCGAGCCCATCGTAGAAGCGGTTCGTGGCCAGGAATACGAAGTTGTTCACCGTCTGCGGTGCGGCCTTCGCATCGAGCTGCAAAACGATGTTGCCCTTATCCGTCGCGATCGTGGCGACGTAGGTGGCGGTTGGATCGATCGAGAACGGCGGTGCGGCGCTGTAGTTGCGCTGCGGCGCCGGTGTGCCCGTCGGCGTAGCCGAGGGGGTGGCGCTCGGTCCCGGCGTAGTGTCCAGCGAGGAAGGCGCGGTGGCCTCATCGCTGGCGGAGGTATTTTGCCTGGGTGGTTTGTTGGTGCTGGTGCTGTTGGGCGGATTGAAGAGCACGATCGTGCCGATCAGCAGCACAACGCCGCCGACCACGGAGATCACGGTAAAGGCCCACTTATGGTGGATGATGCGCTCGAACAAGCCTTTCGGCTCGTGCCGAAAGCCGCCCTGGGGCTTAAGCGGGTCGTAGCGTTTCTCTCTGCGTTTGCGTTGAAGCTGTGGACGCCTGCTCAGGGTTCGCCTCTCCTCCGCTGGCGCGGCTCGCAACAAGAGCCGGGCTTGTGCGGCCCGGCCCGCCGACTGGTTCGTGCCGCGGTACCCCCGACAGGACTCGAACCTGTGCTTCCGGCTCCGGAGGCCGGCGCTCTATCCGACTGAGCTACGGGGGCGCACCCCATCAGTCTAGCGCCCGTCCCAAACGAGGGACAAGCGCGGACCCCGTCGGCGCGAGCGGGCGCCGGCCTATGCAGCTTGGCCCGCGGGCTGTGACTTTCCAAGGGCGTTCCAGACGACGGCGGGCTGGGGGCACCTAACCCTGACTTCGCCTGCGAAGTCTGTCCCTTCCCGAGGCGGGAAGGGATTTCTGGAGCGATCCCAGCGGCGCCGGGCGGCGGCGGGGCCGCGGTGTCCTCGTGGGACACGCAGAAGGATGGCCTTCGACTCTCCTCGAACTAAACCCTTCCTGTGTCGGGAAGGGACAGACTTCGCAGGCGAAGTCAGGGTTAAGTGCCCCGCACGGCCATCGAAGCCCGCACTCCTATTCGCCCTTCCTCACGCGCACGTGCGGCGTCGTGCCTTCCGGCTGGTCTGCGGGCAGCAAGGCGGTCAGGGCGCCGCCGTCGAAGGGCCAGGGTACGAAGACGCTGCCCGTCTGCACCGCGTCGCGCACCTGGGCGCGCAGGCGCAGCGTGCCGGTGGCGCTGTCGATCACGAGCGGATCGCCGTCCTCGACGCCGAGCCGCTCGGCGTCGGCCAGGCTCAACTCGGCGTACTGCTCGCGGCGCAGCTTGTCGGCGTCGGGTTTGTGCAGGCTGGCCGCTTCCAGGCTGGTGTAGAGGGTGCGTCCGCTGAGCAGCGCCAGCGCGTCGCCGCGGCTGTTCGCCGCCGGCGACGCCGCGTCCTGCAACGCCGCGCCGCCGGACGAGGGCACCGCGCCGTTCAGCGTCTGCGGCCGGTCGCCCAGCACGAGCTGCGGGTAGCGCGAGCCGGCGTAGGCCGGCACGATGCCGGCGATCTCGTCCATCACCTGCTCGGCAGACGTGTGAGGGAAGGCGGCGGCGCGCTCGGGCGCCAGGCGCCGCGCGAGGCCGATCATGATGTCGAGTGCGGGCGTCGCCTCGCCGGCCGGGCCGGTGGCGGCCATGCGGCGCAGCACGCGACGGTCGGCCGGCGTGTACGTCCCGTCCTTGCCGTACACGTCCACATCGGGCAGCACGATCTGCGCAAGCTGGGCCGTGTCGGTCAGCACGCTGTCGATCACGACGAGCAGCTCGAGCGCCGCGAGCGCCTGCCGCACCTGCTCCTTGTCCGGCGCGGAGAGCAGCGGATTGTCCCCAACCACGACCAGCGCCTTGAGCGTGCCGCCCCGAGCCGCGCGCAGCATGGCGGCGGCGTCCATGCCCGCGGCTGCCGGCGGCTCCGCGCCCCAGGCCTGCCCCAGCGAGCCGCGAAAGGTCGCGTCCGACACGGGGTGCAGGCCCGGCAGCAGGTCGGGGCCGAGGCCCATATCGCGCACGCCGTTGGTGTTGACATCGGCTGGCAGGTAGTAGAATGACGCCGGCGCGTGGTCAGGCCCGGCCAGCACGATCGCGAGGTTGGCGGCGGCGCGGCAGAGCTGCACGTTCTGCCACGTGCCGAACGGCGTGGGCGCGAAGACGACGGCGATGCGCTCGTTCTCGCCCTTCGCCGCCTCTTTCAAGAAGGCGATCGCCTCGTCCAGCCCTTCAATCTCCGGCGCCTCGCCGGCGGATGCAGATTCGACGCCGCCCACGCCGGCCAGACGCTGCTTCACCGCGTCCTCGCCGAGCAGACCGCGCACCATCGCGTTGAGTGCGGCGATCTCCTGCCCCGCCTGCGGGCGCACCCAGGCATGCGCAAAGTCCACCAGCTCGCCCCAGCGCGAGTTGATATACACCATGCTGGCGAAGCGCCGCGTGACCGCGTCCTTGACGCGCAGCGAGGCGACCGGATGGCTCGATTCGAGATCATCGCCGATGACGACGATGCAGCTTGCCTGCGAAAGCTGCGTCAGGTCGGCGGGCAGCACTTCGCCGCCGAAGGCGCCGCGGATCGCGCCGGCCAGCGCCTGCGCCTGCGGCCCGGCACTGAAATCGACGTTGTTCGTGCCGGCGGCGACTCGCGCCAGCTTTTGCAGCAGGTACGCCTCTTCGTTCGAAAGCATGGGGTTGCCCAAAAAGCCGACCGCATCGGCGCCCTGCTGCTCAATGATGCCCTCCAGCCGCACGGCCGCGTCGTCTAGCGCCTCCTCCCAGGCGACGGGCGCCATCACATCGCCGCGGCGCAGCAGCGGTCGCGAGAGGTAGTCGCGCTTGCGCAGCGCGTCGTAGTGGAAGCGGCCGCGCACGCAGATCTGGTCGTTGCTGACCGGGTTGATCGTGCTGGGCCGCACGATCACGCCGCTGCCGTCTTTGGTGCCCAGCTTGATCGTGCAGCCGACGCTGCAATAGGGGCAGACGGTGTTGGCCCACTGCTGCGGCTTGGAGACCCACTTGTGCGGGTGCTCCAGCAGCGTGGCCGTGGGGCACACGTCGATGCAGGCGCCGCAGAAGTCGCAGCTCGAATCGTGGATCGGCCCGCCGGCGCCGAAGGCGATGCGTGTGCTGAAGCCCTTGCCGGCGAGCGTGATCGCGCTGGTGTGACGGATCTCGTCGCAGGCGCGCACGCAGCGTGTGCAGATGATGCACATCTTCGGGTCGAACTCGAGAAACGGGTTGCCCTGGTCGGCGGGCGGCTGCTCCGAGGCGTAGAACGAGCGGGCTTCGTCCTCCCACGGCTGGTAGTTCGACATGCCGACGACCTCACAGGTCGTTTGCAGCTCGCAGCGGTAGTTCTTGGGGCAGGTGACGCAGCGGTGCGTAACCACGTCGTCGCGCAGGCAGATGTCGCCGGGGTGGCAGTGCTCGCGGCGGTGGCAGGTGAGGCAGCGGTCGGAGTGATTGGCGAGGATGAACGAGAGCACGGCCTTGCGGCTGTTGGCCACATCTTCGGTCGTGGTCCGCACGACCATGTTGTCGGTGATCTTGGTGGTGCAGGAGAGCTGCAGACCGCGTGCGCCTTCGATCTCGACCAGACACATGCGGCAGCCCGCATACGGCGGCAGGCCGTCGATGTAGCAGAGGCTGGAGATGTAAACGCCCTCGGCCTTGCAGACCTCAAGCAGGGTCGCGCCGTCGGCCGCCTGCACCGAACGGCCGTCGATGGTAATCGTGGCCACACTGTTGCCTCTCGCGTAGGGAATAGGGAGTGGGGAATAGGGAATAGAAGGCTGGCGCCGAGCGTGATGATGGAGTCGCTTTCTGGATCTCTATTCCCCATTCCCTATTCCCTAATCAAGCTTTTGGACGGCCTCGGCAAGGTCGTTGCCGAAGGGCGCCTTGGCGCCGTTGGGATAGGTCCAGTTGTGCCCTTCGAGATACTCACGCGCAAGCCGGGTGAGCGCGTGCTTGTCTTTGTACATGTCGTCGAAGACGTAGACCGCGTCCTTGAACGTGCCACCGACCTGGATCGCCTCGTAAGGGCAGGCCTCGGTGCAGAGGCCGCAGTACATGCAGAGGCGGAAGTCGATCTCGTAGCGGTCCTTGTTCAGCGAGCCGTCGGGGTTGGGCGAGGTCTGCACCAAAATGCAGCCGTCGGGGCAGGCCTGGGCGCAGGTGGAGCAGCCGGTGCAGCGTTCCTCGAACCAGAGCAGGTTCGTGCGCGAGCGCGGCGAGAACCAGCGCGTCTCCTCGGGGAACTGGACCGTCACCGGCTGGCGGAAGGCGTGCTTGAGCGTCTGGCCGATGCCCTTGGCGATGCCGATGCCGTACACCCGTCACCTCGTCTCGTCCCGCCTCGCGCGGGACACCGTGGCCCACGTTCAGCATAACGAAGCCCGGCGCAGCGGTGAAGTGTCTCACAAGCGAGCGCGGTCAGCCAGCATCAGCGCCAAGCGACGCCGCGGCGCGGATGAGCGCGGCGACGCGGTCGAGTTCTTCGCGCGGCGGGTGCACGGACCAATCGGCATCAAGCTGGAAGCCGTCGCCCGCAAAGCGCGGGAAGACGTGCAGATGCACGTGGAAGACCTCCTGAAACGCGGCTTCGCCGTCGGCCAGGAACCAGTTCACGCCCTCGCAGCGCAGCCCAGATCCGCGCAGCGCCGCGGCCATCCGCATGCTGGCACGGAACAGGCTCTCACCCGTCTCTTCATCCATCTCGCCCACGAAGGCGAAGTGCCGCTTCGGAATCACCATCAGGTGCCCCGGCGTCACCGGCCCGGTGCACATGAACCCGAGGATCTCTTCGTCCTCGTATGTGATGCTTGCCGGCGCTCGGTCGCCCACAATCTCACAGAAGACGCAATCCGTGGCGGGTTGCAGCTCGATGCCGGCCATTGCCTGTCGCTCCCGGCGCCGTCCTGCCCGCGAAGAACGGCATGGTCTCAGCAGTTCCCGTTTTCAGGTGGTGCGACAGGCGGATACCGCCTGAGCGCCACGTCATACACGGTCGCGTGCTCACCGATTGCGAAGACGATGCATCGGTTTGCAGGTGCATCGTGCAGATATACGGCACGATAGCCACCGGCCTGCTGGCTGAGTACGAGCGATCGGCATGGATGAAGGTCGCCACGCAGGGGATGTCCGCGTTCGGGACGTTCTCTCAGTCTCTCGATCTGTTTGAAGAAGCGTGGGGCAAGGGAGCGCAAGCGCCGCAGATCATCGAGGGCCGCCGGATCGTACGTGATCGCGCAGGGGCTACTCGGCACCCGCGTCCTCGGCATCCAAGGCATCGATCTCGGCTTGCGTGATACCCAGCTCCGCCATCACCTGCTCGTGCGTCAGGAAGCGCTCTGGGTGCTGCGCGTATGCGGCCTGCACCTGCCGTGCGACGGGACCGTATGCCGTATACGGATCGCCTGCTGGTCGCACGCGGATCTCGCCGTCAACGAGGGCATAGAAGACCGCGTCGCCAGGCTTGAGGCCCAGAGCCTCGCGCATCGCGCGGGGAATGCGCAGTCGGTCTTTCGCATCGATGGTGCCGACGGTCATGGTGTGGCTCCTGTGGGCATTGCCCACAACGATGTTAGCCACGAAGCTGACCGATGGCAAAGGATGCGGGTCGGCCATACGCCGTGCAGTGGCATTGTCAGGATAGCTGGGGATGTGGCACGCAGCTAACCGCGACGAGGCGATCCGCAGCAGGCGCAGACGGAATCACCCGACACAATCACCCAAATGCCACAGTGAGAGCAACGGCCTCGCCGCCGTCGCACGACGAGTGGAGCGCTCCAGCAGTCCCGTTCCCGCCTCGGGAAGGGACCGCTTTGGCTTCAGCCGAAGCAGGGTTAGGTGCCCCACGCGGCCGCCGTTCTTCGGTGTCCGCTACACGCCCTGCTCGTAGCGCAGCGAGCTGCCGCCGAGCTGGATCACGTCGCCGTCGTGCAGCTCGGCAGTGGTGATCGGCTGGCCGTTGAGGCGGCTGCCGTTGGTGCTGCCGCTGTCGGTCAGCACGAAGCGGCCGGACGCGTCGCGCTCGATGCGGGCGTGGAAGCCGGAGACGCGCCGGTCGGGCGCTGCTGGGCGACCTGGGCGACCGCAGCCGCGGCGAGCTGATCCCATGCGGCCTCATCGCGCCGGCGCTGGCCGGGACGTGGAGTTGATCCGGTTTTGTGGACACCACAGGGTTGGGCGTGATGCCCACAGGAGGAGTCCACGCTGCCAAAGCGTCGGCCCCCGTACGCCGAGGGTTTTCGCGCCGCTGCCGTGCAGCTCGTGCAGACGAGTGGCAAGAGCGTGCGCCAGGTCGCCGTCGATCTGGGTATCGCCACGGAGTCGCTGCGCCGTTGGGTCCAGCAAGCAAGGGTCGATGCCGGGCACGGCCCGCCTGGAGCGCTGACCACGGCGGAGCGCGAGGAGCGCCGCCGCCTGCGGCGTGAGGTCAAGACGTTGCAGGTGGAGCGGGAGATCCTCAAAAAAGCCGCGGCCTGCTTCGCGAAGGAGACCGTGTGAGCCGCATGCGGTTCATCGACGCGGAGAAGGCCTCCCCTCCGCTTGTCCCTCCTCTGCCGGCTGGTCGGCGTCTCACGAGCCGGGTATTACGCGTGGGGGCGTCGTTCGCCCAGCCAGCGGGCACAGGCGGATGGCACGCTGACGGAGGCGATGCGCGCCATCCACGCCAGAAGCCGACAGAGCTACGGTAGTCCCCGCATCCATGCGGCCCTGTGCACGGACGCCACGCGCGTGCGCCGCACGCGCGTGGCGCGGCTGCTGCGGGCGGCCGGGTTACGCGGCTGTGGCGCGCGGCGGAAGGTCCGCACGACCCAAAGCGACCCAGCGGCAACGCCGGCGCCGAACCTGGTGCAGCGGCGGGTTGATGTCGGTGCGCTCAACCGCGTCTGGGGCACCGATAGCACCTGCCTGGCGACGGCGGGCTCTACTAGCTGGCGGCCATGCTCGACGCCTGCTCGCGACGCGTGGTGGGCTGGGCACTGGCCGGCCAGCTCCGCACGGAGCTTGCGCTGGAGGCGTTGGACATGGCGCTCCGGGAACGACGGCCGGCCAGCCGCGCGCTGGTCCATCACAGCGATCGCGGCTGTCAGTACACCGCCGGCGCCTATCACGCCGTGCGCGCGGCCCAGGGCATTGCCTGTTCCCTGTTCGATGCGTCGCACGGGGCATTGCCTCGACAACGCCATGGCGGAGAGCTTCTTCGCCACGCTGAAGCGGGAGCTCATGCCAGCGACCGGCTGGCCGACCAGGGGGGCCGCACGGGCAGCGGTCTGCGACTGGATCGCGGGATCCGACAATCGCCAGCGGCGGCATTCCAGCCTCGGCTACCGAACGCCTCGCGATTTCGAAGCTGCGAAGGAGCATCTCCGGGCTGCGTAGCGGCTACGGGTCTACGAAACCGGATCAAGCCCAAGCGTCTTGTTCTCGCGGCGCAACCGGCGCAGTTCCTCTCGTTCCTCACTGGTCAGCGCTCCCGGTGGCCCCTCACCAGCGTCGCCCTTCGCTTGCTGCACCCATTTCCGCAGCGACTCGTCGGAGATGCCAAGGTCGCTGGCGGCCTCGCGGATGCTCTTCCCGCTGCGGCGCACCAGCGCCACCGCATCCGCCCGAAACGCTTCCGGATACGGCGCATGACTCTTCGGCATGGTGGACTCCTTCACTGAGCAGCATGCCCAGCTTTCTGGTGTCCACGAAACCGGATCAACTCCAGCGCCGCCCACCTGCTCAGCGCCCGCGGCAGGCTGCGCGCGGCCGCGCCGGCCAGCTGGCTGACCAGCTGCCGCAAGCGGGCGAGACGGCGCACGTCCCCCAGCGCTGTCCCCCGCAGTTCCAGCCCCCAACTCGTCCGCAGCGCCCTCCTCGAGGCGAGCGTCGGTTATGACATGGGGGTAGTGCCAGGCCGAGCCGGGAAGGGGCTTCTGGCGCGCTTCATACACACTGCCACACTGCGACGGCGGCGGGGCCGCGGTGTCCTTGCGGGTCGCGCGGAGGGTTGATCGCCATACACCCGCCAGCCTCGAACCAAACCCTACCTGTGTCGGGCCAGAGCGCAGCGCAACCGTCGGAGACTTCAGATGACCGCAGCGCAACCGTCGGAGGCTTCAAACGACAGACTTCGCTTCAGCGAAGTCTGGGTTAGGTGCCCGCGCAGGCACGGCGCGCCGATGAACGGCAACGACCCCGACGGCGTTGCTACTCGCTGCGCTTCGTGCCAATCCAAACAGATCGCGGCGGTGTAGTACTTCTCGGACGGGCATCGCGGCCGCGGCGCGACCCTCCGCAGCGCCGGGCAAACCGGAGCATCCCGAGAGGTGATCGATTCATGTTTCCCTTCCGTGCGCGCGCTGGCGCGCCCGCTTCTTTGCGCCCGCCGGCACGGGCAAGCCTGGCCGCGCGCTTCGCCTTGCCCGCCGCGGCAGCATTGGGCCTGCTGGCTGCCGCCTGCTCCAGCAGCGCGAAATCGGCGCAGCTGCCGCCCGCGAATCCGCCCGTACCGCCCGCGGCGCTGACGACGGCGCAGCCACCCACGCCGCGCCCGGGCGAGCTGGCCGCGGCCACGCCGAGCGGCCCCGCCGTCACGATCGACAACTTCAACTTCACGCCGGCCACGATCACCGTGCCCGTCGGCGCGACGGTGACCTGGGTGAACCACGACGATGTGCCGCACACCGTCACCTCGTCCACCAAAGCGTTTGACTCCAGCACGATCGACAGCGACAAGCAGTTCAGCTTCACCTTCACCACGGCCGGCACCTACAACTACTTCTGCTCGATTCACCCCTTCATGACCGCGAAGGTGATCGTGCAGTAGCGCCGCGTGCCCTCGGCGAGGTCACTGCGGCGCCGCGGCACCGGCGCCAGCTACCAACGACGGAGACGATCATGGACGAGTTCGACGAGCGCTCGATCGACGACCCGCTGGCCCGCGGCGGCCATGGGCACGAGCGCCTGGACGCGGAAGCCGAGCGCGACGACGATGGCGTCGACCGGCGCGGCTTTCTTAAGTGCATGGCCTGGGCGGGCACGGGCCTGGTCTGGACGGTGAGCGCCGGCGTGCTCAGCTCCTGCACACTGGGCGGCTCCAGCAAGAACAACAGCGGCTCGGTGAAGGGCGACTTCACCTTCGCGCAGGTGAGCGACAGCCATATCGGCTTCAACAAGGCGCCGAATATGGACGTGACCGGCACGCTGCAGAAGTCGATCGACAAGGTGAACGCGCTCGCCACGCGCCCGGCCTTCGTGCTGCATACGGGCGACCTGAGCCATCTCTCGACGCCGCAGCAGTTCGACACCGTCGATCAGATCCTCAAGGGCGCGAAGTCAGACAGCGGCCAGGTCTTCTACACTCCCGGCGAGCACGATACGTTCGTGGACAACGGCAAGACCTTCATGGACCACTTCGGCAAGGGCACGCAGGGCAACGGCTGGCAAAGCGCCGACTACAAAGGCGTGCACATCGTCGGCCTGGTCAATACCTGGAACGTCAAAGGCGGCGGCTTCGGCGTGCTCGGCCAGGAGCAGATCGACTGGCTGAAGCAGGATCTTGCCGGCGTGAACAGCACGACGCCGCTGCTCGTCTTTGCACATGTGCCGCTCTGGTCGATCTATCCGCAGTGGGGCTGGGGCACGGACGACGCCGAGCAGGCGTTGAGCATGATGAAGCGCTTCTCCTCCGTCACCGTGCTCAACGGCCACATTCACCAGGTACTGGAGAAGCAGGAAGGCAACATCACCTTCCACACCGCCGCCTCAACGGCCTATCCGCAGCCCGCGCCGGGCCAGACGCAGGGTCCCGGCCCGCTCGTTGTGGTCACGGACCAGCTGCAAAGCTCGCTGGGCGTGCGCGAGGTGGTCTTCAGCCAGAAGAAGAACGCGCTCGTCGTGATCGACCAACGGCTGGGATAGGCCACGCGCAGGCCTATCCCTCCCTCGCGCAGGCGCTCGGTTTTCCCTTCCCTACAAGGGAAGGGTTTATCTGAGGAGATCCGATTGTTCTCAGCCCAGCCCTTCCCTCGTAGGGAAGGGAGCTTGCGCTTCAGCGCAAGCGGGGTTAGGCGCCGTCAGGCGCGCGGTCCGGGTCCGTGTCGTCATGCTGAGCGGCGGCGTTGCTGATCGGCCTGAGCGAGCGGGCCTGATCGTGCGCGGCGCCGACGGCTTTCTCGGTGCCGGCCGGACCGTGATGCTCGCTCGCGCCGTACTCGCCGCTGCCGGGGTTGTACTCGGCGGAGATGCGGGGGCCGGGCGCGGCTGCCGTTCCCGTGCCGCTGGCGTGCGGCGACGGGGCCAGTTTCGCGGCCTCAGCGTCCTTGTCTGCCAGCGGCAACCCTTTGGCCTCACGCTCGGCAAGCGGGCGGTCGCTGCGATCGCCCGTCAGCACCTGATCCCGCTCGCCGGGAACGATGTGTTCGCGCCGGGCGTCGCCCTTATCTGTGGGCGGATTGTCGCTGTCGTCCATGTTGAGGATCTCCTTCTGCCGCGCGCCCGTGCGGCACACTCGCCGCAGATGCAGGACATAGATACCGCACGTATCAGGAGTATTGAGCGCAGCTACGGCCCGGCGACATCCCCACTTCGGAACCCGCGGGAGGAGGCAGGGAGTAGACGCGCTGCGCCCGGTTCGACGCAGCAATGGCCCGGCCAGGTGCTCAGCACCTGGCCGGGCCATGATGACGGTGGCGCCGCGGTCCCGATCAGTCGGCCGCCGCGTACTCCAGCTCCTCGTCCGTGTCCGTCGCTTCGGCCGGCTCGCCGCCGCGGGCGCGGCCCATCAGCGCGAACGCCGCGGCCGAACCGAGCAGCAGCAGCACGGCGCCGACGCGCAGCACGTCCACCATCGCGCCCGAGAAGGCGGCCTGCAGCGCAGCATGAACCTTCAGCGCCAGATCCGCCGGAAGCTGCCCGGCGCTCGTGCCCGCGGCCTGTGCGCCGCTGCTCAGCGTCGCAGCCACGCTCGCCGGCAACCCCGCCTTCGCCGTCTCGCTCACCAGGCCGCTGTGATAGGCCGGGTTGAAGATGGCGGCCATGATCGCGATGCCGAAGGTGCCGCCGACCTCGCGGCTCATGTCGTTGATGCCGGTGGCCACGCCGCTCTTCTCGCGCGGCACCGTGTTCAGCACGGCCGTGCCGATCGCCGGGAAGACCAGCCCCATGCCGAAGCCGAAGATCGGGAAGGCGACCACGAAGTCGTTGTAACCGGCGTGCGGCCCCATCAGCCCCGCCCAGAGCAGCACGCCGATGGCGGCGATCGCCATGCCGGCGCCCAGCGGCCAGCGCGGTCCGATCTTCGCCGCGAGTTGCCCGGAGAGCGGCGCCCCCACCATGATGCCCGCGGCGATCGGCAGAATGCGCAGCCCGGCGCCCATTGCGCTGTAGCCGAGCACGTCTTGCAGATAGATCGAGGCGTAGAAGAAGGAGCCGAACATACCCAGGCTGACGAGGAAGGCGACCGCGTTAGCGCCGCTGAAGCCGAGGTTGCGGAAGAAGCGCAGATCGACCATCGCCTCGCCGCCGCGGCGCAGGATCGTCAGTTCCGTGGCGATGAAGGCCAGCAGCAGCGCCGCGCCAGCAGCCAACGCCAGCACGTTATTGCGCGTGCCCCAGCCCCAGCCGGCGCTGCCCGTTTGAATCAGGCCATAGATGACGGCAAACAGCGCCGCGCTGCTCAGCAGGGCGCCGGCCCAGTCGATGCGGCCCTTGCTGCTGGTGTCGCGCGACTCGCGCACGGCGTAGAGCGCCAGGCCCGCCACCAGCATGCCGATCGGCAGGTTCACATAGAACACCGCGCGCCAGGAGACATGATCCACCAGCACGCCGCCGATCACCGGGCCGAGGGCGATGGCGGCGCCGGAGATGGCGCCCCAGATCGAGATCGCCAGCGCCCGCTCGCGGCCTTCAAACGTCTCGTTGGTGATGGCGAGTGTGAGCGGGAAGATCGCGGCGCCGCCGATGCCCTGGAGCGCGCGGAAGGCGTGCAGCGCGTTCAGGTTCGGCGCCAGACCGCAAAGCGCCGAGGCGCTGACGAAGATCGCCAGGCCGCTGAGGAAGACGCGCTTGCGGCCGAACAGATCGCCGAACTTGCCGCCGGTGATCAGCAGCGAGCCGAAGACGAGCGAGTAGGCAGAGACGACCCATTGCAGGCCGCTGATGCTGGTGTGCAGGCTGGTCTGAATGTGCGGCAGGGCCACGTTAACGATCGTGTTGTCGAGCAAGGCCATGAACAACGCCAGGCTGAGCGCGGCGAGCGCCCACCAGCGGCGTGGATCTGCCCGGCCGGCAGACGCCGCGGGCCGTGCTGGCGAGCCGAGCGCCGTGTTCGTTGCTGCCATGAGGAGTGCCTCCTTGCGGGGAACGGGAAGCGGCCGGGTTCGCGGCCGTTAGGGCAACTCTACAAGTAAGCAGATACTTGGTAATCCGTCTGCGGTGCCGATTGTCGCTGCACAATCGGCCAGCGCTTACCCGTACAAGAGTCTGGTATGGCATGTAAACAATTGCTTGACTATACTGAGGGCGGAGGTGGTATGAGGATGAGCAGGGCGAGCGGGATCTACGTTGGGGAATCGCTGGATGCGGGCACGGCGCGCGGCCGGCAGCGCGACGCGGCCGCCACGCGCGAGCGGCTGCTGGAGGCTGCCGAAGCGCAGTTCGCGGCGCACGGTCTGGCCGGCAGCCGCGTGGACGAGATCGCCCGCGTCGCCGGCGTCAACGTGCAGCTCATCTACCGCTATTTCGGCGACAAGGCCGGGCTGCACCGCGCCGCCTTCGACCGCACGCTGGCCCGCCTCGCCCGGCATCTGAACGGGCCGATCGGCGGGGTTCGCTTCAGCGGCAGTGCCGATCCGCGCGCGGAGTTTTCTTATCACATCGGCCGCTTCATGGATTTCGTCTGGGACGACCCAACCTACGCCCGCCTGGGTCTCTGGGCGCTGGCGGAGGGCACGGATCCGCACGACCGCGAGCACGGCTCCGGCCTGGCCGAGCTGCAGCGCCAATCCGAGGTCGCCGTCGCGTCGGGCATCGAGAGCGGCCTGCTGAAAGCCGAGACAACGCCCGACCTGTTCTGCACCACGCTGATCTCCCTCTCGCTGGGGCAATACGGGCTGATCACCACCTGCAGCGTCTTCGGCGGCCGGCCGCTGCCGCTGGCGCTGGAGCAGCGCGGCGTGCTGCGCGACCTCGTGGTGGGCGCCATGCTCGGCGCCTTCGGGCAGGCCGTGTAACCCTCCGTTTCCCGCACTTTCCGGCGTCGGTTGCCGTCCGGCTGTCCGGGCAGGCCGTTGCTCCGGCCCGGAGCGCCGCTACGGGAATGTGGCCCGCGCGTCAGACAGCAAGACAGCGCCCGGCACATACCACGATCGGGCCAACCCTGACCCGCACAGCGCCCTCTCAGCTAGGGCTCAGGTCGTGCGTGTACAGATAGCGTGAGACAAACGACCGTCCGGCGCTGCCGCACGACCCGCCCGCTCTGCTGCCGTCGCTCCGGACCGAGAGATGGAATCATGACGCTGTTGACCATCCCGCCGCGGCCGCGCATCGTCGCGGGCGCGGGCCGGCTCCGCACACTCGTCCGCCGCTACGTCGCGGCGCAGGACCGGCACCGGGCGCTGCTGCTGGCGATGCAGGCCCTGTATCTCCTGTTATTCACCGCCTGGCTCGTGTTCTCGCACACCTGGCCCGCGCCCGACGTGGTTGTTGCCGGCCTGCTGCTGTTCGCCATCGTCAGCGCCCGCGGCCTGCGCTTCCTGCGCGACTGGACGCCGTTTCTGGTGCTGATGCTGGCCTACGTCGCCCTGCCCGGCGTCGCGCCGGGGTTGGTGCAGCGCGCGCACGTCGGCTTTCCGATCACCGTGGACCGCTGGTTGGGGTTCGGGCAATTGCCGACGACGCGGCTGCAGGCGGGTCTGTGGGACGGGCAGTTGCACTGGTACGACTACCTGACCGCGCTGCTCTATCTGATGCACTTTGTTGCGCCGCTGGCGCTGGCGTTCGTGCTCTGGCTGTGGCGGCGGTCGTTGTACTTTCGCTTCATTGGCGCGTATCTGCTGCTGATGCACGCCGGCTTCGCCACCTATCTGATCTTCCCGATGGCGCCGCCCTGGTGGGCGGGTCAGTTGGGCCGCATCCCCGCGGTGCAGCCGGTGCTGGGCTCGGTGCAGTGGCAGGGCGTCTCAAACCCGGTGGTGTTGCTCAGCCGCTACTTTCAAACCGATCCGGTCGCGGCCATGCCCAGCATGCATGCCGCGTTTCCCTTCCTCGTCTGGCTGGTGTGCTGGCGGCTGTTCCCGCGCTGGGGCTGGCTCGCCCTGATCTATCCGCTCGCCATGACGTTTGCCGTCATCTACGCGGGCGAGCATTACCTGATCGACTGCCTCGTCGGCTTCCTGTACGCGGCGCTGGCCTTTGTCGCTGTATGGGGCGGTCCGAACCTCTGGCAGCGCCTGCGGCGCGGGCAGCATGCGCCGCAAGGCTCCGCCTTGCTGCCCGCCGTCGAGGTTGCCGATCGCCGCAGGGGCGTTCGCGCCGCCTGAGCATCCGTTGGGCCGCCGCGGCGGCTACTGCTTCTGGTTGAGCGCGTGCGGACGGCTGGACAGGTCGATGATCGCCGCGCTGCCGTCGCCGGCGGTGAAGCTGCCGTCACACTGCCGTCCGGGCGCGGTGTTGCCGAGAGCGGTCCGTGCCACGGCGTAGCCCGCCCGCGCGAACTGCCCGGCCACCAGATCGCGCGCGGCGTCGAAGGCGCGGCCCACGTGGCCGCAGGCGGTCATGTCGTCGCGATGCACGCCGGCCAGCACGTATACCTGGCCGCGTTCATCCGTCACCGCTTCGAGCCGCAGGTGAAAGCGCGAGCCGCCGGGAAGATTGAGGCCGAACTGCGCCGCGGTGTGCAGATGCTCGCCGCGGTCGTAGAAGACCATGTCGCTGCCCTGCACCGGCTGCCAGCCAAGCACCAGAGGCACCGCCGCCTCGACGGCAGGCAGGCTGCCGCGGAAGATCAGGTTCACCGGGTCGGCAAGTGCGCCGCTTGTACGGTGAAGGTATGGATCGAACCCCGGGCGGTCGCGGTCGCCGGCGAGAGCCAGCCGCGCGGCCGTGGTGCAGGTCAGCGCCAGTGCGCCGACGACCGCGATGACGAGCAGCGTGCGCCGGCGCATCACCAGAGCCTCCCGTATAGGGAAATCTGACGTGAGTATAGCAGCAGGATGGCGATAGTCTGCCATATGACCCGCGCATTCCGGTGTCCCTTCAAGCTCGCCGCGACCGCGCCGTGGCCTATCCCCGCTTGCTGCGCAAGCTGTCCTTCCCCAAATCCGACATGGGCGACATGCGCGATATGGGCGCGGCGCGCCTATCTGGGACGGAAGAGCATTGCCGAGGATAATCGGCTGTTTCCTAATCACCCCTTCATCCCAGATGGCCGCGTCCGCGGCCATGTCGCGCCAGGGAGGGGAAAGCCGAGCGCTTGGTCAGATCGCCGCTTCGCGGCGATCTCGAAAGACGGAGGGGTAGGCCACGGCCAGGCTCTGCACACCGGACCGCTATGGACCCATTAGCGACCCCGGGCGGGCGCTCCGATGGGTCGGGGATGGGGTTCCCTGAGCTCTCCGGGCCGCCCTGGAGCGTTGCGCCGCGGGTCAGTTCGGGAGGACTGCCAGGTCGAGCTTGTGAAGGCGCTCAGGTTCGGCGATCACCTCGATCTCGGCGATCTTGCCTCTCTCGATGTTGAACGTGAGGGCGAGGAGCAACCGTCCGCGGGGGGCCACGACGAGCCCCACCCTGCCGCCAACGAGCGCTGTCCGGGTGACGCGCGCCCGCTGCGAGTAGGTGACCGTCTCCTCCGCCACATCACGGGCGCCGCGTAGCTCTTCGGCGGCGCCAGGTCGGAGCGCGGCGCGGTCGGCTCGGCGCACGACGTCGGGATCGAGCACTGCGAGAAGCGCCTCAAGGTCGCCGCCGCGCGCGGCGGCGAGGTAGGCGTCGGCGAGCTGCCTGCTTCGACCGAGGTCGGGGTCGGATTCCCAGGCTGTGCCCCGCACCCGATGGCGGGCGCGGCTGGCGAGCTTCTTCGTGGCCGACTGCGAGCGCTCAACGATCAGGGCGATCGCGGCGAAGGGTACAGCGAACATGTCGTGAAGCACGAACGCGACCCGTTCGGCGGGGGTCAACTTGTCGAGCACCACCAGCATCGCGAAACCGACTGATTCGGCTAGCAGCGCTTCCTGCTCCGGGTCGGACTCGTGCTGGCCGTTCGCAACGGCGTCGGGTGGGCGCAGGCCGACGGGCCACTCGCGTCGTGAGCTCCGGGAGCGCAGCACGTCGAGGCACACTCGGGAGGCGACCGTGGTCAGCCAAGCGGCCAGGTTCTCGACGTTACCGGTGTTCGCGCGGCTGAGCCGAAGCCATGTCTCTTGGACGGCGTCGTCCGCCTCGCTGAGCGAGCCCAGCATCCGGTAGGCGACCGCCCGCAGGTGATCGCGGTGGCTCTCGAATTGCTGTGCCAGTTGGTCGCGGTCGTCCATCGGTCACCTTTACCATGCCCAAATCGTCATCAAGTAGAGGAAACCGTGCCGGCCCGCAGGGGAACAGGCCTGCCCTTTCGAACGCGATCGTTATTGCCTGGCGACGCCCGCGCCGGGTAGTGCGCTTGTCTGAGCATCGGGCGCCGTGACCACCGGCTGCCGGGGGTCTGGACCCGTGCCCGGGCCGGCCAGCGGCCACCGACGCTGCCTGGCGTCTAGACAACGACCCGCGGAGAGCAATAGACGGCACTGCAGACAGCAAAGGAGGTATCCGATGACGGTCCTGACAGCATACATCGTCATCACCGTTCTCGCCGCAGCCATGAACTCATATGCAGCCTTCGTCGACTTCAAACGAGCCGACTGGGTGGTCGACAACATGACCAAGTACGGCGTGCCGTGTTCGTGGCTATTCCCGCTCGGCGCCCTCAAGGCGGCAGGCGCGCTTGGACTCCTGGTGGGCATCGGCGTACCTCCGCTTGGGATCGCCGCCTCAGCCGGCCTGGTCGCCTATTTCGTCGGCGCGATCGTGACCGTCACACGCGCCCACTGGTACTCGCACATCGGCTACCCGATGCTGTTCCTCCTGCCGGCCGTCGCCTCCCTGGCGTTGCGACTGGCCTCGTTCTAAGCGCTCGTCTCGAGCGCCTTCAGCGAAGCCTCCGATCTGGAGGGCTTGGTCACCAATGGGTCTATTGCGGGGACCGCTATACTGGCGTTCAGGGGAGCGATTCGCACCCCGGACGAGCGCGTGCAGATCCAGTTCGTCTGCGTCGGCAACGCCTACCGCAGCAGGCTCGCCGAGGCGTTGCTCAACAGCTACGGCCTTCGGGGCGTGCGGGCGCGCTCCTGTGGCATCCGCGCCGTCGAAAACCTCAACGGCCCGGTGAGCTGGTACGCGCTGCGCCTGCTGAAGCGCAATAAGCTGATTCCGTTCATGTCGCCGACCTGGACGCAGACGACGCCGGACCTGCTCGCGGGCAGCGACCTCGTCGTGTTCATGGAGCCGGCGATTCACGCGTATTGCGCCGCGTCGTTCGCCTTCGCCGGCGCAGCGCACGAGGTCTGGAATGTGCCCGACGTGGGCGATCCGCGCTATCCGGAGCAGCAGGCCGCGCTGGACGATGAGCCGCGCATCATGGCGATTACGGAGGCGACGTTCGCGCGTTTGCAAATCGAGGTCGCCGCCCTGGCCGAACGGCTGTCGGCGGGGCAGCTCGGGGAAGCGTCGAGCCGCTCTGCCGCTGCATCGCGCGGGAGCTAGCGCAGCGGCGCCACCTGCAGCAGGCGCGATCCGTGCGGCTGCAGGCCGACGGACCAGCCATCGCGCTGCGTTCCCAGTTCGGACCAGTTCCAGAGATCGCGTACGTAGGCGCTGCGCACGCCCAAGAGATCCTTCCAGACCAGCGCGGCCGTGGAGGGGCTGTCGGTGCGATTGAACAGCACGACCGCGTACGACTGCCGGTCGGACAACGGCTTGATCCACGTTTCCGCGCCGTGCTGATCGCCGACGCGCACGCCCTGCCGGGCAAAGACATCGCGACCTATCGTCTGGATCTGCGGGTGAGCCAGCAGCCGCACGGTCTCATCGCCGATGCTGCGCACATCCAGCCCCAGCATCATCGGCGCGCCCATCACGGCCCAGAGCTGGAGCTGCGCGATCTCCTCCAGCGGCGATGCAAAGAATCCATTGCCGACCTGCAGGCAGTCCGGGTCATTGGCGTACCCTGGTCCGACGACCTCGGGATGCTGGTTGCCGTCGAGATTTTTCAGCAGACAGGACCACTGATAGCTGCCGTAGCGCTGGTCGAGCACGTCGTCATCGAAGATGCCGCTCAGATCGCTGGTGGTGCGGGCGGAGTTGGCGATCGCCGGCGCCCACTCCCACGGATTCTGCCGCCCCCAGTTGCACACGGCGAACGTGATCGGCCGGCCGGTCGCGGCGATGGCCTGGCTCATCAGCGTGTAACGCTCCCGCGCATCGAACGCCTCGGCGGTACACCAATCCATCTTGACGTAATCGAAGCCCTGCGCGGCGAACCACTGCGCGTCCTGCGCTTCGGACTGATAGCTCCCAGGCCGGCCCTTGCAGGTCTGCGTGCCCATATCGCCGTAGATGCCGACGGCAAAGCCGAGCGCATGCAGGCGCGCGACCGTGGTGTCGATGCCGTCCGGAAACTTCCGCGGGTCGGCGGCAAGGTTGCCGTCGGCGTCGCGGTCAAAGCTGGCCCAGCCATCGTCAATGCCGATCAGTCGATACCCGGCCTGCCAGAGCCCCGTGTCGAGCAGCGCCTGGGCCGCATCGAGCAGGGTCGGCTCGTCGAAGCCATCGACGCCGTAGCCGTAGTAGGTGTTCAGCCCCCAGACTGGTGTCAGGCCGCGACCGTTGTACGGCGTCTGCACCGCCGCAGTGACTGCCACACCTTGCCGCACACCTCCCGCCGGCGCCGCGACCGCCGGCAGCAGCCGACGCGCCCTGGGCGCCACGGCCAGCAGTCCGCCGCCAAGGCCGGCGGCGACGCGGAGCACGGTCCTGCGAGTCTGACGGCGGGAATTCCACGGCATACGCGCTGTACGGTATATCGGTGAACCGAGGAGAACAAGCGGCCCACCGAACGGTTCGGACCGGCATGGCGCCGCAACGGCGCTTCGCTGAGGAACGCGCCGCACGCCGAAGCGGCAGAGAAAATCCCGTGTGCAGCCGCGACTATGGGGCTATGGCTGGCCTTGGTTGCCGGGCGGGTGGCCGCGCTGCGACCGCTGCCGTTCGGCACGGGCCTGTTCCAGCGCCGCTTTCAGCAGCGGGGAAGCCTCCGCATCGGCGTCATGTCCGCCGAGACCTTCGGCCGTCTCGACCTCGTACTGCGCCAGCACGGCGCGCGGCACGCGGTAGAGTTTGCCCTGCCAGTCGGCGATCAGCAGTGTATCGTCACGATCTCCGGTCATGTTCATTGCGCCCGTGGCTGCTACATACCTGCTGCGGGTACTGATCATCATCGCAGGCGCGCAGATCGGATACTATTCACCCGACGCGACACGATATTATGGAGCACTATACGGTGCGGTGAGGTCAGCCGGCGCGCGGATTATGACGATACCAGCGGAGCATCTGCTCAACCGCCCGCACTGCCGCCTGTGCCTCGGAGTCGGTCGCCTTGGTCGCTGCTTGCGCGTCGCTGTCGCGGAGGTGGGCCAGCAGGGCGGCCAGCAGTTCCGTCGAAAGCGGGCCGAGATCGACGGCCTGTCCGCGCGGAATGGCGCGGATCAGCGCAGCGAGAAAGGCGAGCGGCTTGCGGTCCGCGTAGGTCGTCACGGCCTCGCGCACGAGCGCCGTCCAATCGAAGGACGGCGCGTGCGGTGAGTGCTCGCCGTCCTGCCCCTGTGCCGGCGCGGCACGATCGGTGTTCTCAACATCGGCGAGAATCCGCTCAATCCAGCGGCGCAGAACCGTGCGATCGTCGGGCGTTGGCTGCACTGAGGTCTCCGGTTGCGATCCTCCCTGCTATCGTCGGCTTGAAGCGGCACGCCCTGCAGGTTGACGGTCGGCGCGATTCCCACCTCGAGGGAGCCTGCCCGCGCCCGGCGCTCAGTGCAGGCGGGCGAGTACGCGTGCGCCCGCCCACGGGCCGATCAGCACCCAGAGGACGGCGGCCGCGATGTCGGCCGGACCGATCGCCAGCTTCTGATGGCGTTGACATTGGGGTGCGGTCCGGGCAGCAGCGAACCGTGCTTTGCGCATGGGCCGGACACGGTCGCGGGCTGGTCGGGATATACCGGCACGGCTCGAGCGGATCAGTCCGTCAGAAACGCCTCGACTGCGCCCAGGAAGGCGTCGGGCTGCTCGGCCTGCGGCGTGTGGCCCGCGTCGGCGATCGTCAGCAGCCGGGCGTTCGGAATCGCGTCGGTGAACGCCTCGCCGTAAGGCGCCGGGATCAGCTTGTCCGAGGCGCCGCACACGACGAGCGTGGGCGCCGCGATCAGCGGCAGCCGCTTGCGCAGGCCGCGGTCGGGGATCGGCCAGAGAAACTTGCCGGCGGCCGAGAGGTTGCTGGCGCGCTGCACCGCCGTGGCGACGGGCGAGGCGCCGTTCGAGGAGCCCTTCTGCGTCGCTTGCGCGGCGGCCGACTCCGGATCGTGCCAGGTGGCCCGGGCGAGCTGGCCGGCGCTCATGGCGAGGAAGTCCGGGATCTCCGCCTCTTCGATCCAGAGGCCGAAGGGCGAGACGAGCACCAGCTGCCGTACATACTGCGGGCAGATGGCCGCGAACTCGGCGGCGAACATGCCGCCGAGCGAATGGCCGACAAGATCGACCGCGCCCAGCCCGAGCGCCTCGACGAGCTGGCGGTAGAACAGCGCCAGGTCGAGCACGCCGTCGATCTCTTCGATGCCGGTCGATAGGCCGAAGCCCGGCGCCTCGGGCGCGACCACGCGGCGGTTCTCCGCCAGCCCTTGCAGAAAGGGCGCATCGCCGGGGTGTCCATCGAAGCCGTGCAGATACAGCAGCGGCGGGCCGGCGCCTTCGCTCCAGACGCGCACGTTGAACGCGTCGCTCGTCACGCTGAGATTGGTCATCGTCGCCATCGGCAACCTCGTGCCCGCGGCGCCTGCAAGGGCCGAACGGGCGCGGCGCAATGGAGCCTCTTCCTGCCCGCTGCGCCGGATCGATAGTACACCGGGCAAAACGATTGCGGATCACAAGAACTTGCGCCGATCCGCTTCGGTATTTCTATAATGCGACGGCGCGGCGGCTCCAGTGGGGCAAGGCTCGCCCACGCCGGGATGTCGTACAGCGGCGGTTGCAGCGGTTGTAAGGAGGCGCAAGGTATGGCTGAGGGACGGCTGGCCGGCAAGGCGGCGATCGTGACGGGCGGCGCGTCCGGCATCGGCCGGGCGACGGCGCAGCGCTTCGTGGCCGAAGGCGCCCGCGTGCTGGCGGCGGACGTGAACGGCGCGGGGCTGGAGGAGACGGTCGGGCTGGTGCGCGACGCCGGCGGCAAGCTGCACGCCGCCGTGGCCGATGTCTCCCGCGCGGACGATGCCCGCGCCGTGGTCGCGCGGGCGATGCAGGACTTCGGCGCCGTGCATCTGCTCGCCAACATGCACGGCGTCTCCGAGTTTTCGGACACGAACATCCTCAACGTCTCGGAAGAAGTCTTCACGCGCACCTGGGAGGTGAACGTCAAGGCGCTCTTCCTGCTCTGCAAGGCGGCATTGCCGGAGCTGGAGCGGAGCGGCGGCGGTGCGATCGTGAATATGTCCTCGGGCGCGGCGTTGGGCGGCGGCGGCGGCACGGCCTACACAGCCAGCAAGGGTGGCGTGAACGCGCTCACCCGCGCGATCGCCTATCAGTTCGCGGCGAAGAATATCCGCTGCAACTGCATCTGTCCTGGCCCGATCGACACGCCGATGATGCATCGCTCGTTCGAGAAGCTGGGCATGACCAACCTGCCGATCGCGCCCGGCCGCGTGCCGCGCATCGGCCGGCCCGAAGAGGTCGCGGCGCTGGTGACCTTTTTGTGCTCGGACGAAGCGGCCTTCATCACTGCCGCGACCTACACGATCGACGGCGGCTCAACGGGCCATTAGGGGGTGAGCGGTGAGTGGTGAATAGTGAACGAATTGCCTAGCAAACTCCACCACTCACCATTCACCATTCACCCCAAACGGAGTGAGGCCATGACCACAACAGCAGGACGCCAGACAACGCTGGACGAGTGGCGCAAGACGGGCGAACGGCTGCGCAACTGGGGCCGCTGGGGCAAGGACGACCAACTCGGCACGCTGAACTTCATCACGCCTGAGAAGGTGAAGTCCGGCGCGGCGCTGGTGCGGCAGGGCAAGGTCTTTCCGCTGGGCGTCAACTTCGACGCCTACGGGCCGCAGGGCGCCCACGGCTTTCGCCGCAACCCGATCCACGTGATGACCGTGGACGGCGGTGACCAGGAGATGGCCCAGCATCTCAAGGGCTGGGGCGGCGGCACGGAGGGGATGATGGTCCACCTCTGGGAAGGCGGGCCGATGCGCTTCAACGACGACTTCATCATGATGCCGTTGCAGGCCGCGACGCAGTGGGATGCACTCTCGCACGTCTACTACGACGGCCAGCTTTACAACGGCTATCCCGCCGCCGCCGTGACCAGCTTCGGG
This sequence comes from uncultured Chloroflexota bacterium, assembly GCA_937879875.1. GTDB lineage: Bacteria > Chloroflexota > Dehalococcoidia > CAUJGQ01 > CAUJGQ01 > CALFMN01. The sequence continues at coordinate 558 of CALFMN010000255.1, read as the reverse complement.
GCGACGAAATGCAGCATCGATCAAGTTGACGTAAAGGGCATCACCAGCCGCGCGGTGCTGCTCGACGTGGCGCAGCACCGCGGCGTGCCGCACTTGCCCCCGAACACGCCGGTCTCGCCCGAAGAGCTGGATGAGGTGGCGAAGGCCGAGGGCGTACGCGTCGGCTCCGGCGACATCGTGCTCGTGCGCACCGGCTGGTGGAGCACGTTTTTGGAGAACCGCGACGGTGACGCCTGGACCGCCGGCTCGCCGGGACTGAGCTGGCGCGTGGCGGAATGGCTGCACGACCACGAGTGCGCAGCCGTGGCCTGCGACAACATCGCGGTCGAGGTTTCGGGCGGCGAGGTCGAGGGTGTGCTGTTGCCGATGCACCTGCTCTGCATCCGCGACATGGGTATGATGCTGGGCGAGATGTGGGACTTCGAGGGGCTGAGCAAAGACTGCGCCCAGGACCGCGTCTACGAGTTCCAACTCGTCGCAGCGCCGCTGCGCGTCACCGGCGCCGTGGGCTCGCCGATCAACCCGATCGCGCTCAAGTAGGGCGCGGCCCCCATCCCC
>CALFMN010000254.1 GCA_937879875.1 uncultured Chloroflexota bacterium | reverse complement strand
GCAGGTGCGCAGGTGCTCCACCAGGCGGGCGTGCTCCGCCGCGTCCAGCGCGCCGAGCGCTTCGGCGGCCAGCGCTTCCCGCAGCCGCTCGTGCTCATCGATCACGGCGTTCCGCCCCGCGGGTCACGGCACTCTGCTTCATGAATCATGGCGTTCTGCCACTTTCTCTTCGGTATCGCGTGTATCGAGCCCTGCACCGGCCGCCAGCGCGCGGCGCAGCCGCTCCATCGCCGCACGGATGCGTGATTTCACCGTTCCCAACGGCTCGCCCAGCTCGCGCGCGATCTCGGACTGGGAGAGATCATCGTAGTACGCCAGCGCGATCGCCTGGCGCTGCTCCGGCGAGAGCGAATCGAGCGCGGCGCGCACGCTGAGCTGCAGGGTAAGCGTCTCGGCGGCGTCGGATTGCCCCGGCTCCTTCAGTGTATCGGCCGCCGGCAGCGGATCGCGCTCGCGCTCGCGGGCGTGGCTCAGGCGACCGCGGCGCACGTCGATGCAGCGATTACGCGTGATGCCGAACAGCCAGGCGGCCACGCTGCCCGCTTCCGCGCGGTAGGTGTGCGCCTGTGTCCAGCAGCGGAAGAACACGTCCTGCAAGACCTCTTCGGCCTGGCCGCGGTCGCCGAGCTTGCGCAGTGCCAGCGTGAAGACGAGGGCGCCGTAGCGGTCGTAGAGCTGCTTCAGGGCGCGCTCATCCCGGCGGACGACCGCCGCGATCAACTCGCGCTCATTCGAATCGCCCGAATCGCCCCAATCGCCATCTGGCATCGGCCGTTCGCCACTCCTGCCCGGCATTGTCGGCCAAAACCGTTTGCTCTGCCCAATCCGCTCGCGCTCCCCGCTGCGTAGGCCGGGACGAGGATTCACCACGGACACCGCGTCCCGCCGGGCAGCGCTCCGACGGTCGCTGGACGGAGCAGCAGATGATCGCTCAGCCCACCCCGGCAGATCGGCCGCAGGCGGCCGGGCGGCTGCATGGCTCTCACCCCGGCAGGTTCGCGCGGCGTTTCGGTGTGGAAGAAACGTGGCCGCTTGCCGGCATCGCGGGTATCGGCCTCGCACTTGAGCTGGGAGTGCTCTGGCTCGTACACGGGCCGCTGGCACTGGCGGCGCACCCGCAACCGAACGCCGGCGCCGCGGGCGACGAGCCGCTGGCTGCCTTTCTCGGTCTGAACGGACACGGCGCGCTGCTCTTCGCCGGCGGCAGCGCGCTTGCCACGGCGCTCTATCTCGCCGCGCTGACCCTGGCCTGGCGCAGCCACGAGCGGCGCGGCGTCTGGCTCGTGCTCGGCCTGAGCGGGTTGCTGGCACTGACGATGCTGGCCGTCTATCCGGCCAGTTCACGCGATCTGTTCACCAACGTGATCGACGGCCGCATGGCCTGGGTGCATGGCCTCAACCCAATGACGCGGTCGCCGCTCGCCGTTTCCGCCGATCCGCTGTTCCCGGCCGTGAGCTGGCAAGCTGAACCCTCATACTACGGGCCGGTCTGGTATCTGCTGCTGGCGCTGCCGGCGCGGCTCGCGGGCACGGGGCTGCTGACCAACCTCGTCGCCTACCGGGCGCTGCTGCTGCCGTTTCTGCTCGGCGCGGCGATCGGCGCCGCGCGGCTGGCCGGGCGCAGAGGCGGGCCGCGGGCGGCAACAGTGGCTGCCGTGCTGGTCGGTTTCAACCCGCTGCTGCTGTGGGAGATCGCCGGCAACGGCCACAACGACATCGTGATGGCCTGCTTCGCCGTCTGGGCGCTGGAACGAGCGGACTGCGACGATTGGGCGCTCGCCTGGCCATTGCTCGCGCTGTCGGTGCTGAGCAAGTGGGTAACGGCGCCGCTGGCCCTGCTGTTCGCCGTCGCGGCGCTGCGCGCGGAACAGCGACCATTGCGCCGGCACGCGCTGGGATTGGCGGCGTCGGTGGCCGTCGCCGCCGCCTGCCTTGCGCCGTTCTGGGAGGGCGCCGGCACGTTCACGCCGCTGTTGACGCGCGGGGCAGACCGGATCGCCTGGTCGCCGGCGCGGCTGCTGGCGGCGCTGCTGCACGGAGGATGGGCGCCGCTGCCGTGGGTGATCTCCGCCGCGCCGGAGAATCAGCAGGCGCGTGCGGTCGCGCTGGCGCTTTGCGCGGCAGCGGGCGCGATCGTTCTGCTCCGCCTCTGGACCCGGCGCGACGATCTGCTCGCCGCGGCCTTCTGGGCGATCTTCGCCTGGCTGCTGCTGGGCGCGCTCTGGTTCTTTCCGGGCTACGTGTGCACGCTGGTGGTGCTCGGTGCGGCGCAGGCGCCGGGACGGCGGGCGGCGCTGGCGGCTGTGTTCTCCATCGCGGCGCTCTGCGGCCATCTGGTGCAGGGCTGGTATGGTCCGCTGTTTCGCACCTGGCCCGATGCGGCGGTGATCGGCGTGTTCGTCGCGATCGTCTTCGTGCCGCCGGCGCTGCTCTGGGCCGCCACGCTCGCCGCTGCAACGTATCGGCGCCGCGGAGCAGGAGCCGCATCAGGGCGAAGCAACGATTGACAGCAGATTGCCGGTGCGTTGCCGCTCGCGGCTTCCGCCGCAACGCGGTGTGAGGGAAAGCAGGGGAAGCGCTTATGAGGGCCGCTCCCCGAGGATGCGCGACACGGCGTGTACGAGATCGTCGACCTCGAACGGCTTGTGCAGATAGGCGCGGGCGCCGGTGCGCCGGGCCTTTTCGGCGGCGCGGCCGTCGGCCGTCACCAGCACGATTGGCACGTCCTCGCCGTAGGCCGTGCGCAGCCCCTGGGCCACGCCGTAGCCGTCTACCAGCGGCAGACTCATATCCAGTACGACCAGCGCAGGCCGCTGTTCGGCAATGCGTGCCAGCGCGGCCCGTCCATCACCGGCGGTTGCCACGGACAGCCCTTCCTCTTCAAGCGCCCAGCGCATCATCAGGCGCATGTCGGGGTCGTCGTCCACGACGAGCACAGCGCCGCGCCCGATCGCCGTTCGTCCAGTGCCGGCAGCCGCCATCGGTTCGTCTCACCTTCCGCGGCGCGATCATCGATATCAGATATCAATGGTATCGGCCGCTGTCTCTTCCGGCGGCCGCAGCGGCAGGCGCACACTGATGACCGTGCCCCGCCCCGGCTCGCTGGCCACGGCCACACTGCCGCCGTGGCGTTGCACGATCTGCCGCACCGCCGCGAGGCCGATGCCGCTGCCGGCGATCGTGCCGCTGACGCTGCCCGCCCGGTAGAAGCGTTCGAACACATGCGGCAGATCGGCGGGTAAAATACCCAGCCCCTGGTCGGCGACACGCAGCAGCGCGAAGGCGCCGTTCGCTTCCCGCTCGATGTCGACGCGGATTTCGCCGCCCTCGGGGCTGTACTTCACCGCATTGCCCAGCAGGTTGCCGAGCACGCGCTCCAGGCGGGCGGCGTCCCATTCGCCGCTCAGCTCGGCTGCCCTGGTGTCGATGCGGAACACGTGGCGCTCGGTGGTGGCGGCCGCCTCCGCCACGGCGCGGCGTACCAGCGCGACCAGGTCCACGGGGGCACGATCCAGATCCAGCGGCCGCCCCATGTGCAGGCGGGTCACATCCAGCAGCTCGTTGATCAGAGCGGCGCCGCGCGTGGCGGTCTGATCGATCGTGCGCAGCCCAGCCTGCAGGCGGGCCGCGTCGGGCTCAACGAGCCGGTTCGCACGCCTCAGCAGCAGCTGCGCCAGCCCCTTGATCGTGGCCAGCGGATTCTTCAGGTCGTGCGAGACGGCGGCGAGGAAGTCGTCTTTTTGCCGCTCCAGCTCTTTCAGTGCGGAGATGTCCCGGAAGACCGTTACCGCACCGGTGATGCGGCCGCTCGCATCACGCAAGGGCGCACTGCTGGCGAGCAGCGGGAGCGGCTCGCCGCCCAGCGCCCGTGTCACGAGCATCTGCTCACCGCGCACGATCTCGCCCGTCGCGATCGAGCGGGCCAGCGGGATCTCCGCGATGGGCAGCGGTGAGCCGTCGATGCGGAAGGCCTGATAGTGGGCGTACTCCGTGATCTTCGTCTCGGGTGCGGTTTCTCGCTCCGGCCAGCCCCAGATCTCGAGTGCGGCGGCGTTGCGCGCCAGCACCTGCCCGCTGGCACCGACGACCACGACGCCTTCGGGCATCACGTCCAGGATCTGCTGCAGCCGGGCGCGCTCGGCGGCCTGGGACTGGAGCGCCGTTTCGGTCTCGTGGAAGAGGCGCGCGTTATCGATCGCCAGGGCGGCGCGGTTCGCCAGTTCCTGCGCGAGGGCGCGGTCGGTTTCGCCGTAGCGGCGGCCCGACTCCGCCCACACCAGCGAGAGGGCGCCGAGCGTTTTGCCGCGCGCCGTCAGCGGCAGCGTCATCGCGGATTTCAGCCCGAGTGCGCGTAGACTCGCCAGCGCCTCGGCATCGGGCGCAGTCGCAACCAGCAACTCGTCCGGAATCTCGGGGACAAGCTCTGCCACGCCGGTGCGCAGCACGTTCGGTACACCCGCCGGCGCTGCCGGGTCCGGCGGATAGCGCTGCTGCAGCTCGCGGGCGGACGCGACTTTGACCGGATCGGCGTGCGCCACCGCGACGTTGCGGACGCCGCCGCCGTCGGCCGGCATATCGATCGAGCACCAGTCCGCCAGGCGCGGCACCGCGAGCTGGGCCACCCGCTGCAGCGTCGTCTCGAGATCCAGCGAGTCAGACAGGGCAGCACTGGCTTCGGCGAGAAAGGCGAGCCCCTGTTCGCCGCGTTTCTGCACGTCGATGTCGGTGCAGGTGCCGAACCAGCGCCGGATCTGGCCCTCGGCGTCGCGCACGGGCAGGGCGCGGCCCAGATGCCAGCGGTAGGCGCCATCGCGCCCGCGCAGGCGATACTCGATCTCGAAGATACCGCCGCTGTGCACGGACTCCCGCCAGCGCTCAACACAAGGACGGCGGTCGTCCGCGTGCAGCGCCGCCTGCCAGCCAGTGCCGAGTGCCGCGTCGGGGCGCTGGCCCGTGTAGGCGTACCAGCGCTGATTAAAGTAGTCCACGCTGCCGTCGCGATCGGCGCTCCAGACCATCTGCGGCATCGCCTCGGCCAGGGTCTGGTAGCGACGCTCGTTCTCCTCGGCCTCGCGACGTGCGGCGCTCTCACGTTCAAGCAACTGCTCCAACGCCTGCTCGACGCGTCGCCGTTCGCTCTGGTCGAGCACAAAGGCGATCGCCTCGTTCGCATCGCTCTCCAGCAGGGCGAACCCGACGAGCACCGGCACGCGCTGCCCGTCTTTGCGCACATACTCCTTTGCGTACGGCGTGCAGACGCCATGCGCCCGTGCCTCGGCGATCGCGCGCGCGTCCAGCGGCAGGAACTCGGGCGGCGTGATCGCGTCCCAGCGCAGCCGGCCGGACGCGAGATCCGCGCGGGTGTAGCCGGTGAGGTCGAGATAGGCGTCGTTCGCCTCGATGATGCCGCCCTGCAGGTCGGCGCGCACAATGCCGATGATGTTGGCGTCTACCAGCCGCCGCAGCCGCTCGCGCTCACGGCGCAGCTCTGCCTCGACCTGCCGGCGAGCGCTGATGTCGGTGAAGGCGACCACCGCTCCCTGCACCGCGCCGCCTTCGAACAGGGGCGCCACGCTGTACTCCACGGCCAGCGGCGTGCCATCTTTGCGCCAGAGCACTTCGTCGTCCAGCCGGGCGCGGACGCCGCGCAACGCGGCCGTACGCACCGGGCAGGTCTCCACCGGATAGGGCGTCCCGTCGCGGTGGCTGTGATGCACCAGTGCGTGCAGGCCGCGGCCGAGCACCTCCTCCGGTGCGTAGCCGAGCAGTTCGGCGGCGGTGCGGTTGATGAAGGTGCAGCGCCCGGCCAGATCGGCGCCGTAGATCCCTTCGCTGGTCGATTCGAGAATGTTGGCGAGTTGCTGCCGTGCTGCCTCCGCCTCGACGTGGGGATCGGGCGCCGCTGACGCCGGCACGGTGAGAATGACGACCTGTACTGTCCCGCCCGCCAGGTCCAGCGTCCGGGCACGCGTCTCAAGCGTGAGCAGCGTGCCGTCTTTGCGGCGTACGCGCACGGAGCCGCGCCAACGGCCGACCGCAACAAAGCGATCGTACTCGGCGGCGCGCCAGGACGCCTCCTCCGCCACGATGTCAGCCCGATGCATGCACAGCAGCTCGTCGCGGCTGTAGCCCAGCAAGGCGCACGCCGCCGCGTTGGCGTCGAGGCAGCGGCCATCGTGCCCAGCGACGAGCACGGCCTCTTGCAGCCCGTCGAACAGCTCCGACAGGCGTGTTTCGGCCTGGTTCAGCAGCGGCAGCGGTTCGTTCAGCGACAGCGTGCGGTACCTGCTCCAGCGCACGGCCGCGCTGCCGCGTGGCGGACAGCCCGTGGCTCGTGCGCTTCACCTTCGATATACACCGTGTACGCCGTTCTGTTAAGCGGTCGTTTGGCGTAGCCGCCGCAGGGTGCATTTTCCGCGGCGGTCCCCGGAGCTTCGCCGGTGCCTGTCGCTGTCACCATTCTGTCAGCAGCCAATGATACGCTCACGGCGTTGCCGAGACGTTCGGCCGGGCAAACACCGTTTGATCCGTGCGAGTATGCCGCGCTTTTTCTCCCGCACGCCGCGCCGGGCGCTGCCCGAGCCAGTCGATGGCTGGTACAGCCTGCATGGCCGCGCGGCGGCCCTGGCGTTGGCGGCGGCGCTTGCGCTGGCGGTGCTGCTGGTGTTGCTCGTGGTGCTGCTGCCGCTGCTGTGAGCGGCGCACCGTCAGCCTCGGCTCACGGCCCGCTGTAACGCCTGGCGTACATCTTTGGCCTCGACGATCCACCAGTCGCCGGGGACGCCGCGAGCGAGCGCCGCCGCGCGTGCCTCTCGCTCGGAGTCGAAGACATCCGGCTCTATCGCGGGCCAGCCGAGCGGCCCGCTTTCCTGCCGTACGATGAAGAAGGGCATGGCGAGGCCCGACGGACTCTCACCCGGGCACAATACCCGGCACGATCATGAGCGCGGCCGCGGACGCGACTGGCGTAGCTGATGGTACCGCACACGCGCCCGCCGTATCAGCGCCGCGCCGCACGACAAACTGCGCTCGCGGAACTGCTGCACGGACCGCTTGCGCAGAGACAGCCTGATGAAGGGCGGTCTTGCAACCGTCTATAAGAGGTATGCCGTGTTTCCGACTGCACTGCTACAGTGGCTCGGGTCTGCGGCACGGCGATGTCCGGCATGGCACGGAGGCAGCATGAACGCGGATGGTCAACATGCTCCACGTTCACCCGTCGTGCTGGTTGTCGACGATGAGCCGTTGATTCGAGAGTTTCTGGCCGTGGCCCTCGCGGATGCAGGGTTCACGGTGTGCGCGGCCGAAGACGGTGTGGCGGCGCTGGCTGCCTTGCGTTCGATCCGCCCGGTGGCCGTGGTCACCGACCTGATGATGCCGCGCATGGATGGCTGGGAGCTGTGTCGCCGTCTGCGCGGTGCGGCGGAGACGGCAACGATCCCGTTGATCGTGGTCAGCGCTCTCCAGACGAAAGCGGCGCCCGGCGATGCGTTCCTGGCCAAGCCATTCGAGCTGGATGCGTTGCTCGCCGTGCTGCGGCGCCTCGCACCGTTATCCGTCGCATCCGCCGACGGAACGGTTGGCCAGACCGGCGACCTCACGCTGCAATCCATAACCGATCCGCAACCGTGGTAATGTCATCTCCAACTATTGTTAACAAATGGTTACACGTCGGACAGACATGGGCCGTGGCTGCTGTGCTATACCGCGAGGGTCAGTGAATCGGTGAACAGGAACGCGCGGGCCGGCTCGACCGGCCGCCGCGCCGATCGTTGGGGCGCCCCGCCATGCTCCCCGCTATTATCTTTGCGCTGCTGGTGCTCACGCTGCTCTTCGGCTGGCACGGACTGCTCGCCGGCCTCGGGCTCACGGCGGCCGCGACCGGCGCGAACGCTGACCGCCGTGCCTGGCTTCACGCAGAAGTATCTGTGGCTCGCTGAATCGGGTGCAGCCACGGATCTCGCTGCGGTCGTGTTCTGTCATTCGCCCTCGTGCAGAACATATCGAGTCACTCGGGCAGGGCAATTCCGCCCTGCCCGCCGACGCAATTCGGCAACTGTCACCGAGCGCGTTCATCCGCCGGTGCCGCCTGCGTCGTATGCTGACGTGCACACAGCAGCACACAGCACTGGCTGCGCGGAGGGCCGCCCCGTGGCCGCGCACGAGTACCGTTTCATCACGCACTGGCGCCTGCCCGGCTCGATCGAGGATGTGGCCGCGATCCTCGGCGACCCGCTGAACCTGCCGCGCTGGTGGCCCGCCGTTTATCTGGACGTGCGCGAGCTGGCGCCGGGCGATGCGCGGGGCGTGGGCCGCGTCGTCGACCTCTACACCAAAGGCTGGCTGCCCTATACTCTGCGCTGGCGCTTCATCGTCACAGAGCTTGATCCGCCGCGCCGCATCGCGCTCGAAGCCAGCGGGGACTTTGTCGGCCGCGGCACTTGGACGCTGGAACAGGACGGCGACACGGCCGACATCAGCTACGATTGGCGCCTGCGCGCGGAGAAGCCGCTGTTGCGCCGGCTGTCGTTCCTGCTGAAGCCGCTGTTCGCCGCCAACCACCGCTGGGCGATGGCGCAGGGCGAACGCAGCCTGCGCCTTGAGCTGGTCCGCCGCGCGGCTTCGCCGGCCGCACGGACCCGGCTTCCGCCGCCGCCTGGCCCCACATCCTCCCGGCCGTTGCTGCTGGGCGGCGCGGCGCTCGTCGCGGGCGCGGGCCTGTTGTTCGCGCTGCGCGCCGGCCGCGGCGCGAGGCGGAGCGGCTGAGCAGAGCGCGGATCGCTCGGTGCGGCGACGGTTGCGAGCGCGCCGGCGCCTTTCGTCAAGCCCCCGCGCAACCCCGCTACTGCCCTTCAGAGACGCACGCTTCGGTTCGATAGTTATGGTGAAGTCGCGTCTCGAGGGTTGCTATGACCATGTCGTCCGGATTCAGCGGGCCGGCCTCCGCGGGCGCGGCCGCCATGCCGGGGCCACGTCCCGCCGTCGTCGCGCTGGACAGCGTCTTCCAGCACGCCGCCGTGATCAACGCTACGCTGCTCAAGCTCAGCAGTCTCGACCAGCCGGGGCTGGACGTGCAGATCTACCGCTCCGTGTTGGATAGCTGCATCAAGGAACTGGAGGGCGCCGCGAGCGCCTACGACATCCGCAAAGCGGAGCAGCGCATCGCGCGCAGCACCCAGCTCCATCTGCGCGCCCGCGAAGAGCTGCTCACCGCGCGCGACGCCGAATATACGGCTACGGTTGAGATCCTCTCCGATGCCGTTGTGCAGTTCAAGGACACGGACCAGATCTTCGTCGATGGATTGTTGGAGCGCAGCAATCGCATGAAACAGGTGATGACAACCGACGATCTGCAGATACTGCGCTCGCGCATGACCAAAGAGCTGACCGAGCTGCGCGAAGAGACGATCGCCAAGCAGGAGTCCCAGTCTCGCCAGCTCCAGCGCTTGAGCGCCAAGGTCAGCACGCTTGAGGCGAAGCTGAACGTGGTCAGCGCACAGGCGCAGCGCGATGCACAAACCGGCCTGTACAATCGTACCGCCTGGAATCAGCGTATGGCCGAGCTGGCGATTCAGCTCGAAGAGGGCGACGACGCCTTCGCCGTGGCGCTGATCGAGCTCGACCATCTGGACCGGCTGCTCGAAGGACAGAATCAGGGTCGCGTCGATGCCGTATTGACGGAGTTCGGCGAGTTCTGCCGCCAGGCGTTCGGCAACGATGATTTCGTGGCCCGTTTCGGCGCCGAAGAGTTCGTGGCGCTGATCGCCGTCGATGGCCCCGATCACGCCACCGAGCACCTGGATCGGCTCTTCACGGCGATTCGCCGCACCAACGAAACCGAGCGCGACGCCGAGCGGACACCGTTCACGGTGAGCGTGGGCATGGTCGCCTCGCAGAAGGGCGACCGCGTCCACGCCCTGCTGAAGCGGGCGAACACGGCGCTGGCCGCGGCGCGGGAGGGCGGGCGCGACCGGCTCGTGATCACCGCGTCCTGAGCGGCCGGGAGGGGTCGGGCGCTGGCTCGCGGCGCGACTGAAGCGTCCGGCCGTCGCTTCGATAGCTAAGATAACGCGAATCGTCTCCGGGTGAAGCCGCTGCGCCGCACGGCATGCAGGGAGATCCGGAGTGCGGGCGATTGCAAGATTCGGCCCGTGCGGGCCGCGTGGCGCTATCACACGCACGATGCAGGGAGCGGAAATGGGCGGTTCGTCAGGAGGGAGCGCGGGCCGGGCAGACGCCGAAGGGCCGGCGCCGGCGGGTGAGGCGGCGCTGCGGGCCGCCTTCCAGCGCGCGGCCGTGATCAATGCTGCGCTCTTGAAACTCGGCAGCCTCGAACAGCCCGGCCTGGATACGCAGGGCTACCGCGCCATGCTCGATACGGGCATCGCCGCGTTGGAGCAGGCGGCCACGCCGGGCGCGGTGCGGCAGGCCGAGCAGGGCATTGCTGCCTGCACGCAAGCGCACCTGCGCGAGCGTGAGACGCTGCTGCGCGCCCGCGAGGAAGAGTTCAACGCGACGATCGAGCTGCTCGCCGACGCCGTGGTGCAGTTCCAGGACGCCAACGCCGCGTACGCTGAGCAGGTGCTGGAGCGCAGTGACCGCATCGAGCAGATCGGCGCGATCGATGACCTGCGCCTGCTGCGTCAGCAGTTGCGCATCGAGCTGGCCGCGCTGCGCGAGGCTACTACCGCCCGGCAAGAGATAGAGGCGCGGCAGATCGGCGCGCTGCGCGCCCGCGTGGAGACGCTTGAAGCACGGCTCGGCGTGGTCAGCGCACAGGCTCTGCGCGATCCGCTCACGGGGCTGCACAACCGCATCGCCTGGGATCAGCGCATGGCCGAGCTGGCGCTGCAGCTCGAACATGGCAACGCCGCACTGGCGCTGGCGCTGATCGATCTTGACCACTTCAAATATATTAACGATACGTACGGCCACGCTGCCGGCGATGCCGCCCTGAGCGAGTTCGGCGAGTTCTGCCGCCAGGCCTTCGGCGACGATGACTTCGTCGCGCGTTTCGGCGGCGACGAGTTCGTGGTCTTGCTGACGGCGCCCACGCTGGAGCACGCGGCCGATCACGTCAACCGGCTGATCAACCTCATCCGCCGCGCCAACGAAACACGCTTTCGCAGCGGCCGCCCGCCGTTCACGATCAGCGTCGGCTTGGTGCAGGCGCAGCCGGGCGAGGACGCGGCCGCGTTGCTGGAACGCGCCGACAAGGCGCTGTATGCCGCCAAACACGCCGGCCGCGACCAGCTGGTGCTCGCCGCGGCGTAGGGCGCGGCCCTCACCCTCGTGTATGGTCACGGTCCTGTACGCTGGGAACGGGCCGGTGCGCCCGCCCGCCCAGCCGCCCGCACCGGTGCGGGCGCCGGGAGGCCCGGGCATGACCAGCCCGATCGCGGCGCCGCTGCCGGCGCCGGCGGCGCCGCTGCCGTCCGGCGCCGTGGGCAGCGCGGTGCGCACGGACCGCCGCGCCCGCGCCGCGCCCTGCTCCCGCAGCACGCCGCCCTGGCCGCCCGCGGAGCAGCCGCGGCGGCCGCCCGGCTGCCCACCCCCCGGTGCGCCTGGCGCCTGCGCCCATGCGTTGCACGCGGGGCGCAGGCGCCGATCCGGCACGCAGCGTTCCGGGCACCACACGGTTAGCCCGACGCCCTCTCGGGCCGCTGCACGCCGGCTCGCCCCTCGCCCAGGATTGGGAGAGGGGAGGGGGTGAGGGCCGAGAGGCTGCGCTCAGGCCGCGCCCGCCGGCAGCGCCTCTGGCAGGAAGCGCCCCCAGTCGTCCGGCGCGAGGATCGGGCGCAGCCGCTCTTCGAGCGCTGGGCTCAGGGTCACCGGCGGCAGCTCCAGCTCGTAGGGCTGCGCCTGTGTCCGCAGCACCAGCCGCACCGCGTCTTCGCCCGGAGCGGCGCGCAACGCCTGCACCAGCTCGTTCAGCCGGCGGCGGTCGTCGGCCTCGTCGTCCGGGCGCTCGGTGATCTCGATACGCACCAGCAGCCGCGGCGGTGGGCCGGACGGCGCTGGCGCGCCATTGCCGTTGCCGTTGCCGTTCTTGTAGCCGTTGCCATTGCGCCCGCGGCCGTTGCCGTTCCCGTTACGATAGCCGTTGGCCTGCTCCGGTGGCCGGCCGGGCACCAGCCGGTCCACCTCAGCCACCGTCTCGCGCATCTCGGCCGGTACGCCGCCCTCGACGTGCGGGTCGAACTCGGCGGCGTGGACGACGGCCACATCAAGGCGGTCGTCACGCTGGCGGATGCGCGCCGTGAGCCGCACGATCTTGCCTTCGGCCCAGAGCTCGCGCTGCTGTTCGTACGTGTCCGGCCAGACGGTCACTTCGATCTGGCCGGTCAGGTCTTCGAGCGTGGCAGCGCAGAAGCCGCGGCCGGCCTTGGTCAGCAGCGGCCGCACGCTGACGATGATCCCGGCGAGGCGGGCCTCGCGCCCGGCGCTCTCAACGCTGATCTCGTTGATCAGCATGTCCACCTGCGACGCCAGTGCGACCGAGGCGGCCTTGAACGGATGCTCCGAGACGTAGACGCCCAGCAACTCCTTTTCGTAGGCAAGCAGCTCCTTCGCCTGCAGCGACGGCGTGGTCAGCAGCTCGAGCTGCGGCAGCGGCGTCTCGGCGCTTTCGCCGAACATGTCGAACATCGTGGTCTGGCCGGCGTCGCGCAGCTTCTGCTCGCGCTGGACGAGTCCCATGACTCGGTCGATGTTGAACAGCAACGTGCTGCGGTACTGTTCGCGCTCCATGCCGGCATCGGCGGCGAAGCAGTCGAGTGCGCCGGCCTTGATCAGGCTCTCCAGCATGCGCTTGTTCGCGTTCTTCAGGCTGGCGCGGCGGCAGAACTCTTCGAGCGAGGCAAACGGCCCGTTCTTGCTGCGCTCCTCGATCAGGCTTTCGATGGCGCCGGAGCCGACATTTTTGATGGACGAGAGCCCGAAGCGCAGTCCGGTGCGGCCGTCTTCCGCGGTATCGATGCGGAAGGTCACATCGCTGCGGTTCACGTCCGGCGGCAGCATCACCAGATCGAGGCGGGCGCACTCGGCAGCGGCGGCGGCGACGCGCTCGGCGAAGCCGGCCGGGTGGTTGTCGGCCAATTGCAGCACGGCGGTCATGTATTCCGCCGCGTAGTTCGCCTTCAGATACGCCGTCTGATACGAGATCGTGCCGTAGCAGGTGGCGTGCGCCTTGTTGAAGGCGTAGCCGGCGAACGGCTCGATCAGGTCGAAGATGCGGTCGGCGTCGGCCTCCGTGTAGCCCTTCGCGACGGCGCCGCGGCGGAAGTTGTCGCGCTCGGCGCGCATCTTCTCCGCGATCTTCTTGCCCATCGCCTTGCGCATAATGTCGGCCTGGCCGAGCGTGTAGCCGCCGAACTTCTGCGCGATCAGCAGCACCTGGTCCTGGTAGACGATGATGCCGTAGGTCTCGTCCAGAATCTCCGCCAGGTCGGCGTGCGGATACTTCACCGGCTCGATGCCGTGCTTGGAGCGGCAGTAGGCCGGAATGTGCGCCATCGGGCCAGGGCGGTAGAGCGCGACCATGGCCGACAGCTCGGCGATCGATTCCGGCCGCAACTCCTGAATGTGCCGCCGCATCGGCGCGGATTCAAGCTGGAAGACGCCGAACGTCTCGCCTTGCTTCAGCATCTCGTAGGTTTTGGTGTCGCCGTCGGGCAGTTCGCTGAGCACAAGATCGAGGCCGCGCGTCTCGCTGATCAGCTCCACGGCCTTGCCGAGGATGGTCAGGTTCGAGAGGCCGAGGAAGTCCATCTTCAGCAGGCCGATCTCGGCCACGGTGTTCATGTCCCAGCAGACCATCGGCAGCGACTGGTCGTCGCCGCGCGCCGGCTTCTGCAGCGGCACATGCTCGACCAGCGGATCTTTGGCGATCACGACACCGGCCGCGTGCGTGCTGGCGTGCCGTGCGACCCCTTCGACGTTGCGCGCGGTGTCGATCAGACGCTTGACCACGGCATCGGCGTCGTAGCGCTGGCGCAGCTCCTGGCTCTCGTTCAAGGCGCGGTCGATCGTCATGTGCAGCGTCGGCGGCACGAGGCGGGCGAGCCGATCCGTGTCGCCGGGCGCCATGCCCAGGGCGCGGCCCACGTCGCGGATCGCCGCCTTCGCGCCGAGCGTCCCGTAGGTGATGATCTGCGCGACACGGTCGTGGCCGAAGCGGCCGGCGACGTACTTGATCAACTCGCCGCGGCGGTCGTCGGCGATATCCATGTCGATATCGGGCATCTCGCGCCGCTCGCGGTTCAAAAAGCGCTCGAAGACGAGCCGGTGCTTGATCGGGTCGATCTCGGTGATGCCGGTGCAGTAGAGGATGATGCTGGCCGCCGCCGAGCCGCGCACGCCGAAGGGGATACGGTTGTTACGCGCGTACTGCGCGAACTCGCGCACCAGCAGGATGTACGCCGGAAAGCCCGTCTCCTCGACCACGTCCAACTCGTATTCGAGGCGCTTGCGCACCTCTTCGCTCGCGTCGGGATAGAGCCGCGCCAACCCTTCCCACGAAAGCTTCGCCAGGTATTGCATGGGGTTGAGGTCGCCGGGCAGCTCCGGGTCGGGCAGATTGAGGCGGCCGAACTCCAGATCGTAGCTCTCGACGCTCTCCGCGACCTTCCAGGTGTTCGAGACAACCTCGGGCAGCTCGGGAAAGAGCGCCGCCATCTCCTCTTCCGACTTAATGTAGTAGCTGCCGCCCTCCATGCGCATGCGCTTCGGATCGTTGACCGTCGCGTTGGTGCCGATGCAGAGCAGGATGTCGTGCGCCTCGGCGTCGTCCGGACCGGTGTAGTGCGAGTCGTTGGTGACGACGACGGGGATATCGAATTCCTTGCCCAGCGCGACAAGGTCAGGGTTCAGGCGGGAGAACTGCTCGTCGCCGTGTTCTTGAATCTCGATGTAGTAGTTGCCGTCGAAGACCTCGCGATACCAGCGGATCGCGGCGATCGCGTCGTCGCGGCGGCCGTCCTGCAGGGCGCGGTGCACCTCGCTCGACGGGCAGCCGGAGAGGGCGAGCAGCCCGTCCGCGTGCCGCTCGAACAGCTCGCGGTCCATGCGTGGCTTGTAGTAGTAGCCTTCGAGGTTCGCCGTGCTGGAGAGCGCCAGCAGGTTTTTGAAGCCGGTGACGTTGCGCGCGATCAGCGTCAGGTGGAAGGGCGATTTCTCCCGTGGGTCGCGCGAGAGCCGCGAGCCGGGCGCGACGTAGGCCTCGATGCCGATCAGCGGCTTGATGCCGCGCGTGCGTGCGGCCTTGTAGAAATCGATCGCACCGTAGAGGTTGCCGTGGTCGGTGATCGCCGCGGCGTCCTGGCCGAGCGCCTTGACGCGGTCGAGCGCCGGTTCGATCCGCGCCAGCCCGTCGAGTAGCGAGAACTCCGTATGGAGGTGCAAATGTGTAAACACGTGCTCAGTTCCGTGCAGTGCGAGATAGGTTCACTATAGCCGCAAGAGCGCTGTCCGGCCCCTCCATGTTACGGCAAGCGCCGGCCCGCCGGGCGCGGGACAAGATGCCGCTGTGCGCTGCCCCGACCGCCGGGAGGTGCTCACCGGCGAGCCGGTCGATCGGCTACGCCCGGCGGCCGGACAGCCGTGGCGCCGATCGTGACCGCGGCGAGCAATCAGGGCACACAGGTCGTCGATTTGCGCGTCGCCACTCCTTGAGCGTGCTCGCAGCGACCTGGGGTCGCGCTGTATGTGAGGCGGCAAATGCGCCTGAAACTGCCGCGATCTCAAGAGAGCTTGAACCATGCCGAATACGACGCAGCATGTCGAAATTGGGGACTCTTTGCACTCGCTGGCTGGTTCGCCAGAGCGATACGGCTTGTCACCGAACCGCCGTACGTTGCGAAGGTCGTGACGCGGCAGGCGCGGGGCGGCTCCAGTTCGGAACCCCTGCTCGCATATGATACCTCAGCAGATATTTTGCATTAAATTTATTTGTCGTGAAGTTGTTAGTCATTTCCCGTTTTTTGCGACAATGAAGTGCCATACTGGGGTGGAGACAAGTGAAAGGGTCGCGTGATGACAATGATCGACCACGAGCAGGTGGTACAGCGCTGGTGGCAGGAGCTCTGGAATCAGAACCAGCTCACCGTCGTCGACGAGATCATCGCTCCGAGCTTTACCGACCATGACCCGGCGAGTCCGTGGGTGACGCCCGGCATTGCCGGCGCCAGGCAGCTGGTCATGGGGTATCGCGCGGTCTTCCCCGATATCCACTTTGACATCGAGCGGCAGATGGCGGCGGGCGACACGGTCGTCTCGTACTGGCGCTGCCGGGGCACGCACCGGGGCGAGCTGATGGGGATCGCCCCAACCGGCAAGCAGGTGGAGATCGTGGGTATCAGCATGCTGCGGCTGGAACAGGGCAAGATCGCCGAGCAGACGGTAGTCTGGGATGCCCTCGGCCTGCTGCAGCAGCTCGGCGTCGTCCCGGTTACCGAGCCAGCCACCGCCTAGCCCGCCACGCGCGCGAGACATCGCGAGGCCGAGCAAGCGACGTTGCTCGGCCGCTACCCGTGCCGGCTGCGTCTCATACACCGCTCGCAAAGTCAAAAGCTACAGTGTTATCAGGGTACGAGTAGCGCCTGCATGGTCCCGGAACCCGACACCGAGCCGTTCTGGCAGGCGACCAAAGAGCACCGGCTGACCTACGCGATCTGCGATGAGTGCGGTAGGGTTGTCTTCTTCCCCCGGCGTCACTGCCCGAACTGCGGCAGCAGCCGGCAGACCTGGCACGACTCGCAGGGCGAGGGCACGATCTACAGCTACAGCGTGATCCGGCAGAACCGGCATCCCGCCTTCAAGGACCTGGGCGCCTACGCGATCGCCTACATCGATCTGGACGAGGGCTTTCGCATCCTCTCGAACATCGTCGGCGTCGCTGACCCGACCAAAGACATCAAGATCGGCCAGCGTGTCAAATTGCGCTGGGAAGATCAGGAGGGCGGCGAGGTCTCGCTGCCGATGTTCGCGCCCGCCTGAGCCTCGGCGTCGAGCCCTGGTGAAGGGCCGACTTGCGTCGCCATGATCGGAGGCGATCCGGCGTCATATTCGCCGCCCAAAAGCGGGCAGCGCTCAGCGCGAGCCCGGGCATAGGCGACAGCACGTCCAGATGAGTGGCAGGCCGGACCAGCCTGCCGACTCCGGGCCGACCAGGGACGAGACACGGGATTTCGACCGCGCGTCGCTCTGCACAGGATAGCTCGTACACGCGCAAAAATGACCCTCGTTTTCCGCACAGTCGGAGTGTGTCCCAAAACTCTGGGCGCAAATGCAGCCGGTTATGAGTTTTGAGACTGCAGCGGACCGCTGTTGCTTGCGGACTCGCCTGCTGCAGTCACGAGACGCCGCCAGCCGCGCACTCGTTGCGTGCACTGCCGCAAGCACAGGCTCGCTGGTAGGACGAGGAGACAACGTTCAGGGTCAGGCCGTGGCGGCATCACCGGGGACGGTATCTCTCGTGGTGGCCACGCGCACGATCAACTCAGCCCAGGCTGCCGCGTAGCAGCTAATCGACTCGACGTTCACTGCCTCCGGGTACGAATCCGAGCGCAGATGGAAGTACGCACTGGGACCCACGAGGGAGATGAAGCGTCCGCCGCGCCTGGCGACATTGTTCGCCTCACCGACCGGGGTCGCCCCGACAGGAGCGATGCTGTACGGCCCGGCGCGGTGCGCGTCCAGCGCTTCGACGGCCACCGCCAGCAGCGCTGTGTCGGTGGCGCGCAGCACCCCTTGATTCGGGTCGGCGGCGCCGATGTTCATGCCTAAGTGCAGCCAGAACGCTGCCGCGGTGGCCGCCGCCTGTCGGCGGCGCAGGTACGTTTCGAAGCCAAGGAAGTCGATCTCGTGCCCGCTGGTGGCGACGAACTGGACTGTGCGCAGCGGCGTTGCGTGCTGCACAGCCCGCAGGATCTCAAGCCAGCAGGCGATACCGCCGCCACGCTCAGCGGCGCACGACCACCAGCCGCTGCGGGGTGTCACCACGCCGATCGGCGCCCGCTCCGGGTCGCGGCCTGCGATCACGGCGATCACGTTGCGCGCCGGTGCGGGCGTCTGCGCAGCATGCACGACGGCGCGGACCTGTCTCCCCGCTGCAGCCCAGCGCTGGAGGCGGTCGCGTTCCTCGCCCGCGACCTGCAGCACGGGCGGGCCATACGGCGCAGAAAAGGCGGTGGCATTGCTGGCAGCCAGCCCTGGACGTCCGCCTCGCGCCGCGACGACGATTGCGCGGTGGGTGCTGTTCCGTCGCTGCTGCGTAAGCGCCTGCAATGCAGGGACGTTCTGCGCCGTGGTCGGTCAAGCCGACCGCTGCAGCCGAGCCGAACGCGCCGAGGCTGCCTACGACGCCATCAGGGCCCGTAAAGCTGCCGTCGAAGAGCGGCAGCCCTTCGATCCGGTCACCCCCGACCTCGAGATAGGCGGCCAGCGGGCCGACGCGGTCAATGGTGAACTCCTCAAACTCCGGTTCGACGCCGCGGGCGCGCACCTGGACCGCCAGCCACTCTGCTGAGCGGTTATCGACGTCGGTCGCTGTGCGGTGCCAGCCCTGCGCCGAATACTCACGCAGCACCGCGTCGATTTGGGTGCGCTCGATTATGGTCGCCATAGCGGCGTTCTCCCTCTCGCTCTTGCCTGGTCAGCCGCTAAGAGGTGAACACAGTCACTCAGCATAGGCAGCCGGCTCTGACGAGGCCCAGCTAGGCGAGAGTTCTGGTAGTGATCAAAAACGACCATTTCGGTACCCGCCTCTGACTCCCTCGCGGCGCTGGAACGTCGAGCGCGAGCGCCCGTCTCAAAAGCCGTCGTGAAATCAAGGCCTCAATACCGCCGGGCGGCAACGAGTAACGAACCTCGCCGCCGCCTCATGCGATGAACAGCGCCTGCGCCGCCGGCCGAACGACTCTGGTCCGGCTGGCATCGCCCTTCACGCCAATCGAGGGGTGGGAACAGATGGTGTCGAGCAGGGATCGAGCGTCCTGTCCGCAGCTTCGCTCGGCCCCCGCGCCGTCACGCATAGACGACGTACTGGCGCAAGAAGCGGTCGAGCAGCGTGTAGAAGCGCTCGACCGTCTCCGTTTGGCGCCAGCCGTGCCCCTCGCCCGCAAAGACGTGGTACTCGTGCGGCACGCCGCGCGAGCGCAACGAAGCCACGATCTCTTCTGACTGCGACGGCGGCACGACCTGGTCGCTGTCGCCCTGGAAGACGACGATCGGATCTTGGATACGCTCGGCGTGAAACACGGGCGAGCGCTCGCGGTACAGCTCCGCCGCCTCTGGCAGCGGGCCGAGCAAAGAATCTGAGTAGCGCTCCTCGAACTTGTGCGTGTCCTGCGCCAGCGTGAACTGGTTGGAGACGCCGAACAGGCAGACGCCGGCCGTGTAGAAGCCGGGGTGCGTCACCAGCGACTGCAGGACCGTGAAGCCGCCGGCGCTGCCGCCCATGATCACGCGCTTGTTCGCGTCTACAAGGCCGCGGTCGGCCAGGGCCAGGCAACCCGTGCGCGCGTCCTCGACGTCATAAACGCCCCAACTCTTGCGCAGCTTCAGCATGTAGTCGCGGCCGTAGCCGGTGCTACCGCGGTAGTTCACCAGCAGCACGGCGTAGCCGCGCGTGGCGAGGAACTGCGCCTGCGGGTTGTAGGAGAGCGTGACCTGGCTGGTCGGTCCGCCGTGGATCAGCGCCACGAGCGGCGGCTTGCCGGGACTGCTGAAGCCCGCGTTGGCCGGCGGGTAGAAGATGCCGTGCGCCGTTTCACCGTCGAACGAGGTCCATTCGACCGGCTCGGCCGGCGAGAGCGCCGCCGCGGGCACGGTCTCGCCCGTCGCCCGCGCCAGCGTGCGCGGTGGCCCATCCGGCAGCTCGAAGGCAAGCACACGCGGCGGCGTGGTGGGCGAGCTCGCCACCAGCGCGACGCGGGTGCCATCCGCGGCACCCGTGATGTAGTCCACCGATGTATAACCGGCGAGCGCACGCAGGTCCCGCGTCTCGCCAGAAGCAGTATCCACGAGTTGTGCTGTATGCTCGCCGCGGAAGCTGCGCACGCCGATCAGCTTTGCGCCATCGCCGAGCGCGTAGGCCTGTGCTCCTTGCTGCCAGGCCGGCCGCCCGTACTCCGCGAAACCGCTGGTGATCCGCTGCGCTTCGCCGCCGGCGAGTGCCTGGCGGTAGATCTGCCCCCAGCCGCCCTGGTCCGCCACGTAGAGCAACGCCGCGTCCTCGGCGTCGAACTCCGGCTGGAAGATCGCCACGTCGGCGCCGCCCGCAACGCGGCGTTCTTCCGCAAGCCGCGGCCCGCCGTCCTCGGCGCGGAAGCGGGCCAGCCACAGCTCGGTGCCGTCCCATGGCATGTTCGGGTGGTCCCAGGCGATCCAGGCCACCTGCGCGCCGTCGTGGCTCCAGCGCGGCTGCATGTAGAAGTCGCGGCCCTGCGCCAGCTTCGCCGGCCACTGCTCGCCCGCGCTATCGACGACGGCGATGCAATCCTTGCGCTCGGAAGACTGCACGAACAAGACCCAGGCGCCGTCCGGAGAGAGGTGAGGGGATGAAACAGCGCCCAGCGCCGGTGTAAGCGGCCGTGCCTCGCCGCCGGCAAGTTCCTGGCGGTAAAGCCGGCCGCCGGAGGCGAAGACCACGACGCCGCCGGAGACGCAGAAGTCGCCACCGCCGTAGCCAACGGTTGCACGCACGGAGAGCGCGTCGGTGAGGTCGCGCGGCGCCGGATCGTCTTCGCGTGAGGCGACGAGCACGCCGCGGTCGCCCCGGCCCTCGAGCCAAACCGCGGTGCGCCCGTCGCTGTCGAAGGCCACTTCAGAGAGCCGCTTGCCCTGCGCCAGCGCGACTGGACTGAGCGGGCTCTCCCAGAGGCCGAAGGCGCGTGTCTGCATGTCACCCACGGGTTCCTCCCGGTGCGCTGGTGTCTCAGG
Organism: uncultured Chloroflexota bacterium; assembly: GCA_937879875.1. GTDB lineage: Bacteria > Chloroflexota > Dehalococcoidia > CAUJGQ01 > CAUJGQ01 > CALFMN01. Next base: position 11,264 of record CALFMN010000254.1, on the reverse strand, counting down.
CGATCGTGCTGGCCGGCTGCCGGCCCGGTCAAGTGACCCGGGGCAACGGATCGTATACAGCAGCGCCGTTCGATCACAGGGCAGACAGCCACGCCGGAACCCTCGTCGGCTCGCTCGCCGAGCCGCTACACTCGACTCATGAAGACTGACGCACACTCCTTCTCGCGCGGGCTGCTTGCCGAAGTGCGGCTCACCGTCGCCCGCGCCTACCGCACGGCGGTGCTGTTCTGGAACGCCGGCATCATCGCCGCGGGCTATCTGCGCGTGCAGCGCCAGGCGAAGCGGCTCCCCGCGGAGCAGACCGCGGCGCTGTGGGACGCCCAGCATCGTCGCGCCGCGCCACGCCTGCTGCGCACGATCCGGCGGCTGCGCGGCATGCTGACAAAGTCCGGTCAGTATCTTTCGGCGCGGCCGGACCTGGTGCCAGAGCCGTACATCGAGGCGCTGGCGACCTTGCAGGACGCGGCGCCCGCGCGACCCTACCGCGTCATCGCCGGCCAGGTGGAACGCGAGCTCGGGGCGCCGATCGCGGCCGTCTTCTCCCAGTTCAGCAAAGCGCCGATCGCGTCGGCGTCGCTGGCGCAGGTACACCGCGCCACCCTGCGCGATGGCCGGGATGTCGCGGTCAAAGTGCTCTACCCCGATATCGAGGCGCTGGTGAAAGCCGATCTGCGCAACCTCGGCCTGCTGGTGAGTGTGGTCGGCCGCATCTGGCCGCGCTACGACTTCCGCGTGATCTACCGCGAGATCGCGCGCCTTGTGCCCCGCGAGCTTGATCTGTGCGGCGAGGCGGCCAACGCGGAGCGGATCGCGGCGGAACTCGCCCACCGCGACGATGTACTGGTGCCGGCGATCGTGCCGGAGCACGGCAGCGCTCGCGTGCTGGTGATGCAGTTCATCGACGGCATCAAGGTCACCAACACCGCGGCTCTGCGCGAGGCGGGCATCGCACCTGGTCCGCTGGCCGAGACGATCGTCGACATCTTCGGCGACCAGGTGCTCGGGCACGGCTTCTTCCACGGCGATCCGCATCCGGGCAATATCTTCATCCTGCGCGATGGCCGCGTGGCGCTGATCGACTTCGGCATCGCGCTGGAGCTGCCTGAAACGGTGCGCGAAGGCTTCGCCACGCTTTCGCACGCGGCGGCCTCGCAGGATCCGGCAAGCATGATCCGCGCCATCGGCATGATCGGCGTCCACCTGCCCGAGTCCGACATGGCCGCGTACATGCGCATGGCGCAGCAGACGCTGGGCATGGCCTCGGATCAACCTGCTGCCGACGACGACGCGGGCGCGGCGGTCAACGTGCGCATGGCGCGCGGCTTCCGTGGCGTCTCCATCGACGGCATCAGCGGCGAGGCGCTGTTCGTCTTCCGCGTGCAGGGGCTGCTGCGCGGTCTGCGGGCGGCGCTCGGCAATCCTGGCAACGTCTTCATCAACTGGGATGCCTACGCGCGGCGGGTGCTCGCGGACGCGGCGCAGGCCGATCGTGAAAGCGCCTGAGGTTCCCTCAGCCCGCCAGCTCGCGCAGATAATGAATCTCGTCGGCGAGAACCGCGGCCCGCCCATTTGGCTGTACCCGGTCGAGACGAATCTCGCGCAGCGGGCTGCTCGCGTCGCGCGGATCAGACGGCGCACTGAGCACGAGCGCCTCGTCCTCAGCGCTGGCACGGGCAAGCTGCCGCACCGAAACCGCCTGCACCGATGGCACGACGCCGTTGCGCGTCTGATAGTGCAACGAGGCGGGCAGCAGCTTAAGCGGCAGCCCGCCGTCGTATGTCGCTTCGATCAGCCCCGATTCCGACGGCCAGCCGCCGAGCCAGAGCAGCAGCGCGATCGGCCCGCCCTCCGTCCCGATCGGACTGGCCCAGCCGAAGCGCCGCCATAACCGCGTCGCCTCATGCGCGAGCGAGAGCACGAGGGCGGCGCCGGCGACGGTCCAAAAGACGCGCACACCGTAGATGCCGGCGACGGGGTCTGTGCTCAGCGGGCGCGACAGGAGATTGAGCAGGGCACCGCCGGCGGCGGCGAGGGCGAGATCGCAGGCGAGCGCGTCGACGCGCTCGATCTCACCCGTGAGCGCGGCGAATCCGCCTCCGGCCAGCGCCGCGAGCAGCCAGAACGTGACTGCCGTATGCCAATCGGTCCCACCGGCAACGACGACGACATGGAGTACAAAGAGTACAAACATCACGCTGCGGATCGGCCCGCCGCCGTGGATTCTGTGCCGGCGAACTCGGTGGTGGTCTGTTGATGTCGCAATGCGGGCCGTGCAGCCGGAGGAGATCCGGCTGCACGGCCTCAGTTCACTGCACGACCAGCGTGCCCTTCATCTGTGCGGGGTGGACGTCGCACTGGAAATTGTAGGTGCCCGGCTTGTCGATCGTGAACTGGACCGTATCGGTCTGGCCGGGCGGGATGATCTTCGTCATGATGTTCGAGCCGTCGGCGTTCTTCGCATCGACCAGATGCCAGTCGTGCTGATTCGCCGGACCCTTGTTCTGCAGCGTCAGCGTCGCGGTCTGGCCGGCCTTCGCGGTGAGATTCGTCGCCGAGAACTTGTCGTCGCTCGCGTCTTCGCTCAGGCTGCCCGCCGAGGCACCGCCCGGCGCGCCGGCTGCCACGGTGATCGTGCCCTTCATCTCGGTGGGATGCACGTCGCACTGGAAGTTGTACGTGCCCGGCTTGTCAATCGTAAAGGTGAGCTTGGCCGAGGCGCCCGGAGCGAGGATATCCGTCTTGATGTCGCTGCCGTCGGCGTTCGTCACGCCGAGGATGTGCATGTTGTGCTGGTTGCTGCCCTGGTTCTCGACGTCGATCGTCACCGGCTGGCCGGCAGGCACCGTGTACGACGTCCGGCTGAACTTGTTGTCCGTCGTGATCTGCGGCTTCGGTCCGGCGTTCGCTTCGGCGCCGCCCTTGTTCTCGGTCGTTGGGTTCGCCTGGCGGTAGATGCCGGCGCCGATGCCGGCCCCGAAGAGCACGACCGCCGGAACTGCGACGCCGAGCGTGATCATGCCGCGGCTCAGGCTGCGCGCCGTGGCGAAATAGGCGCAGCCGAGCAGAATGACCAGCGCGATCAAGAGCGCGATCGGCGTCGCCACGTCCTCGGGCACCGCCAGCAGGATCTGCGATACCGCGAGGATGATGCAAAAGATCACCAGGCCGGCGCCGACGGGGATCGCCAGCGGGATCAGAAACTTCTCGGAAATGCTGCGCGAGGCGGGATAACCGCCGCCATGTCCGCCGGCGTGCCCGCCCTGTGGATCGTCGTGCTGCATGCTCAACGGGTTCTCGCCTCCGTCTCGGTGACGTCCGCTCAGTTCACCACGCGGCCCGCGTCAACGGCGAGACTGCGTGAGGCCCATGCGCTGCAATTCGGTCTCGATCTCGTCCCAGCTCAGCTCGGGCGGCAGCCCGCCGCGCGCATCCAGCGCTTCGAGCGCGTCCGGATGCTCGCGCTGCTCCTGGTTGTACCAGCGAAAGAAGACGACGGCCATCAATCCGAAGATAATCGCGCCGCCGGACAACTTCATGATCAGGCCGGCCAGCACCTGGTCGTCGATGGGCGAAAGCCCCCAGCGCCGCGGCACATGCTCGTAGAACCCGTACAGAACGGTCGATCCGAACGTCATGAAAGAAGCGATGATCGAGGGCACCAGCGACTGCACGAACAGGTAGATGAACTGTCCGCTGAAGTGCAGCCGCGGCAGCTCGGGCAGCGGGCTGAACACCGGCCACCACATCAGCAGCGCCGTGGCGAACAGCGCGATGTGCGCCAGAAAGTGGTAGGGGTGGTTCTCCAGGACGAAGTTCATAAAGGGCGGCATGTGCGTCAGCAGAGTCGTCACATTGAAAATGACGATCGCCACGATCGGGAACGTGAGCAGCCGCGCGACGGGCAAGACGTAGCGCTTCGTCAGCAGCGGCCGCAGCATCCAGCCCGGCGTGCCGAGCAGCAGCAGCGGCGCACCGACCATCGTGATCAGCAGATGCTCGATCATGTGCACGCTGAACAGATAGCGCTCGCCGTAGTCATGGATCGGCGTGCCCGCGGCCACCCAGAGTACGAACACGCCGAGCGAATAGGTATACAGCTGCCGGCGTGAGACGCTGCACTCTCCCGGATGGCGGCGCGCCCCCCGGCGCATGAGCACGAGGTAGCCGCCCTCCAGCAGGGCCATCCAGAACAGAACGTCGGGATGCAGTTGCCAGTCCATTGTCCTGCCGGCCCTTCAGACCGGGCGCTGCCGGCGCGTACTGCTCGAATCAACTCATGGCGCGGGCGGCTCAGTTCATTGCATGGATCGTGACGATGGCGACGAGGAACGCCGATCCCGCCAGGGCCATGCCGGTGCTGAACACGATCGCCAGCAACCTGCCGTCGAACTTCAAATGCATGAAGAAAGCCGCGACCGTGGCGAACTTCACCGCCGCCAGGATGACAAACAGCACGATCTTGGGTGTCTTCGGCCAGCCAGGATAGTAGACGATCACTTCGAGCGCCGTCAGGATCGCCAGGAAGACGGCGATGCGCACGTACTCCAACTGACCGGGCGCGTGATGCGGCTCGACGCGGCGCACGAGGCGCGGGAAGCGTGGTTGCGTGGTTGCCGGGCGCTCCATTCAGCCTCTCCGGGCTGCCTCCCGCGACGTTCAGCGCCGCCGGGCAGCGGTTCTGCGTTCAGCCTCGCGGACAGTGGCGGGGCTGCCTAGACCTTCACCAGGTAGATGAGCGTGAAGATCACGATCCACACCACGTCGACGAAGTGCCAGTAGAGCCCAACCAGCTCCACGTTGAGGCTGCTCGACTGCGGCAGCTTGCCGCGCATCGACAGGGCGAACAGCGACAGCAGCATCAGCACGCCGACGGTGACGTGGGCGCCGTGGAAGCCCGTGAGCACGAAGAACGTCGTGCCGAACAGGTTCTGCTTCAGCGTCACGCCTTTCTGTACAAAAGACGTGAACTCGAACGCCTGTCCGCCGATGAAGGTACAACCCAGAAAGGCCGTCGCCAGCAACCAGACGCGCAGGGCGCGTTGATCGCCGCGCTGAATCGCGGAGAGCGCCAGCACCATCGTCAGGCTGCTCATCAGCAGCACGAACGAGCTGACGGAGGTGTAGGGAATGTTGTAGGTGAACCCGTTCCCCGGATACGGCGGATCGATGCTGCGGCCGCGGTAGAGCAAGTAGGTGGCGATCAGCGAGCCGAAGAACATGCACTCCGATGCAAGGAAGATCCACATGAACAGTTTTCGGTTGTCGTATCCGGTCGCCGTCTGCTCGACGTGCGTTGCCACCGCCGCTTCATTCACGTTCGCCTACTCCAGATCCCAGCCTTGATGCCGCCCCGCATGCGGCAGCCTCGCCTACGTCGGCTCCGTCGCCCAGCCGAACGCGCCGAGCAGCAGGACGATCACGCCCGCGCCAACCACTCCCCACAGCCCCTTGTTATCGGACTGGTAAATGATCCCGTACATCATGATTGGCAGGCCGAGCGCCGTGATCAGCGGATAATACGAGGGGCTGGGCATGTGGATGTGGCCGGGCTCCTCTTCGACCTTCTGTTCGCCGATCGTCTCGGCGCGGGGCGCCATGTAGCGGCGCAGCAGCTTCTGATGCCAGAGCGGATCGCGCGCCTGCACCACCGGGATCTTCGCGAAGTTGTACTCCGGCGGCGGGGACGGAATCGTCCACTCCAGCGTGCGCGCGTCCCAGGGGTCTTCGCCAGCGTCGGGCTGCTTGCGCAGCGAGACGACGACGTTGATCAGGAAGATCAGGATCGACAGCGCGATCGTAAAGGCGCCGATCGTCGAGACCATGTTCCAGAAGCCCCAGCCGCGGTCGGTGGGATAGGTGTAGATGCGGCGCGGCATGCCGTCGAGGCCGAGCATGTGGAACGGCCCGAAGGTCATGTTGAAGCCGATCAACATCAGCCAGAAGTGGGTGAGGCCGATCTTCTCGCTGAGCATGCGGCCGGTCATCTTCGGGAACCAGTAGTAGATGCCGCCGAAGAGGCCGAAGATCGCGCCGCCGAACAGCACGTAGTGGAAGTGCGCCACGATGTAGTAGGTCTGGTGTTGCTCGGCGTCCGAAGGCACGAGCGCGTGCGTCACACCGCTCAGCCCGCCGATGATGAACATGGCGACGAAGCCGATGGCGAAGTAGAACGGCGTTTTCAGACGCACGTCGCCGCCCCAGACGGTGAACACCCAGTTGAAGATCTTCACGCCCGTGGGCACGGCGATCAGCATCGTGCTCACGGCGAAGGCGGAGTTTGCCGTGGCCCCGAGGCCCGTGGTGAACATGTGGTGCGCCCACACGCCCCAGGACATGAAGCCGATCGCCACGCCGGAGAACACGACCACCGGATAGCCGAACAGCGGCTTGCGCGAGAACGTCGGTAAGATCTCGCTGACGATACCCATCGCCGGTAAGATCATGATGTAGACTTCCGGATGCCCGAACAGCCAGAAGAGATGCTGCCAGAGCACCGGGTCGCCGCCCTTGTTCACGTTGAAGAAGTTCGTGGCGAACTGGCGGTCGAACATCAGCTCGATCAGCGCGACCGTGATCACGGGCAGCGCCAGGATCAGCAGCGCCGACGTCACCAGCGTCATCCAGACGAACACGGGCATGCGCATCAGCCGCATGCCCGGGGCGCGCAGGTTGAGGATCGTCACCGCGAAGTTCAGCGCGCCGATCAGCGAGGCGACGCCGAGAATCTGCAGGCCGGCGAACCAGAAGTCCTGGTTGTGGCCCGGCGAGTACGCGAGCGTGGTCAGGTTTGCGTAGCCGAACCAGCCGTCGTCGGGTGCCGCGCCCACGAACCAGCCGGTGTTGATCAGGATCGCGCCGAAGAGATAGAGCCAGTAGCTGAGCGCGTTCAGGCGGGGGAAGGCCACGTCGCGGGCGCCGATCTGCAGCGGCACAATGAAGTTGAAGAAGGCGACGCCCATCGGCATGACGACGAGGAAGATCATCGTCGTGCCGTGCATCGTGAACAGCGCGTTATACGTCTCGGCGCTGTACAGGTGCTGGTCCGGCCGGGCGAGCTGGGTACGGATCGCCAGCGCCTCGACGCCGCCGACCAAAAAGAAGAACAGCGACGTGGTCAGATACATCAGGCCGATCTTCTTGTGATCGACCGTGGTCATGATGCCCCAGATCGTGCGGCCGAAGCTCGGCCGCGGCATGGCGCCGGGCAGTGGTCGGGCGATGGTTGCCATGCTGCGCTCCTTCGCGCTGCGCTCGCCGGGGTTGTCGCGCCGGGCGGCTTCGGGCCGCGGGCGCTCGGATCTACGCTACTTCAGGCTTTCAAGATACGCGACGAGGTCGTTAATTTCCTGGTCGCTGAGGCCGAGGTTGGGCATAATCGCATCGGGCTTGACGGCCTGCGGGTCGCGCAGCCATTTGGCGATGTTTTCCGGCGTGCGGTCCAGCGACGCACCGGCGAAGGTCGAGCGGCTGGCGAAGTGGGTGAGGTTCGGCCCCACATTGCCCTGAGTGACCGTGTTGACCGAGTGGCAGGCGAAACAGGCGCCCGCTTTGTGGCCGGGATTCTGGAACGTTTTCGTCGCAAACAGCGTGGCGCCGGCCTGTGTTGCCGCGGTGGGCGCCACCGGCGGCGCCTTCTGGCTCGCGATCCAACCGTCGAAGTCGTCGTCGGCGATCACGCGAAACCGCATAAAAGCGTGCGACGAGCCGCAGAACTGGGTGCACTGGCCGAGATAGGTGCCGGTGTGGTCGGCCTGCAGCCACATCTGGTTGTGATGTCCAGGCACAGCATCCAACTGGCCCGCCAGCGACGGCACGAAAAAGGCATGAATGACGTCAACGGACCCCAGCGTGATATTGACACGCCGGCCGACGGGCACATGCAACTCGTTCGCCGTGGTAAGGAATTTGGAGGGCGTACTCGGATCGGCGTAGTCCGTGTACTGGAACTCCCACCACCACTGGTGGCCGATCACGTTGACCTGGATCGAGTCGGCCGTCTTCTTGGGCTCAAGGTTGTAGACCGTGGCAACGGTGGGAATGGCGAGGAAGGCGAGCAGCAGCGTCGGCGCCAGCGTCCAGGCGATCTCGATGCGCGTGTTGCCGTGCACCTGCTTCACGAGACGGTCTTCGGGGTCGCCGCGGCGATGGCGGAAGTGGATGATCGCGTAGACCAGCAACCCTTCGACGAGAAAGAAGACGATCACCGCGATCCAGAACGCGGGATAGAAGAGCGCCTTCTGATCGTGCGCCACGGGGCCGCGCGGCGCGAGCGTGTCCTGCGGATTGCTGCTGCCCCAGCAGGCGGTCGCCGCGATCAGCGTCAGGAGCAGCAGCGCGCCGGCGAAGAGGCGCCGCAGCAGGCGTGTCCGCGATCCCATAGCCACTCCAAACCCCGAACCAGTCTGGTGTCGTGCGGGGGTGCAGCCCGGTCGCCCGCGCGTCGTACTTCGGTGGCGCAAGTGGTCGTACCGGCGCTCAGGGGTGGTCGAGCGCGGGGCCGGCCGCGACACGCGGCGTCCTGCCTGCGGAGTCCCGCCGCGGTCGCCGCGTGGGCGAGCCGTAGCCGCCGACGCCCAGGCGGGACCGGTCAGCGACAGTCTAGGAATCGCTGAATCGTAGTGTCAAGCGCGTTGGTCCGGCGGGCGAGCGCCGGGCGGCGCCTGGCTCTGACGAGCGCGCGGCGGCGCCGGAGGCGCGTTGACACTCAATCACGGATACGGTGTACTCGAACCAGGCACGCCCGGCGAGGTGCGAGAGGAACGCGGATGGCAGACGCGCACGGCAGCACGGACTGGATCGACCTTGGCGTGCAGCGCCACTGGTACAAGCTGCGCGACGAGCTGAACAAGGAGATCCAGAGCGCAACGGCGGAGACGCGCCGCGATTATGGCATCACCGTTCGCCTCAGCAGCGCAACGATCGCTGCGGATGGCGACCGCGACGTGCTGCGCGTGCCCGTGAGCGCCACCTGGCTGCAGAATCTGGAGCAGACGATTGCCAACCTGCTCGTGACCTCGATTGCCGAAGACGAGCCGCGCATGGCCGCGATCGCGCATGAGATTGCCGATCTGCTGGAGCGCTGGGTCGAGCGCGAGGTGCCCGTCGGCGCTGCGCCGGACTTTCTGTATCCCGAAACCGAGGCGCGCTGGCCGGCGCCCCCCGAGCCGCCCGCGAAACCTGTTCCGCCCGCGCAGGTGACGGCCGCAGCAGCCGCTGCGCCCGCTGCCGCCCAGGCCGAACCTCCAGCCGCGGAAGGCGAAAAGGCACCCGCCGCATCGGAGTAGCGCGCGGATTCTCCGGCAAACTGCTGAGGCGCCTAACCCCGCTTTGGCTGGCACCAAAGCTGTCATGGGAAGTCTCCGACGGTTGCGCTGCGCCCTGGCCCCACAGGGGAAGGGTTACGGTTCGAGGACACGCGATCGGGCAGGAGACGAGCCCTCCGCACGTCCCGCGAGGACACCCCAGCCCCGCCGCCGTCGCACGGTCTCTGGAACGCTCCAGAAGTCCCTTCCCGGCTCGGGAAGGGACAGACCTGGCTTCAGCCAGGTCAGGGTTAGGTGCCCCGCGCCCGGCAGTGCCATGCGGTCTGGCTCAGTTCGCGATCTGCCGCAGGTCGCTCACGAGGATGTCAACCGTGACATCCTGATCGAGCAGCGTGCGCTCGCGGCCCCTCGCGTCGATCAGGTACAGCACCGAATTGTGGTCGATGATCGGCGGGCCGTTGGGGTCCGGACGCAGGGCGCTCAGCGCCGCCGGCTGCGGGCTGGCGCCGATGCCATACGCCTGCCAGACAGGCGCCAGCTCAAGGCGCGTGCCAATCGCGTAGCGCCAGCGCTCGCCCAGCGCCGCGAGACCGTGTTCCTGGGTGAAATCGGCCACGCTCGCCGGCGTATCGCCCTCGGGGTCCACGCTCACGGAGACAAAGGCGACCCGATCCGCGCGCTTGCCAAGCCGCTGATTCGCCTGCGCGAGCCGGCCGGCGATCGCCGGGCAGACATCGGGGCAGTGCGTGTAGAGAAAGGTGAGCACCACCGTCTTGCCGCGCAGATCGCTGAGCCGGAACGGCTGCCCGTCCGCCGTGTGCAGCGTGAAATCCGGCGCCGCCGTCTCGTGCAGCGGCGTGCCGCTCAGCTTCGCGCCGCTGGCGCAGGCGGCGCCCACCGCCAGCGCCACCGCCAACGCGGTAAGAAACAGGGCCCGGCGCCCGTCCATATTCCGCCCTTCCGTCTCCCGTCACTGCCCGGCCGCGCCCAGCATACCGTTCACCGCTTTCATCAATTCTTGCCGGGTGTATGGCCCGGCGTGGATCGCCCGCAGGACACCGTCGCGATCGATCAGGTAACTCGTGGGCACGCCGAGCAGCCGGTAGACACTGCCGATGCGGCCGATGCTGTCTTCCAGCAACGGAAAACTGAGCCGCTGGGCGGCGGCGAAGCGTTCCACCACGTCATCCTGATCGGCGTAGTCCACTCCCAGTGCCTGAAAGCCGCGCGGACCAAGCTGCTGCTGAACCGCGTCGATCGCCGGCAGCTCGCGCTTGCACGGCTCGCACCAGGTCGCCCAGAAGTTCACCAGCACGACCTTGCCGCGCAGCCCGGACAGGCTGAGGCCGCGGCCGTCGGCGGCGCGCAGGGAAAAGTCCGGCGCCGGCCTGCCCAGCGCGGGTGCTCCCGGTCCGGACGCGACGATCGGCGTTGCCGTCGGGCTCGCCCTGGCGCCGCATCCCGCCAGCGCCAGGCAGAGGATGCCGAGGAGCACACCGGCCGCTGCCTGGCCGCGGCGCCGGACTCGGCCACATCGCTCGTTCGATGGCGTCGTCACTCGTGTCCGCCGTTTCGGCTGGCGCCGCCCGTGTCAACCACCCTCCGCACCGGGCAAGAGCGGCTCGCCGCCCGAACCGTGCCGCCGGCGGCGGATCACGTACCAGCCCGCGACCGGGATGATGATCACGGCGGTCAGCAGTCCTTCGACGATGCCGCGTTGGTAGCCAGAAATGTTACCGCCGTCGTCCGGCAGGGTCAGCGTGAGTATGGCGTCGGCGGCGCGGTCGGCCGCGGTGGGCTGCACTCGCACGTAAAAGGCGAACTGGCCGCCGTCCGGATCGTAGCCCGCCTCTTCCATCGTTTTGAAGGTTACAACGTAGCGGCCGGGTGCGAGGTTCGGCTGGACCGAGACGTGAAAGTGACGATGATCGGCGGGATCCACCGCGGCGTCGCCCAGGTCGACGCGCCGGCTGTCGCCGTCCTGCACGATCAGCTGGGTGT
>CALFMN010000253.1 GCA_937879875.1 uncultured Chloroflexota bacterium | reverse complement strand
GCCCGGCGGCACGTTCACCCACTGGGTGTTGCTGGATCTGCCCGCGACGACGACGAGCCTGCCGCAGGGTGTGCCGCCGGGCCAGAGACCAGCCAGTGGCGGCGTGCAGGCGCAGAACGATGCAGGCATCACGGGCTACAGCGGGCCGTGCCCTCCTGCCGGGCCGGCGCATCACTACCGCTTCACCGTCTACGCGCTCGACCGGCCGTTGGGCCTCGTGCCGGCGCCGAGCAAAGGCGCGGCCTTGAGCGCCATGAAGGGGCACATCCTGTCGCAGGGCGTGCTTGTCGGCACCTATCAGCGCGTGGCGCGATGACCGTCGCCGGGCGCCCGCCAATACGGCCCCAACGCGACCGGACCTACCCCGGTACGGGTGTGGGTGACGGGCTGGGCGTAAGCGACGGACTGGGCGTAGGCGTCATCATGCAGTTCGATGTGTTGCATGGGGATGGCGTCCCCCGCACTACCTGAGGCAGCACGAGGAACAGCACCTGAGCGCAACGGTTGGCCGTGGCGACCACCACCGGCGTCTGACCGGAGGCGCCGGGCACGATCAGGTTAGCGGTGAAATTTAACCCTCCCTGCGCGTCAGTAGCCGCCGGTAACGAGGCGCCATTGGCGTTCGCGACCGAGTACAACAGCCCGTTGAAGAAGATGCTGAACGCCGAATTCGGGTCCAGCCCGCTCGCCATGAAGCTGATGGCCAGGTTGCTGCCGGTCGAGCCGGCACTCGGCTGAAGGCTAAGCTGCCCCCGGCAGTTGCTGGGAGCGCTGGCCGGTGGCGCGCCGGCCGGGGCCACTGGTGTGGGCGTGCCGGGTGTCGGGCTGGCGGGCGCCGTATTCGCGGGCTGTCCGCCGGCGGGCGGCAACGGCTGATTGTTGAGCACGGCCAGCACCAGCCCGACGAAGGCATCGGAGGGCGGCAGATTCATCGCCAGTGCCAGCACGGTCGCGTTGCAAAGGTTGCCGTAGCGTGCCAGACTGCCGGGCGTGTAGGCCGGCGTCGCGGCGAGACCCTCAAACTGCGGCAGCGACTGGCCGCTGCCGGCCGCATTGCGGGCGACGGCGGCCGCGTCGTCCTCTGCATCCTGCGCGGCCTTCTTTGCCGCGGTGATCATCTGGTCCGCGCCGGCGCTGTTGCCCGTGGAGGCGTCGGTCTGCGCCTGTGCGATCGCCTGGCGTACCTCAACCTCCGACTCGTGCTGTACGACGGTCAACGTCGGCTGTGCGGCGGCGTGCTCGATCACCAGTCCGTCGCCGAAGGCGGCACGGGTATCGTCCATCGCCGTCTGAACCATCGCGTAGTCGCGCGCGTTCAGGAACTGTTCCGCGACGCCCGGCAGCTTGCCGAAATTCGAGAGATCGGCGGCATCCTGCGTGAGGCCGGCCTGCAACACGCGGATCTGGTCGGCCGCGGTCTGGCTCGTCGGTTTGCCGACGGAGACATCGGCGCCGGCGTTGGAGAGGACGAATGCCGCCTGGCCAGGCTGCAACTCGCTCACCTGCGTGTAGCCCAGCGTGCTGTCGTAGGCAAAGGCAACATCCGCGCCGCTGATCGGCAGCGTCTGCGTACTGCTCGGGTTGCCGATCACGGCGTAGCGGTCGGCCGGCAGGATCATGCGCGTGTACGCGGCCGCCGTGGCATCGAGCGTTACATCCGTATCCTGGCTGAAGTAGGCCCAGTAACCGCGGCCGCCGATCACATCGGCCGGGGCAACGTGCTGATACGAGTCGGTTGCAGGCCCGAGGGCGTACAGCGAGCCAGACAGCGCTCCCAGATCGCTGCCGGAGGGCGCCGAGACGAGACTCCAGCCGGCTTTGTAGTGCACCGTTTGGCCCGCCGCGCGGGCGTGCGGTACATGTGCCGCGGGTGCGGCGCCCATGGCCGCCATGCCTGCCATCAACAGCGCCACGATTGCCAGCACGCGGCGCTGGCTGCGCCAGCGCGCGCGCACCACGGTTCCCCCCGCCATCGCACCTCTCCCGCCGCATGCCCTGGGGCAGCGGACTCGACATCTTGGACGCACTATAGCGGCTGTCATCGCCGGCCGATAGCCATACGGCAGACAACTGTTCGCCGCGCGCGACGCAGATTTGCTGCCGCCCAGCCGCGCCCTTCAGCATCAACGCTGGCAGCGGCTGCATTGACGCATCCGATCATGCTGCGGCTACGATAGGGCGAAGCCCGCCGCCGTTCGGCCGGCACGAGGGAAACGGCATGGCCGATCGGGCGGGCGAAGGCGAGCAGGCGCCGTCGGAGCCACCGGCGCTCGTCGATCTGCGCCGCCGCGGCGTACCGTTCCGCCTGGCGCCGCGCGTCGAAGGCGCGAAGACGCTGCACGAGTTCGCGGCGCGCAGCGGGCTGCGTCCGCGCCAGGTCGTCAAGAGCCTGCTGCTGGATCTGGACGGCACGGGATACGCGTTGCTCGTGGCCGCTGGCGACCGGGCGGCGGACTTTGCCGCGCTGCGGCGGCGCTTCGGCGTGCGCAGCGTGCGGCTGGCCGACCCGCAGGCTGTGCAGCAGGTGACGGGCTACCGCATCGGTACGGTGACGCCGCTGGCGCTGGCGACACCCAATCTGCCGGTGCTCGTGGATGCGGCGCTGGTGGCCGAAGACGAGGTCAGCCTCGGCATCGGCGTGCCGGGGCGGCATGTGCGCCTGCGCGGCGTCGATCTGGCCGCGGCCGCGGGCGGCGAGGCTGGCGGTTGGACGAGGGAGGCGAGGGAATAGAGCGCAGAGATCAGGGGATATTGGAGAACCGGGACGAGCGGGCGCAGGGTGAGCCGGCGTTGGCCGAACTGCTGGCGCGGGTAGGAGCGCGGCCGTTCGTCGATCATCTGGGCGCGGTGTTCGTGCATGCCGAGCCGGGGCTCGTGCAGATGCGCCTGCCCTGGCGCACCGAACACTGCCGCTCCGGCCTGCAGCTCGGCGACGAGCCCTCGCTGCATGGCGGCGCAGCGGCCTCGCTGGCCGATGCCGCCGCCTCCGCCGCGCTCGTGACGGTGCTGCGTGAGGGTGAAGGCCGCACGACGATCGATTTGATGATCCACTACCTGGCGCCGCTGCGGGGCGAGGTAACGGCCGTGGCTCGCGTACGCCGCCGCGGCGGCCGCACTGCAATCATCGATGTGGAGCTGACCGGCGAGGACCGCGAGCTGGGCGCGATTGCGCGGGCGACCTTCGCGATCCGGCGCGGCGGTTGAGCGGTGCCGCGTGCAGTCCCTTCCCGTGGCCCCACACGCTAAGCGCCTATCCCAGCAGGCCAGCCGGCCTGAAGGCAAGAGCAGCGCAGTCCGCTCCCAGAGCGCGTCGGGCATCTCCTAATGCCGCGGTTCCTGCACACCGACAGGCACATCAGCCGCTCGCCGGGGCGCGAACCTCGATGCGGCCGTCCTGCACGCGTGTCTCCAGGCGGCGCAGCGGCGATGTGGCAGGACCGTTCAACGGCTCAGCCGTCGCCAAATCGAAACGCGAGCCGTGCCACGGACAGGTGACCGTGGTTCCGTCGAGCCGGCCTTCGGCCAGCGGACCGCCGAGGTGCGTACACCACTCCTCGACCGCGAAGATGCGTCCGTCGCGCCGCAGCAGACAAACCGGCACGTCGCCGGCGCTGGCGCGTGTCAGCCGGCCTTCCGCCAGCGCCGCGTCGGCAAGCACCGAGGTGAACTCCCGCGGCGGCTCCGGCCAGACCTGATGCGAGACGCCGATCCCACGGCGGAAGACCAGTTCTCCGCCGATCGTGGCGGAAACCCCGGCGATCGCGTATGCCGCCGTCGATAGCCCGATCGCTGCACCGCGGCTGCCGCCCATGCGCTTGAGCAGGGACCAGACGTTCAGAGCGAGGGCGGCGCTGTTCAGCAGCGCGTGCAGCATGCCGATACGACGCGTCTCGCCCTGCGTGTCACTCCAGTCGGCCGCGCCGGCGGCGGCTGCGCCGATCGCGCCGGCCACGCCGATCGTCAGTGCGGCGTCTGCGGCGCGGCGCATCCCTTCGGAGTCACTCGCCACTGCCAGCGCATCGAGCGCCAGTGTCATCGTCCAGGCGCCGACCGGAACGTCGGTGAGCGCGGGGTGCAGGGGATGCCCGAGCCAGACGCCGTTCAGCCAGCTCTTCGCTGCGGTCGGAGCGCCGTCGCGTGTGAGCAGCGCGTTCGCCCGTTGCTGAAGCGCGTTCGCCAGCGGGTCCAGCCAGTTCAGCCGCCGCGCAAGCGCGGCTCCAAGCGCCCGGGCCATGCCCTGCCTCCGCCAGAAGGGATCTCATGAATCCAGCCAACTGCTCCGACCAGCCTGCACCATGCAAGGGTCCGCGGCCATGCTCCGGCGGGGGTATGCCCGTGCGATCGCCGTGCGGCCCCGTGCGCCTGAGCCGCGCTCTGCTACTGTGTGTTGAGACTGACGGAACGGAGCGTGTGATGCGCATTGGAACCGTGGCCAGGCTCTTCCGCTATCCGGTCAAGTCGATGCGTGGCGAAGAGCTGACGCAGACGCCGATCGGGCTGCAAGGTCTGCCCGGCGATCGGCGCTACGCCTTCGTGCAGGCCGGCTCGCGCAGCTCTTTTCCCTGGTTGACGGGACGCGAACTGGCCGGCATGCTGCTGCATCAACCGTACTATCGCGATGGTTTCGACGGCCAGGGCCGCGAGCCGGCGCTGCTGGTGCGCACAGCGGACGGCCGCGACCTGCCGGTGGATGGTGCTGAACTGCGCGAGGAACTGGAGCAGGCGTTCGGCGCACCGATCCACCTGCTGCGCGACCATCGAGGTTGCTACGACGTGGGGCAGGTCTCCATCTTCGACCTCGGCATGGCCGAGCGGATCGCCGCGGAACGCGGGGCGCCGCTCGATCCGCGCCGCTACCGCGCCAACCTGTACCTGCAGCCCGACGCCGCCGCGGCGGTGCCGGAGAGCGAATGGGTAGGGCGTGTGCTCGCGGTCGGGCCGGCGCTGCGGCTGGCCGTGACGGAGTTGGACGGGCGTTGCATGATGATCACGCTCGATCCCGACAGCGCTGAAATAGACCCGGCCGTACTGCGCACCGTGGCCGGCTCGCATGGCAACTGCGTGGGCGTCTATGCCGCGGTGCTGCGTGCCGGCGTGGTACACACGGGCGATGCCGTCGATCTGCTCGGCGCCGTGTAACGCCGGGTTTGAGCCTGGGCGCTCGCGTCATGCTCGGAGAAGAGATCGAGCATGTCGTCGAGCCGCTTCCGTCGATAACGCGCAACAACCCCACCATCGCTCAGACGCGCGATGGTGGGGTTGTTGTTCAGTTCGGGACGTTGGACCTGCTGCCGCTTGCTAGCGAGAGGAGCGACGCAGAGCCAGGGCGCCGGCGCCACCGAGGCCGAGGGCCACGAGTGCGAGCGGCAGGGCGAGGTCGTCGGCGGTGCTGCTGCTGCCGCCCGAACCGGTGTTCGGCAGAGCGATCGCCACTCTGGGCGCCTGGACGGTCACCGGCTTCTGCGCCGATGGCTTCTGGGCGCCGGCTGCCGCGCCGAGGTTGAACGTCGTCGTGCCGTTGGGGCCGATCGTGACGGTCGTGCAGTTGCCACCGAAGCCGACGGCGACGCGGGTGTTCGCCGGGCCGCTGATCGTCAGCGTACTGCCGCTAACGGTCCCGGAAACCGTGGTGCCCGTCGGCGATGTCAGCGTCACCCCGCCCTGCGGCGTGGAAACGTTCACGGTCGTGCCGCCGGAGCCGCAGGTGAGCGGCGTGGTGGTCGTCGGGCTGCTGGGCGGCCGGGTGGTCGGCGGCGCGGGCGGCGCCGGCGGTGCGCTGGGCGCCGTTGTGGTGCCGGTGGGGACGACAGTCGTCGTGGCGGGCTGAGTGTTCGTCGTAGTCGTGGTGGTGGTCGTCGTCGTCGCCGTCACCGTCGTGGTCGGGAGCACGGGCGTGATAATGATGCAGGCGGTAGGAGCCGTGCCGCATGCCTGACCGCTCACGTTGTTCAGGCGGCCGCCTATCAGCGCCGTGGCTCCGATAGCCACCATTGCTGCGCCGGCGATCGATGCCCGCCGATGCTGCGTGAGCCATGCCAGTGCTTTCCTCATCGGGATCACCTCCGAGAACTCGCCGGAAGTGTAACGCAAGGACTATCGGGTGCGCTACTACTTCGGGGCTGTTTCAGAAAAAGTTGAGAAGATTCTTTATTGCATAACGCGGTTTGGTCTACCAGCGCGTCCCGTGGCCGCGTGGCGACGCGTTTCGGCGGGCGGCGCGCGCGTGTTGTGATCGGATGCCGCATGCGGTGCGCAGAACGCGGGTGCGCGTCGCCGGCTCATCGGCCCCCCTCTCTGCGCCGCGGTTGACGCTGATTCAGCGCAAAGCCGCCGGCGAGCGGGTTCGGCGGCGGGGCCGGCGGCTGCGCGGTTACGACAACGTCGCCGCCCGCAAAGGAGATCGCCCAGGCGCCGCCGCCAGGGCCGAGCGACGTAGCCGGATTATAGACGCCGGCGTTCGGGTCATACGTGTAGACCGCGTCCGCGCCACTGATAGTGGCGCCGCTGGAGGCGCTCGGGTCGCCGATCAACACCCAGCCTCCGGCCGGCGCGGCGATGCGCACGGACGCCGTGCCTCCGGCCGCCAGGGGAATGCTTTGCGCCGCGGTGAAATAGGCCCAGTAGCCGCGCCCGCCGCTGAGCGGCGTGCCGGCCGGCACGCGGCCGTATTGCCCGCGAACCGACTCCCAGGTCCACGCGTCTACCGGGAGCACCGTGCCGTCTGGAGCGCCGACGATGTTCCAGCCTGCTGGATACGTCGCTGTGCCGCCGCCCGGCAGCGGCGGCGGCGCACCACCCACATTGACGGTGGCCGAGAACAGGATCGAGGGCACGCCGCAGGCCGGAATCGACATGCGGCAGGGCGCGTCCCCTGTGGCGCGGATGGTCGAGCTGCCGGGCGCGATTGCATCCCAGAGACCTTGCACGTCGCGCACCAGGGCAACGCCCGGCGGCCGGCGCAGGACCGCGGGGTCGGAGACGGATACGGTCCAGTTCAAATTCACGTCCAGGCGCAGCTCAATGCGATCCCCGATCGGCACGCCCAGCGTACTGCCGTTGTCCGCGAGCGTGAGCGTGTGCAGCGCGGCGTCGGCGCGCGCGGGGCGGCCCGACAGGGCGGCAACCGTCGCCATCCCCACAAGCAGTGCGAGGGCGACGAGCGTGATCCGGCCACGCAGCGCGTGCCTGCCTCTGATCAGCATCGATCCCGCTCCCGCACTCGCCGCGCCGTACTGCAGTTTCGGCGTGGCGACCAGCCAGCAACAGGGTTCTGCTGACAGGACGAACGAAACAGTACGATCGTTGCAGCATTACAGTCCACACCACTCAGCCGGAGGCGGCCTGTTCGGCGGCGGCGCGGCGGGCGCGCTCGCGAAAGGCGAGTTTATCCGCGTCGTGCGGCGGCGCCGAGTGCTGCCAGAAGTCGGATTCGACCGCTTCTTCGCCCGCTTCAGCTTTGCGGAAGAGCGTGGCGGAATAGAGGTCGCGCCGTCCGCCCATGCCGGCGGGCAGCCTTGTGACGACGACGTGGTAGGTACCGGCAGGGCCGCGCGCCGGCTCACTGGTCCAAAATGGCCGCGCTCGCTCCGCCATCGTGTGCCCTCCCGCGGCTGGCTGGTCCGCCCCGTCCACGCTAGCCGCCGCGCCGCCAGGCAGCAAGCCAGAGGCTGTTTTCTGCATGGGTTCGCCACTAAGCTGCAAGAGATGAGTGCTGATGGTTTGCAGATTGGCGTGCTCGGCGGCACGTTCGATCCGATACATTTCGGCCATTTGCGCCTCGCTGAAGCGGCGCGTGAGCAGCTCGGCCTGGATCGCGTGCTGTTTGTGCCGGCGCCCCGCCCGTGGCGCAAGTCGGGCCGCGTGATCACGCCCATCGAGCATCGGCTGGCGATGGTGCGTCTCGCCATCGCCGGCAACGCGGCGTTCGCCGTTTCGACCGTCGAATTGCAGCAGACCGGCCCCACCTACACCGCGCAAACGCTTGCGGCGCTGCACGCCGAGCCTGGCGCCGGCGCAATCCTGCACTTCATCCTCGGTGCCGACGCGCTGCGCGATCTGCCGAACTGGTGGCAGCCGGAGCGCATTCTGGCGTTGGCGCGGCTGGCCGTCGCGGGGCGCGGCCGCGCCGCCCCGCGCGACGTGGCGGCACTGGAGCGGCGGCTGCCGGGCCTCGCGGCCGCCTGCGAGCAGATCGAGATGCCGGCGCTGGCGATCAGCTCCACGGACCTGCGCCGTCGCGCCGCCGCGGGGCGATCGCTGCGCTATCTCGTGCCGGACGCGGTGGCCGCGTATATCGCCGATCACGGCCTCTATCAGCCATCCACCCGGCAGCCCCGTCCGCGGCATGCCGAACGCTCTGCAGACGCGCGGGCCTAGGCGACGAAACGCTCGACCGTGCTTAGCAGTTCGTTCAACCCGAACGGCTTCGCGAGAAAGCCCTGAGCGCCGTGTTGCTCCGCCTCGGTCCGGGCGCGTTGCGCTGCCGTCATGTAGACCACCGGCACGCCGATCTGCCGTGAGCGCAGCTCCGCGTGCAGCTCCCAGCCGGACATCACGGGCATGTTCAAGTCGAGCAGGATCAGCGCGGGCTGCTGATGCTGCACCTGCAGCAGCGCCTCGCGGCCGTCGCCGGCAGCCACGACGGCGTAGCCCTCTTCCTCGAGGATCATGTGCACCAGTGCGCGGATATCGGGATCATCATCGACGACGAGAATCAAGCCTGGCATTCCCTCCACACGCTTTCCGCGGAGCCGCGTTCGCCTGCGATCAGACGGCGGCGCCGCGCTTCCGCGCGACCTCTGCTCATTCAAACGCCTCGGCGCTGAAATGGTTATCGCCGCTGCCGCGCGCGTTGCCGGATCGCCTGGCCGGCTCCTCATAAGGTGTGTGCCCGCGCCCGCGGTCGAATCCTGCGCTATGCTGCTGGCGAAGCGCGGTCCACCGGCGCGCCGAGGGTTCGACCGTGTCCGAGTCGCCACAGGTGACGTTTTCCGGGCAGGATACAGCGGCGCTGGTCCTCCTTGACGAGGCAGGGCGATTGCTGTCCGTCAGCCCCGCATTTCGCAGCCTGCTCGGCTACACGGCCGAGGAGCCGCTGCCGCTCGACCTGCAGGCGCTCACGCACCCCGACGATCACGATCGGCTGCAGACGCTCACGCACGCCGACGATCTCCTGGAGCGGGCGGGCGCCACCCTTGCGCTGAGCATACGTATGCGGCACCGGGACGGATCGTGGCGCACAGCGCGCGGCAGCGCCGCCAGCCTGCTGGGCCTGCCGCGGACGCCCGCGCTGGTGCTCGTCTTCCACGCGTCCGGCGAACCCAGCCAGCGGGAACAGGCGATGATCGCCGCGCGCACGCGCCTGGCGACAATCTTTCAGCACCTGATCGACGGCATCCTGGTGCAAGACGCGGCCGGCCGCATCTTGTACGCCAACCGGGTCGCCGCGCAGATGTGCGGCTTCGAGTCTTCCCGGGCACTGCTGGCGGCGACGGCGCGGGAGCTGGCACAGCGCATCGCGCTGCTGGACGAAGCGGGGCAGCCGTATCCAGCCGCCGGGCTGCCAGGGCGGCGCGTTTTGCAGGGCGAGGACGTGCCGCCGCTCACACTCGCACTGCGCAATCGCGCGACCGGCGAGCAGCGCTGGGTCTCGATCGCGTCCACGCCCGTGGACGACGTGCTCAGCCAGAGCCGGCTCGTGATCAGCGTGCTGCACGATATCACCGAGCGCCGCCGGGTGGAGGAAGAGTTGCGCCGGGCGGTAACGCTGCGCGATACGTTCCTGGCCGCCGCCTCGCACGAACTGCGCACGCCGCTGACCTCGCTGCGGGGCTATCTCGACATCACGCGACGGCGTCTCGATCGTGGAGCGTCTGTCGAAAGTACCGGGGACGCCCTGGACGTGGCGATCCGCCAGGTCGCGCGGCTGACGCGGCTGGTGAACGAGCTGCTGGATGCCTCGCGACTGACCCGCGGGCTGTTCGTGGTCGATCCGCAGCCGCTCGATCTCGTGCCGCTGGTTCGCCACGTCGTCGATGCCGATCGCCTGGCGACGCAGGGAGAACACGCGATTGCTGTGCTCGCCCCCGAGCCGGGACCGCGTGTGAACGCCGATGCGGACCGACTGGAACAGGTGCTCGCCAACCTGATCGGCAATGCGCGGAAGTACTCGACGCCCGATCAGCCCATTACCGTCACGGTGACGGAGACCGCTGAGGCTGCCCGCGTTTCGGTGCGCGATGCGGGCATCGGCATTCCCCTCGATGAGCAGACGCACATCTTCGAGCCGTTCCGCCGCGCCGGCAACGTGGATAAGGGGCTCACGGGCTTCGGCCTTGGCCTCTATGTCGCATCCGAGATCGTGCGGGCGCACGCCGGCACGCTGACGGTGGAATCGCAACCGGGCGCAGGCAGCACGTTCACGGTCGCCTTGCCCCTGGCGCATGAGGACTGAGGCGCTCTGCCCGTGCGCAGGCGCAAGGCGCGCCGGACGACGTTTCCGTGGCTGAATGGTCTTACGGAACGGCCGTGCGTCGGTCATACTGGGTCGCATGGCCCGGCCGCGGCACGAACCGCCGGGCAGGAGCGAATCGATGCATCCCGCTGTGCGGTTCTGCCTGCCCGCTGATTCGCGTG
Organism: uncultured Chloroflexota bacterium; assembly: GCA_937879875.1. Classification (GTDB taxonomy): domain Bacteria; phylum Chloroflexota; class Dehalococcoidia; order CAUJGQ01; family CAUJGQ01; genus CALFMN01. The sequence goes on along the minus strand of CALFMN010000253.1, from coordinate 825 downwards.
GCAGGTTGCGTGTCTGGTTGGCTCTTATCGGCGTCCTCGCTCTGCTGGCCGGCGGCGCCAGGCGGCTGCCGGCGACGGCGCAGGACTTGGCGAGTGTGACCTATCACGCCGGTTGGAACATCGTCGCGGCGCCAACAGGCTCGCTGATCGGCAAGGTCAACGGGCCGATCTACACGTTTGGTCCGGGCGCCGACAGCTATGACGCGATTACGCCGGAGCAGCTCCTCGGCGGGCGCGCGGCCTGGGTCTTTTTCGCGCAGGATACGACGATCACGCTCGGCCGCAGCGCTGCCGAGTACAGCCGCGTGCTCGTGCAGGCGAACGAGTATGTGCTGGGCGGCAACCCCAGCGGCAGCGACGCCGTGGCCGTGAGCGGCCCCGGCGTTACCGCCTTCACCTACGACCCAACGCTGGGCTACCAGCAGGCGGACGAGCTGCAGCCGGGCCAGGGCGCGTTCCTCGTCGCCGCGCAGGACGGCGCGATCACGCTGGGCAAAGCGCCCGCCGGTCAAAGCACCGACGACCTGACGAAGGCGCAGGCGGCGCTGGCCGCCGACCCGCGCGACCGCGCCGCGCTGGACCAGGTCACGCAGATCACCGCCGAGTTGACCGGATCGCGGCAGTACGCGCAGGTGCAGACGGCGATCGACGATCTCTCCGCCGCTGCCGACGACGGTTTTCGCAAGCTGGGCAGCGGTGCGGCGCCGCCGCTCGACGCGGTGCAGCGCGACAGCGAAGTCGCCGTGCGCGAGGCCGTGGCCACCGCGAAGGCGGACGCCGCTTCCGGGAACGTGTCCGGCGCCGACTCCGCCACCGATCAGGCAC
>CALFMN010000252.1 GCA_937879875.1 uncultured Chloroflexota bacterium | reverse complement strand
CCGCACCGAGGCCGCCGCCTACGCCCTGCGCCACGGGCTGGTCGAGTGAGCCGCGGCTTATTCAGGCGTGTACAGCATCCGCGCCGCGCCGCCGCAGAAGCGCGTGGTCAGCGCCACCAGCTCGTCGGCTGCGGCGCGCACGCTTGCGGCGGGCGTGTTCATGTTGCCCTGCACGATGTAGAAGGCAGCCGTCGTGCCTTCTGAAACCTTCGTCTTTTCGACCTGCAAGACCTCCATGCGGCAGAGCACGTCCCCCGCCGTGTCGCAGTAAGCGTACTCGCCGGGAAAAACCTCCTCCGGTGCGGCCGCGCCCAGCGGGTACAAGCCCTCGCTGCCGTCCGTGAGCCGGAGGGAGACGCCGCCCTCGATCCGCGCCACGTCGTGGGCACCCAGCGCCAGCCGCGTCTTCAGCGACACGAGGTTGTAGATGTCCACCAGCAGATTGACGCGCGGCAGCGTGCCCGCGCGCTGAAAGCGGCCCAGCAGCGCCTCCGGCGAGGCGACGAAGCGGCGGTTGGAGCGGCCCACGCGCGTGTGCAGCTCGCGGAAGCCAGCCAGCACCGGGTCAGTCTTCACGAAGTCCGGCGCGGCGTACTGCTCGCGCAACGCAGGCAACTCGTGCTCAAGCAGTGTGTCGAAGGCCGGATCGGCGGCGCGGTTGGCGAGGCCGTCGATGACGAGATAGGCGCCGCTGAGGCCGAGCGCCAGCACCTCCGGCGCGATCGTGAAGCTCAACTTGGCGGGCAGGGCCACGCGATACCCTCCGGCGGCGCACAGCCGCCCCACGCGCGAGCATAGGCAGCGCGGGCTGCGGCGATCAACGCGGGGATGGCCGCCGTGCCGCGGCTTTCGGCCCTCATCCTCTCCTGTCTCCTTCCCCCAATAATAGGGGAAGGAGACGATCCAGCTATGAGCATTCCGTGGCCGCCGCGGTTAACCCTGCTGCGGTGTGCGCGTTCTTGGATCGTCACGGGTAACCCGGCGCCCTCTCGGATCGCCCCTTTCCCCTGGTATTGGGGGAACCTGCATCGCAGATCTTACACAGCCGGGGGATAGGGGGCCACGCCGCTACGCCCCCTCGTCCATCGCCATCGTCAGGCCGCGCACGTAGCTCGGTGCGAACAGCAGGCAGACGAGCACGATCGGCAGCGCGGCGATGCCGATTGCGCCCGTCGCCTGGGTGAACTCGCCCAGGTCGAGCGAGATTATCGCCAGCCCAACCGTCACCGTCTGCTGGTTATGGTGAATCAGGAACGTGCCGGCGTAGAGCAGGTCCGACGCCATCATGCCGATGGAGAACACGCCCGCCGCCACGATCACGGGCCAGCTCATACGCAGCGTCATATGCAGAAAGGCCTGCACGCGCGTGCCATCCAGCAGCGCCGCCTCCTCGGTGTCCGGCGAGAGCGCCGTGAAGTGCGTATAGAACAGCCAGGTGCAGAACGGCACGGTCAGCGTCTCGTAGAGCAGAATCACGGCCAGAAACGTGTCCGAGATGCCCAGCCAGATGAAGATCTGATAGACCGGCACCAGCACCGCGATCTGCGGCACGAAGTAGCTGGCGAACAGAAGGCGCGCGGTCCAGCGGGCGCCGGGCGGACGCAGCCGCGCCAGCGCGTAGCCGGCCAGCAGGCTGACGATCAGCGCCACGATCAGGGCGACGCCGAAGACGACCGCCGTGTTCTGCATCCAGGTCCAGAAGGCGCGATCTTTGAGCGGCTCGGTGAAGCCGTCCAGGCTGGGGTGACGCGCCCAGAAGGGGTTCGAGTCGGTGTTCTCCGTGAGCGGGCGAATCGACGAAATCAGCGTCCAGTAGATCGGCAGGATATGAAACACGGAGAGGGCAAGCACTGCGATGCTGCCCAGCGTGACCAGGATCGCGCGCCGCAGCCGGAAGTACGCGGTGCCGCGCGAGCGACCGCGCCGCTCAGGCTTCGTGGCCGCGGGCAGAGCAGCGGGTGACGCGGTTCCCTCCACACGCAATCGTGCCAGGTGCGACGGTTGCAGTTGCAGCGGAACGACGGCACGATCGGGCACGCGGGCTTTCGGCTCGCGTTCGAAGAAACGGAAGGCGAAAAACAGCAACGCGGCCACGAACGGAAACTGCAGCACGTTGATCGCCGCACCCAGCCCGGTCTGGCCGTGCTCGATGCCCGTGCGATAGGCCAGCGTGCCCAGCAGCGGCTGGAAGATCAGCCCGCCCGTCTGCACGTAGACGATCGTGTAGTCCATGAAGGTGATCACGATCGAGGTGAGCACGGCCAGCACGAGATAGCGGCGCACCAGCGGCGCGATCACCAGGCGGAAGCGCTGCCAGGCCGAGCCCGACTCCAGCTTCGCGTACTCCAGCAGCTCGCGCGGAATGCCGTTCAGCCCGGCCAGCAGGAAGACGGCGACAAACGACGAGCAGCGCCAGACGTTGAAGATGACGATGGTGGTGAAATAGTAGGCGCTTGGCCCGAACAGCCCTTCCACCGTGTCCTTCACCCGCACGGCTTCCAGCGTGTAAAAGGTATGGAACGGCGGCTTCAGCAAAATCATCCAGGCGAAGCCGGAGAAGGCGGCCGGAAACACCCAGGGCACGAACACGACCAGGAAGATGAGCGAGCGGCCCCAGAAGCGCCACCAGAGCAGCAGCGCCGTTGCCACGGCCAGCGCCACCTCGGCCAGGATCGTGATCGCGGTAAGCACAACCGTGTTGCGCACGGCTGCCCAGAAGGCGTCGTCGCTCAGCACGTCGCGGTAGTTGGCGAGGCCGTTGAAGGCGCCGGGGCCGTTGAAATCCTGGCTGCTGGTGAAGCTCAACCAGACCGTGTACAGCAGCGGATAGACGATCAGCCCGAAGACCAGCACGCACGCCGGCAGCAACAGCAGATAGGCAGCCAGATTGCGCCGCAGCCAGCCAGGCAGCGCCTGCTGCACGCCGGCCAAGAAGCGACGCGGGCGTGGTGCAGAGCGCTGGTGCGATGGCGCCGCGATCATCGATCGGTCACGTGAGGTTCACCTGCCTCCATCGCAGGGGCACGGGGGCAACGGCACTCCACTGCCCCCGCGCTCGGCATGGTTCCAGCGTGGTCGCTGTGCTTACTTCGGAATCGCGGTCACGTTCGGGGCAGGGGTCAGGTTGGACTTGTAGTTCTTGGCATAGATCGGCGCAATCTGGTCCCTGGCGAACTTGAGAGCGTCTTCTACCGTGCCGCTACCCTTCAACTTGCCGATCATGTCGGGAATGATGTACTGCGCAAGCACGTCTTCTGACGCCGGCGTCTGCGGACCGGGATAGCCGTAGGTTTGCAGCAACGCGCCCTGATAGTCTTGCATGACCACAAACTTCGGGTCTTCGCTCAGCACCGGCATCGGCTTCACCAACTGGTTGGCGAACATCGGCATATTGTAGCCGGTTGAGGCGATGAAGTTCGCTTTCCAGTTGTTCATATACGTCCAAAGAAAGGACGATGCCGCCTCCGCATTGGCCTTCGGCGTGAAGTTCCAGATCGCGAAGACCTGCGGGTCCGGCATCGAGAGCTGCGCCTTCGGCCCTTTCATCTCGGGCAGAATGGCGATGTTGTTGTACAACTGATCGTTCTTGCCCTGCAGGCTGCGCAATGCACTGATCGCGTCGTGGATGAAGAAACCCGTGCCGGAGCCGAGGTACTGATTGTCTGAGACGTCACCCCAGGCGTAGACCTCGTCGGAGTTGGCCTCGGCCTGGAACTGCTTCGCCCAGGTCAGGAAGTCCTTCATCTCCTGCGTGTCGAGCGCCAGCGTCTTGCCGTCCTGCTGCACTTCACTGGCGCCGAACGACCACATGATCGCGCGCCAGTTGTGGTTCGCGTCGTTGCAGTGCGAGATCGCAAGGCCCGCGGCATGGTTTTTTGGTTTGAGCACCTTGCCCGCGGCCATGACATCGTCCCAGGTTTCGGGCGTTTTCAGGCCATTGTCCTTCAGCAGGTCAGTGCGGACCAGTGGCGGGATGATCACGTTGAAGTGCGGCAAACCCAGCCACTTGCCATCGATGAATGATGTCGCCTTGCCGATCGGAATCACGTCGCCGTAGGCCTTGATCATCGGCTCCATCAGCGGCGTCATGTCCACGAGTCGGTTCTGGTAGCGGCGTGTCTGGATCTGCGCGGCGAAGGCGAAGAGATCATGCCCTCGGCCGGCAGCCGCCTCTGCGGCGAGGCGGCCAGGCAACTGCGCGATGTCGACGTGATCCACGCGCACGTTGACGTTGTTCGTCTTGCCCCAGTCAGAGGCGTATTTGTCGAAGTAGGTGTCGAAGGCCGGCACGAAATGATTCCACATCAGGATCGAAAGCGAGGCGCCCTTCGAGATGACGACCGCCGGCGTACCGCCGGCGGGCTCATTGCCAACCGGCGCCTTCGTGACCTTCGCGTTGTTGCTGCTGCTGCACGCTGCCAGCAGCGGCGCCAGCCCGACACCCGCCAGCCCGGCGCTCAGCCCTTTCAGCAGCAGGCGCCGATCGAGCCTGCCGCCGAGCGCAACGGCCGGCTCGGGCAGCGCTGGCGAGGGCGCCGGCACGGCTTCCACTTCCGGAGCAGCGTCGGCACGGATCTCCGCGGGATCATCTGCCATGATCTGCCTCCTCGCATCGTCACGCCGCATTCAAGTGCGGCTGAACGGCCATACCATGCGCCGGCGCCAATCGCCGTGGTGCGTTTGCCGGTCTGCTGATCCGGCTGCGGACGCGGCGCAGGGCGCCGTGCGCCGTGCCGGTTTTGCGCACGGCGCTACTTGATCGCGCCCTGGCTGATGCCCTCCACGAAATGGTCGAGAAAGAAGTTATACAGAATCGCGACCGGAATGCCGGCCAACAGCGCCCCGGCCATCAGCTCGCCCCAAAAGTACTCGTCACCGCGGATCAGGTCGCTGGTGACGCCGATCGTGACCGGCTTCTCCAGCGAGTTCGAGATGAAGGTCAGCGCGTAGATGTACTCCTGCATGCCCAGCGTGAAGGCGAAGATCGCCACGGTGAGCAGACCGGGAATGCTGAGCGGCAAGACCACGCGCAGGATCGCCTGCAGGCGTGAGCAGCCGTCCACCCGCGCCGCCTCCTCGACTTCGATGGGAATTGTCTTGAAGAAGCCCATCAGCAGCCAGACGCAGAACGGTGTGGTGAAGGTCGGATAGACGACCACCAGTGCCCATTTCGTGTCGATCAGGTTCACGTAGCGCGAGAGGATGATCGTCAGCGGCAGGAAGAGCAGCGCAGGCGGCACCAGATAGGTGAGGAAAATGCCGATGCCGAAGTTTTCGGCGTTGGGAAAGTGCAGCCGCGCCAGCGCGTAGGCCGCGGGCACGGCCAGGATCAGCGTAATCACGACCGTGAAGAACGAGATCACGATCGTGTTCCACGCCCAGGTCAAGAACTTGGTTTGCTTGAAGAGATAGGTGTAGTGCGCGAACGTCGGCCACTTGTGGAACCAGAGCGGCGGCGTCTGCACGCTGATCAGGTCGCCGGCCTGCTTAAACGAGGTCACCAGCATGATCACGATCGGAAACAGCGCGATGATCAAGAAGAACGCCAGCCCCACCCAGGTGACGATCGACTCCTTGCGGGCGCGCGTGAGCCACGGGCTGCGCTCCTGCGCCCGCGCCGGGGCCGAGACCTCGAAGGCTTTGCTGGCCATGATCAGATCTCCCGCCGGCGCAGGATGCGCAGCATAATCACACAGGCGACGACGAACACCGGCAGCATAAACAGCGAGATCGCTGCCCCCTGAGCCAAGTCGCCGCCCTGAATGCCGTTCTGGTAGGCAAGCTCGGGCAGGATGTGTGTGGTATTCTCCGGCCCGCCTCTGGTCAGCAGATAGACCACGCTCAGATCGGTGAAGCTGAAAACGAGGTCGAACAGCAGGCCGATGAACAGGATCGGCGCGATCATCGGCACGATGATGTAGTGGAAACGGCGCAGGAAGCCGCAGCCGTCGAGCGCGGCCGATTCGAGAATCTCGGGCGGCACGGAGGTCAGACCGGCGAGCAGGATGATGGCAGAAAAGGGGAAGCCGCGCCAGATGTTCGCCATCATGATCGCGATCATCGCCGGCACCGGTTCGCCCAGCCAGTTCGGATGGTAGGGGAAGCCGATCGCGCTGGTGGTGCGGTTCAGCATGCTGAATGTCGGGTCGAACAGCAGCAGCCAGCCGAGCGTGGTCAGTGCCACGGGCACCGTCCAGGGCAGCACCAGCAGGGCGCGCAGCACCTTCTTGCCGCGGAAGCGGCGCAGCAACAAGAAGGCGAGCACCGTGCCGAGGATCGCTTTGCCGATCTCCGAGCCGAAAGTGAAGATGAACGAGTTGCGCAGCGCCAGGCGGAAGGTTTCGTTCGACCAGACGTCGGTAAAGTTCTTCAGGCCGACCCAGCTGCCGAATGGCTGGCCGGTCGAGGCGTCGGTCAGACTGAACCAGACTGAGAGCAGCAACGGGTAGAGCAGGAGCAGCGCGAGATAGATGATCACGGGCGCCATCAGCAGATAGCCGAAGGCGGCCTCGCCGCGGACCATGCGCCGCATGCGGCCGGCCTCTCGCTGCGGAGCGACGGCGACGGCGGCAGCCTCTGCGGCCGCGGGTGTTCGGGTCAGCGACACGTCTGGAGCCTCCCATACCTGCCGGCCCTGGTTCGCGCGGCAGCGGCTGCGATCTGAGATCGGGCTGCCCGAGGCAGGCTGCCGGCCGGTCAGCCGGTCAACGGAGGGTGCAGGCGCGTGGCGCACGCCTGGCGGCTCCAGCGGCCGGCAGGGTTCTTGCCACGCTGGGTACGGCGCCGGAGGCTGCCGTCGCGCGTCGGCGTGGTGACGAAAATCTGCCCTATACTGTGTCCTCCCGCGATTCGAGTCAAGAGCAGCAATCTAATACCGAACCGCGCGGCAGGACGGATCGGCGCAAGGACGCCGCCCGTGTCGCGGTGTACCGGAGCGGCGAGGGTCTGGCTGGACGAGGGACGCACATCCGGAAGGCCGCTGGCATACCAGCACCGTGCCGGCATTGGGTCGGTATACCGATGGTTCGGGCTTGCTCCGCGGAACAGGAGCAGCGTCCGGGTGTTTCACGTGAAACGGCGCGAGGAGGCCTACCGCCCCAGCGCCAATACGCCCAGTCCGACGACGATGATCAACAGTACCAGCAACGACAGCAGCAGCGCTCCGGCACCGCCGCGCCAGCCGCCCTCGCCGGGACCTTCCCGCAGGAATGTGCGCAGTGCGAACAGCGGCGATGCGCGGCGCACGCTCAGCTCCACCGGCAGCAACACCGTTTCCCAGCTCGTGCGCAGCGCCACGGCGCCGCGGTAGCTGCCCGGCGCCAGCCGCTGCGTGCCCACCGCCACGCCGATCTGCTCCTTCTCCAGCCCTTCCAGCAGCGGCGGCCCCGCCGCCAGCCAGCCCGCGCCCTCCGCCACGGCCGTCTGCACGCGAATACCGGGCGGCTCCGTCAGCACCGCGGCGAAGCCGGCCGCGCGTGCGCCGCGTGGCAGCGGACCGAAGCGCAGCGCCGCCGGCTCGACGCGCAGGCGCGGCCGGTCAGCGGCATCGCCCGCCGTGCCTGGCGCCGCGCTACGCCCGCCCTCGGCCGGCGGCGCCGTGCCCGCGGGCGTCGAGACGGTCTGAGGCTGAAGCGCGGTGTGCGCGGCGCGCCGCTCGCGATCGTAGGCGCTGCGCCGCCGCGCGTCGCCCAGCGTCTCCCAGGCGGCGTTGAGGCGCGCCATCCGCGCCGTGGCCGCGGGCGAGGGATTCAGATCCGGGTGGAAGCGCCGCGCCAGCACGCGGTAGGCCGCTTCGATGACCTCGGCATCCGCGCGCGGGCTGACCTGCAGGGTCTCGTAGTAGTCCTCTGCGTCCGTTGGCTGACCGATCGCCATCTTGACTCGTTCCGGCTGCTGCCGCACTGTGCAGCGTAGCATGCCGACCCGACAGCGACGGGCGGGAAGCGAGGGCCAGCCATGTCAGACATGCCACACCGAGACGAAGCGCACCTGCTGCGCCAGATCCGCGGCCACGTGGCCGCCGTGGATTTCGGCGGCACCAACTTTGATGTGCTGCTGTCGCGCGACGGAGAAGTCACCCGCCGTTTCTTTCCCGCGGGCCGGCCGATGGACGCGAAGTCGGTGCGCGTGCTGCTGGCCAAAAGCGGCGTCGCGGATCTGCGCGAGCTGCGCTGGATCGCCGTCACCGGCGGCCGGCACCAGTTCTTGCCCGACGAGATCGACGGCACGCCGATCGTCAAAGTGGGTGAGCTGCAGGCGATCGGCCGCGGCGGGCTGCTCGCCAGCGGTCTCGCTGAGGCGCTCGTCGTCAGCCTGGGCACCGGCACGGCGATGGTCGGCGCCCGCGGCGAGCAGGTGCGTCACCTGGGCGGCACCGGCGTGGGCGGCGGCACGCTGCTCGGCCTCAGCCGCCTGCTGCTGGGCACCGCCGACGCCGCCACGATCGACGAGCTGGCGCGCCAGGGCGACCCGGAGCGCATCGACCTGACCGTGGGCGACATCGTCGGCGGGCCGGTGGGCATGATCCCGGCCAACGCCACGGCCTCGCACTTCGGCAAGGCGTCGGGCATCGTCGCCGGGCCGTGGGTGGGCGACGAGGCGCAGGCCGGCCGCGAGCACGTGGCGGCGGCGCTGATGAACATGGTCGGCCAGGCGACGGTGCGGCTGGCGCTGCTGGCCGCCAACGCCAACGGCTATCCCTCGCTGGTGCTGATCGGCCACCTCGCCGATCTGGACGGCATCCGCCAGGCCGCCGGCATGATAGGCTCGCTGTTCGGCGGCAGCATCGTGCTGCCCGCCAACCCCGGCTTCGCCATCGCGCTGGGCGCCCTGGCCGAGGCGGCGGCGAGGGAATAGGGAATAGGGAATAGAGAGCGCGTGTGGCGCTCGCGGCGCACAGCGCCGGTTCCCGGTTCAATGATCACGCAGCGCCAGTGCGAACGTGTGACCAGCACCAATACCCGTTATGTGATCCAGCCCTCTGACACGAGCCGGCGATGCGTACATCGGATCGTCTCCAGCGCCAAGGCTGCCGTCGTCGTTCGCGCCCCATGCCCAAACGGTTCCATCGGCGCGTAGTGCGAAGCTCCGGTACCCGTCGTCATCACCGCCGGCGGCTACCGCAACGCCATTCTCGATGCCGATCACACGCTCCGGCCGGTAATGATCGCCTTCCGCTCCGGTTCCGAGCCAGCCATGCGGATCGCCGTAAACTGCACTCCATGCCCAGACGGAGCCGTCGCGCCGCAGCGCCAGGCAATGGCTATCAGTGACCGAAACGGCAACGCCATCGAACTGTGGCATCAGCTCTTGCCATCGCGTTGACGATCCGAGCCGCCATTCGCCGATCGGCGCGCAGAGTGTGCCATCGCGCTTCAACGCGAGATTATGAAACCCGCCAGCAGCGATCGCTGTGACATCGCTCAAACCGGGGATCTGGGTTGGCCGATAATAGGGGAAGCCGCGCCGGGCGCCGATGCCCCACCAGTCGTTGTAGTTGATGCCCCAGGCCCAGACCGTGCCGTCCTGTTTCAATGCCATGCTGAAGACGCCATTGTTCGGTTCGCTGCCAGCAGCCACGCCGCGCACGCCGTCGATATCGGGCACTCGCGTTGGAGCGAGGATGAGACGGTCGCCGGACGGCACTACGTTTCCCTCCGCGTTCCAACCCCAGCCCCAGACACTTCCGTCGGCGCGAACGGCAAGGTTGCTGCCCCAATGCGCGGCTATGTCGACTACATCATCGAGACCTGATACTCGTGCCCAGCCCCGCCGGCCTTCCGTGTCGCCGAGCACTGGCTCTCCCCGATCATTACTGCCCAATGCCCAGATCGTGCCGTCATCCCGCAGCGCCAGCGCATGCTCTCCGCCAGCTACGACGCGGCTCACTCCAGTCAGTTCGGGCATCACCTCCGGCAGCGAGTGATCGCGGCCCCAGACCAGCACCTCATTGTCGAGTGGCATCGGGCTTGTCCCTATGGTCGCACGCAGTTAGCCGTCGCTCAGCGCCCCGCGCAGCTCTTCGGGCGACACGGCGATCTCGACGCCGGCGCGTTCTTCCTGCAAGAGCATCGAGACGCGCGAGTCGCGCTCGCTCCAGCCGCGGTTGAGCGCCTCCGTCATCTCCTCCAGCGCCATGTTGGCCAGGCGCATCGGCACGCGGTGCTCGCGGCCCAGCGCCGTGGCCAGGCTCATATCTTTGTGCGCCAGCCGCAGCGCGAAGGCCGGCGGATCGAACACGCCCGGCAGGAACTGATCGACCAGGCGGTCGAACGTGCGCCGGCGGCCCAGCGCCCCCTGCCGCACCGCCTTGAACAGCGCCAGCGGCGGCACGCCCGCCTTCACGCCCATGGTGAAGACCTCGGCCAGCCCCGCCTGGATCGTGTAGCCGGCGCAGTTGTGCACCAGCTTCGCCACCGAGCCGGCGCCGATCGGCCCAACGTAGTAAGGCTCGTCACCGATCTCCAGCAGCACGCTCTTGTACTGCTCGAAGATCGCCTCGTCACCGCCCACCCACAGCGCCAGCTTGCCCGTGCGGGCGCCGCCCGGCCCGCCGCTCACGGGCGCGTCCAATAGCTGCACGCCGCGCTCGGCGAAGATGGCGTGCAGGCGGCGCACCACGGCCGGCGCGTTCGTGGAGAGATCGAAGTAGGCCGTGCCCGCGCGCATGCCGGTCAGCAGGCCATCCTCCGCGAGCGCCACGGCTTCGACTTCCGGCGGGCCGGGCAGCGAGCTGAAGACGAGGTCGCTGCGCTCGGCCAGAACGCGCGGCGACTCAGCCCAGCTCGCGCCGCGCTCCAGGTGCGGCTCGGCAGCCTCGCGGCGCAGGTCGTTCACGACGAGATCGTGGCCGGCGCGTTGCAAGCTGGCGGCCATGTGCTGGCCCATCGTGCCCAGACCGATGAAGCCGATCTTCACGGAGCACCTCCGTCCCGGAAGTCGCTATTGATACGGAGCTGTACAGCGGGTGACAGCGGACGGCGCAGCGTGCCGAGGCTGCTCGCGGGTGCGCACCGACGCCATCGTCCGCGCTGTCCGCTACACTCCGCGTTCGGTGAACACCTGCTTCGCGATCTGCGCTGCATTCACCGCGGTCGGCCAGCCGGAATAAAAGGCGACATGCGTGATCAGCTCCCCGATCTCTTCTTTCGAGAGGCCGTTATCCAGCGCCCGGCCCACGTGGCCGCGGATCTGGTCGCTGCGGTAGAGCGCCGTCAACACGGCGACGGTGATCAGGCTGCGGTCGCGCTTCGAGAGCTGGGGCCGCTCCCAGACATCACCGAAGAGCATCTGCTCGGTCAGCTCAGCGAATTTGGGCGTGATCTCACGGATCTGGTTGATGGGTGACGGGCGCTGTGCCGGTGTTGTCATGCGGGCCCTCCGCCGCGAATGATGTGCAAAGAACGCGGTCGTCTGCAGGCGACCGGCCAGACTGTACCACGTCAGGAGCAAGAAGAGATGCCGGCGAACGGCTACCGCATCTACGCGATTGAGTACGCCCGGCGCGAGACGAACTCTTCGGAATGCTTCTACGGCGACTACCGCCGCGAGCCGATGACAATGGCCTACTACGTCTGGGCGATCAGCGACGGCGCCAGCATGGTCATTGTGGACCTCGGCTTCACCGAGCCGGTGGGCACACGCCGCGGGCGCAGCTTCCTGCGCGGCATCGACGCGGGGCTGGCGCAGATTGGCATCGACGCGGCGAGCGTTGAGCACGTCGTCGTCACGCATTTTCACTACGACCACACGGGCAACCACGCGCTCTTTCCGAACGCGCGGTTTCATGTTCAGGAGGCCGAAATGGCGTTCGTCACCGGCCGGTACGCGGGTAAGCCGGCCTTTCGTCACAGCGTCGAGCCGGACGATGTGGCGGCCTTCGTGCGCTGCAACTACGAAGGCAGGGTGCGTTTCGTCGACGGCGAGGCGGAGATCGTGCCCGGCGTGCGCGTGCATCACGTCGGCGGGCACACCGCGGGCATGCAGATCGTCAGTGTGCAGACGGCGCGCGGCACCGCCGTGCTCACCTCCGACGCCTCGCACTACTATGCCAACTACGAACAGGACCGGCCATTCAACACGTTGCACGATCTGCCTGGCACCTACCGCGCCTTCGAGCGCATCCGTGAGCTGGCCGGAACGCCGGACCTGATCGTGCCGGGCCACGACCCGCTGGTGCTGGAGCGGCTGCAGCCGGTGGCCGACGGCATTGTCATGCTGGCGTAGGACAGCCGTTCCTCACTCCCGCTTTCCCGGCTCGCCCACCGCCACAATTCATTCAAATGACCAAATGACCCGGATGGGCGGGCGATCCGAGCAGGTGTCGGATCGCCCGCGCCGGCCACGCAACGCTGCAACGCGATCGTCTCCTTTCCCGCAGTATTGGGGGCCAGAGCGCAGCGCCACCCACGATGACTGTCAGACGCAGGCCGGCTCAAGCAGCGTGAGCGTACCGGCGGCGGTGTCCAGCCGGCAGCGTACGCCGAGCGGCAGCGTTGCACGGTACGGCGTGTGGCCGCAGGGGAAGCCGTACAGTACTGGCACAGCCAACGCGCCGAGGCGATCCAGCAGCACGTCGCGCAGGGTGAGGCCGCGCGGGGAGGGTGGGCGGTCGCAGTCCGGTGAATCGCCGAAGAGCACGCCGCGCACGCCCGCAAAGGCGCCCGCCAGCAGCAACTGCGTCAACATACGGTCCACGCGGTAGGGCGCCTCGTGCGTGTCCTCGATCAGGACGATGCAGCCGCGCAGATCGGGCTGCCAGCGCGTGCCGCAGAGGCTGGCGAGCAGCGTGAGGTTGCCGCCTTCGAGCACGCCATCGGCCACGCCGGGCACCAGCGCCTCCGGCACGGCTGCTCCGGGCGGCGCAGCGATGGCGCCCAGTGGCTCGGTCGAGATCAGCGCCGCGATCAGCCCGGCCAGATTCCATGCCGGTTCTGCCTCCGGCAGGTCCCACACCGGCATCGGGCCGTGGAACGTCACGAAGCCGGCCTCGCGGCGCAGCGCCAGGTGCAGCCCCGTCACGTCGCTGAAGCCGACAAACGGCCTGGGGTTGGCCCGCACGACCTCCCAGTCGATCAGCGGCAACAGGCGCAGGGCGCCGTAGCCGCCGCGGGCGCAGACGATCGCACCTGCCTCAGGGTCCGCGAAGGCGGCGGCGATCGCGGCGGCCTTCGCGGCGTCGCTGGCGCCGGCCAGATAGCCGCGGCGCACGAGCGCGTCGGCGGGCAGGCGCACGCGAAAGCCGGCCGCTTCCAGTCCGGCGGCACCGGCCTCGATCTGTCCCGCATCGACCGCGCTGGATGGCAACACGATGGCGATTGTGCCACCCGGCCGCAGAGCGCGGGGCCGCACGAACGAGCGAGTGGGAGCAGCTACGGTCAAATCCGGCATGCGGCCATGCTGGCACGCCGCGGTGCGCGGGTTCAAGGCCGGCGCGTCGCGAAGCGCACGCGGAGTGCGGCGGCCCGGCGGGGCACCTAACCCTGACTTCGCTGAAGCGAAGTCTGTCCCTTCCCGAGCCGGGAAGGGACTTTCGAAGCATTCCCGGCGGCGTTGGACGGCGGCGGGGCTGGGGTGTCCTTGCGGGACACGCGGCGAACTGGTCTCCCACCCGATCGTGTGTCCTCATATCAAACCCTTCCTGTGTCGGGCCAGAGCGCAGCGCAACCGTCGGAGACTTCCCATGACAGCTTTGCCGCCAGACAAAGCAGGGTTAGGTGCCCCGCCGCCGTCGCATGGTGCGGGGAACGCTCCAGAAGTCCCTTTCCCGTCTCGGGAAGGGACAGACGCCGTTAGGCGTCAGGGTTAGGTGCCCCGCTCAGGCGATGATCGCCACGGTGCCGAAAAACGGCAGCGCCAGCCCGCGATCGCCCTCGATCCGTGCGGCGCGCAGGGCCTCGGGGGGTGCGATGCCTTTGGTGAACAGCCGCCAGGCCAGATCCTGATCGAGGACGATCGCGGCGGCCGGAGCAGCATGGCTGTCGGCGCAGAGCCGCCAGCCTTCCGCCGTCCGCAGCAGGCACCAGTCGCCGCCGGCGGCACCGCGCAGCGTGACGTTCAGCGCGGCGCCCTGCCCCGCTTCGACGTTGCGGTAGGTGAACGGCAGGGCGTGGACAAATGTCGCCAACACCGGCGCGAACAGGCGCGGCGTGGTCAGCGGCGGCGCCTGCGTCGCGTCGCGGATCTGCTGCTGATGCAGCCAGCGCTCGGTGTACTCGCGCGCCGTATCCAGCCAGACGGGCTGCGGCTCTGGACCCGCCCAACTCACGGCACCGCCGATCGCAAAGGGGTCGAGCGTGGCGAAAAACGAGCCGACGGCCGGGCCGGTGAAGGCGAGCAACTCAATCAGCAGCGACGTACTCAGCCGTCGTGTCGCGGCCACCCACTCTTCGTTCCAGCGATTCAGCGCCGCCACCAGCCCTTCCGCGCCGACGCTGAGTGCGGACCAGCCGTCGCGCCCGCGCGCGAGCAGGGCGAGGTCGTCGCCGAGCAGGTGCAGGGCGATATCCTTCACACTCCAGCCCGCGCAAACGGTCGGCCGCTGCCACTCGTCGGCGCCAAGCCCGCCGAGCAGCCCGAGCAGCGCCGCTCGCTCTTCGGAGAAGCGGTCGGTGATGAGCACGGGCTGCGTCGGCTGCATGCTGGCGCCTTTCCGCCGTTCCCACACGAACGCGCGTGGCTCTATGCTGCAGAAGCGCCCGCTGCCGCTCGACCGGCGGCCCGAGATCGGTGCTTCACTCGCAGGCGAGCAGCAGAGGAGCGACGACGATGCCGCGTCTCCGCCAGGTGCCCCGCGCCGAGGCCGCGCCCGCGGTGCTGCCCATGTACGACCGCCTCTTCGCTGGGCGCGACCCCGTGGCCGAGCCGGGCACGGCCACCGGTACACCCGGCAACTGGTGGACGGTGATGGCGCTCTCGCCGGAGATCTTCCAGTCGTTCGTCGGCCAGTTCGGCCTGATCGACAGCAAGGACCGGGCGCTGCCGCCGCGCTTCCGCGAACTGGGCATCACGCGCGCCGGCTTCGCCGCCGGCAGCCAGTTCGTCTTCTCGCAGCATAGCAAGGCCTGCCGCGCGGCGGGCATCTCCGAAGCGCAGATCGCGGACATCCCGGCCTGGGCGTCGTCGGAGCGCTTCGACGCGGCCGATCGCGCCGTGCTCGCCTACACGGACGAGCTGGTGCTGGCCGACGGCCGCGTACAGGATGCGACCTTCGCCCGGCTGAAGGCGCAGCTGGTGGACGAGGCGATTCTTGAACTGACGTTCATCGTGTGCAGCTACCGCCTGCACGCGACGATGTGCCGCGCCCTGCGCCTTGAGTACGACGACGTGCCCGAGCGCATTACGGAGATTCCGGCGCCGGCGCAGCGCGCCGCGGCGGCCGACATCATGCGGCAGATCAGCCGCGAGTAGGGCGCGCCGCCGTTCGGCCCTCAACCCCTTCCCCTTCTCCCAATCCTGGGAGAAGGGGCGATCCCGGGCAACACGACTCGAATGGCGACGGGTTAACCGCACCGGCCACGGAACGCCCGACGCCGGATCGTCTCCTTCCCGCCAGGATTGGGGGAAGGAGACAGGAGAGGATGAGGGCCGATCGCCGCGCGCACTATGCGGGCTGCTCTGCCGACTTGAAGATCACGACCGCGTTCTGGCCGCCGAAGCCGAAGCCGTTCGCCATCGCCGCGCGTACGGGCAGCGCACGGGCCTTGAGCGGCACGTAGTCGAGGTCGCAGTCCCGGTCGGGGTTGTCCAGGTTCGCCGTCGGCGGCACGATGCCCTCGCCGATCGCGCGGATGCAGACGAGCGCAGAGATGCCGCCCGCCGCACCGAGCAGGTGGCCCACCATCGACTTGGGCGAGCTGATCGCCAGCCGGTAGGCGTGCTCGCCGAAGACGCGCTTGATCGCCTGCGTCTCGGCCACATCGTTGAGCGGCGTGCCGGTGCCGTGGGCGCAGACGTAGTCGATCTCCTGTGGCTGCATGCCGGCCGAGCGCAGTGCCCGCTGCATCGCCAGCGCGGCGCCCGCGCCCAGCGGCGCCGGCATCGTGATGTGATAGGCATCGCCGGTAATCGCGCCGCCGGCGATCTCGGCGTAGATACGGGCGCCGCGCCGTGCCGCCGCATCCGCACGCTCGGCCACCATCACCACGGCGCCCTCGCCGAGCACGAAGCCGTCGCGGTCGCGGTCGAAAGGCCGGCTGGCGCGATGCGGCTCGTCGTTGCGGGTGGAGAGCGCCTGCATATTGCCCAGCGCGGCGATCGCGAGCCGGTTGATGCCGGCCTCCGTGCCGCCGCAGAGTACGGCATCGGCCTCGCCGCGTTGCAGCAGGTGGAAGGCATCGGTGTAGGCCTGCACGCTGCTGGCGCAGGCGGCCACGGAGGTGATCACCGGTCCGCGCAGCCCGAAGACGATCGAGGGCTGGCAGGCGGCCATGTTCGGCGCCATCACCGGCACATAGAAGGGGCTGACGCGGTTGGGGCCGCGCCGCTCCAGCACCAGCGTCTCCTCGGTCGTCTCGATGTAACCGCCGCCGCCGGTGTTGATCACGGCACCGACCAGCTCGGCGTTCTCTTCGCTGACTGCGAGCGCCGCGTCTGCGAGCGCCAGCTTCGCGGCGGCGACGGCGTACTGCGCGAAGCGGCCCATGCGCTTCGCCGCCTTGAAATCCATATAGTCGCGCGGGTTGAAGCCACGCACCTGCCCGCCGATCCGCACGGGCAGATCATCAACGTCGAAACCCTCAAGTCGCTCGATGCCAGACTCGCCGGCCAACAGCCGTCGCCAGGTCTCCTCGGCCGAAAGCGCCAGCGGCGTGACCGCGCCGATGCCGGTGATGACCACGCGCCCACCGTTTGCCGCCAAGCCACACCTCGTCTACAGGTTCGAGCGCCGAGCCGGCGTGGCCGGTGTGCGCGTCTCACGCCATCAACCATCAGCATACGGTGGATCGGCTGGCGGCGGTCAGAACAGCGCTCGGCCGCCCTTAACACGCGCCGTCTCGCCGTGCCGCTCGCCGGCGGCCGTGCCCGTGCCGTTGCGTGAGCGGCGGCCGCGTTCGGGTACGACGGGCAGGCCCGCCGCCCGGGCCTCCAGCGCGGCAGCGTAGTAGCCACGATACGCGGGCGGCAACAGCGCCGCCACGTCCGTCATCACCTCGTCAGCGATGCCTTGCAGGCCTAGCCGCCGCACATCGGCGCGGCCGAAGCAGCGCGGAGCGCCGAAGTGGATGCAGACCGGCCGGCGCCGGCCCCGCGGCCAGGGCCAGAGCCGCAGCCGCTCCGTGCCCCAGACGGCCACCGGCACGACCGGAACACCCGCCCGCGCCGCCAGCGCGCCGACACCGGCCTTCGCCCGCAACAGGTGAGGCGTGATCACGCCGTCCGGGTAGACGCCGATCACCTCGCCGGCTTTGAGCATCGTCAGCGCCAGGTTCAGCCCTTCGCGGTCGGCCGGAATCGCCGCCATCAGCCGCCAGAAGCGGCCGAGCCAGCGCGACTGCATGCCCGCCGGGCGCGCGAGAAAGTGCAACGTGCGGTGCACGCGCACGCCGATGGCGTAGCTGTCGTTGTTGTCGACGTGGTTGGCGACGATGATGAACGGCCCGCTGGCCGGCAGGTTTTCGGCGCCCTCGATGCAGAGATGCGCCCATGCATGCAGCATGACTGGCACGACGCCCCCGAGCATCAGGCGGTATAGCCAGGAGGGGCGATACAGGGCGGGATCCAGCGCGTCGTCCTCGCTCATCGATCTGCGGCTATGCTCCGTCAGCGACGCGATCGCCGCGCGGCGAACCGGCGGCAGCATCAGTATACCGCCCGGCCGGTCTACGCTGATGGCGCGGGCTATGTGACCACGAGCAGCTCAGCGCGGCGCTGCACGCGCGGAGCAACGTCGTAACGGTCGATCTGGGCGCAGAACTGCAGGTCCGCGCCGAGCCCAAGCGCTGCGAGCGCGCGGCCGTGCTCGGCCACGGCGAAGGCTGCCTCGGCGTCGCGGCCGAACGAGTCGTAGAGACGCAGCGCTGCTTGGGCGGCATCGCCGATCTGGGGCGCGGCGGGCAGCAACTCCCGCGCCCTGGCGATGAGTGCGCCAGCGCAGAACGTGTCTTCGAGGCTGAAGGCCGTGCCCAGCTCCGTGCCGGAACAGACCAGCGCAAGGTCGAGGCTGCGTGCCTCTGCCTCGGCCAGCGCGGCGCGCACCGCGGCCGAGACGTTCAGCAGACTGCCGGCAAAGACCGCCGGCGCTGCGGCGACGCGCACCAGCGCCTTCGTGCCGTTGCTGGTGAACAGCACCGCGCATTTCCCGGCCAACTCCAGGCGGGCGAACTCCTCCGGCGAGTTGCCGTGGTCGAAGCCGGCCGGCGGCAGCCCGCCGATCTCGCCGCAGAGCAGCCGCACCGCTTCGTCGCCCGCGTTGCGCAGGGCGAAGGCATGAGCGATCTCGGCGACGACCGCGACCTCGCGCACACCACGCGCGATCAGCGTGGCCAGCGTGGAGGTGGCCCGCAGCACGTCGATCACGATGCAAACGTGCCGTTCCGGGTCTTTGAGCAGCGCGGGCAGCAGGTACGTGTCGATCCGCATAGACCTGTTCTAACCGACGCGGCGACGGGCGTCCATCGCCGGCGCCAGACGACATAAACGGCCTCATGCGTCCGGCTGCCGTCCCGCCGCCGGCAAGGCTCATGCTATCGTTGAAGGCGTGAGCAGCAGCGACGGCCCGATCGGCGTGTTCGATTCCGGCGTGGGCGGACTGGCCGTGCTCTGGGCGCTGCACGCGCGGCTGCCGCACGAACACCTGCGCTATTTCGCCGATCAGGCGAATTTTCCCTATGGCCCACGCCCTGCCGATGAGGTGCGTGACCTCGCACTGCAGGCGGGCCAGCGCCTCGTAGCGGCGGGCGCAAAGCTGCTCGTCGTCGCCTGCAATACGGCTTCGAGCGCGGCGCTGCCCGCCCTGCGTGAGCAGTTTTCCGTGCCGGTAGTCGGCATTGAGCCCGCGGTCAAGCCGGCCTGTGCGGCGTCGCGCAACGGCCGTATTGGCGTGCTGGCAACGGCTGGAACGGCGCAGGGCGCGGCGTTGACCGCGCTCGTCAGCCGCGTGGCGGATGGCGCCGCGGTGATGCGTGCTCCCGCACCGGATCTGGTCGAGCTGGTGGAGCGCGGCGACGTCGATTCGGCAGAGGCGCAGGCGCGGGTCACGGCGGCGCTGCGGCCGCTGCGCGCGGCGGGCGTCGATGTCGTGGTGCTTGGCTGCACGCACTTCGCCCTGCTGAAGCCGCTCGTGCAGGCAGTTCTCGGCCCGCGGGTGCTGGTGCTGGAGCCTGCGGATGCGGTTGCGCGACAGACGGCGCGGGTGCTGTGCGAGCGCGGGCTGGAAAGGCCCGGCCGCGAGCCCGGCGCAATCGTCTACACCAGCAGCGCGGGCGAGGCGCACCTGTTGCGGCAGGTTGAGCTGCTGAGCGGAGGAGTGCTGTGCCGCTGACGTTTCTGGAAAAACTGGGCGCCGCGGCGCAGCGGAACCGCAGCAGGCTCTGCGTCGGTCTCGATCCGGACCCCGCGCGCATCGCCGGCGACATCGCCGCCTTCAACCGCGCCATCATCGAGGCAACGGCCGATCTCGTCTGCTGCTACAAGCCGAACATCGCCTTTTATGAAGCGTTGGGCCGGGCCGGCTTCGAGGCGCTGAAGGCGACGATCGCCGCCGTGCCGGACGGCATCCCCGTGCTGCTGGACGCCAAGCGCGGCGACGTGCCCAACACGGCCGCGGCGTACGCCCGCGCCGTCTTCGACGAGTGGGGTGCAGACGCGGTGACGATCAATCCGTATCTCGGCGAAGATTCGCTGGAGCCGTTCTTGCGCCGGGCCGAGCGCGGCGTGTTCGTCGTCTGCCGCACCTCCAACCCCGGCGCCCGCGACTTTCAGGATCTGCGCGTGCGCCGCGAGGACGGGGGCGAAGAGCCGCTCTACCTGAGTGTGGCCGAACGGGTGAACGGCTGGAACCGCGGTGGCAACGCCGGCCTCGTCGTCGGCGCGACGTATCCGGCCGAGTTGGCGCTGGTGCGGGAGCGCTGTCCGGAGCTGCCGATCCTCGTGCCCGGCGTCGGCGCTCAGCAGGGCGAGCTTGCGGCCAGCGTGCGCGCCGCCGCCAACGGCCGGCCGTGGGGCTTCCTGATCAACGCCTCGCGCGGCGTGCTCTACGCCGGGAACGCGGGCGAAGACCCGGCGCAGGCCGCCCGCGCCGCTGCGCTCGCCTTGCGCGAGGCGATCAATGGCGAAGTGAGCGCCGCATCGCCCGCGGGCTGAGGGAAAGCCATGCCTGAAGACGCCGAGCAGACGATCACGCTCTACCGCCCGGTCGGCCAGAAAGAACTGGACCTGATCGCGGAGAGCGGCTACACGCGCTTTCCCCCGCGGCTCGTGCATCAGCCGATCTTTTATCCGGTCTTGAACGAAGAGTATGCGACGAAAATCGCGCGCGACTGGAACACGAAGGACGCGGCCTCGGGCTACGCGGGCTATGTGACGCGGTTCCACGTGCGCGCCGCGTTTCTGGCCAACTACGATGTGCAGCAGGTCGGCGCGCAGATTCACAAGGAATACTGGATTCCCGCCGAGGAGCTGACCGCGCTCAACGCCAGTATTGTCGGGCCGGTCGAGGTGATCGCGGAATTCAAGCGGCCCTCCTGATGCGCTATGCTACCGGTTCGCCTTCAGCCCAGCGCGAGCGCGATCACGCCGGCGACGATCGCGCTCGCGCCCGTGAGCCGGCGCGCGGCGTCGCCCTCGCGCAGCAGCCGCGCGCCGAAGGCGGCGCCGAGCACGATGCTGATCTCGCGTGCCGGCGCCACGTAGCTGACCGGGCTGAGCCGCAGCGCGATCAGCACCAGTCCGTAGGACAGCGGGCTGAGCACGGCCACGCCCAGCAGCGCCGTGCGGTTGCAGCGCAGCTCGTCGGCCGCGCGCTTGCGCCGCGCAGGATTCGCCAGTACCGGCGCGGCCATCGCCAGCGCGATCACCACGATCGTGCCGTAGTTGTAGACCAGCGGTTCGACATGCTGCACGCCGCGCTTGTCCCATAGCGTATAGCCGGCGATGCAGACGCCGGTGACCAGCGCGTAGACGATCGCGCGGCCGGCGCCCGCCGGCAGGCCGCCCCGCCGGGGCGCCGTCATCACCAGCACGCCCAGCACGATCAGCGCCACGCCGCCGAGCGCCAGCGCCGATGGCCGCTCGCCGTAGAGCAGCACCCCGCCTGCCACGGCGATCGCCGGGCCGGTGCCGCGCGCCAGCGGATAGACCAACGACAGGTCGCCGATGCGGTAGGCGCGGGTGAGCAGCGTAAAGTAGGCCACCTGCAGGCAGCCGCTGAACGCCATCCAGGCGAGGCCGTGCCCGTCGGGCGCGCCGTTGGCGAACAGCACCAGCACGGCGATCAGCGGCAGGTAGATCGCGATCGCCAGCGTGGCGAACAGCCAGGTGAAGGCGATCGTGTCGCGGGCGCGCTTGGCGAACAGGTTCCATGTGGCGTGCGCCACCGCCGCGCAGAGCACCAGCGCCACCGTGAGCGGAGACACCGCGCGAGTCCTTGCTGGGAGCGTTGCCTCAGTCTGCACCCCTGCGCCGGTTTACCGCCAGCGCTTGCGCCGGCCCGGGACACCTAACCCTGCTTCGCCTGACGGCAAAGCTGTCCCTTCCCGCCTCGGCGCGTGATGTGGATTCAATCGAGGGCTAGTAGCTAGTCAGCGAGGGTCTGTCGGTTATGGCAAGCGTCTGGCATGC
>CALFMN010000251.1 GCA_937879875.1 uncultured Chloroflexota bacterium | reverse complement strand
CTCACGACCAGCCACGGAACGATGGTTCGAACATTTTTCAGACACGCTCTAGCCGGTGCAAACACGCCCTAGCCGGATCGGTCTGCGCTGCGCTCCGGCAGACAGGCTCGTCCGGCTAGGATGTGGTCCTGCCGGATGCCTCGGAGGCGCCCGGCGCCACTGAATCGATCGCCGTCGCCCCGGCCTCGCGCAACGCCGCCGAAGCGAGACGCGTT
The DNA here is from genome assembly GCA_937879875.1 of uncultured Chloroflexota bacterium. Taxonomy (GTDB): domain Bacteria; phylum Chloroflexota; class Dehalococcoidia; order CAUJGQ01; family CAUJGQ01; genus CALFMN01. Next base: position 33,063 of record CALFMN010000251.1, on the reverse strand, counting down.
TCCCGTTCGTCCGATGTATGGACGCCGACTAACTCGGGACCGGTCGCCAGCTCGTCGCCGTAGGTATCGACATCGGCGGCTGAGCGGTCAAGTCCGCCCACCATGCCGGCGAGCGAGCCGCCGATCGCTCCGACGATGCCGCCGATCAGAATCGCCGCGATGAAGGCCGGCCAGTCGAGCTGCGCATGTATCGCGTGGCGGAAGCCCGGAATCAGGATCAGGATGATGCCGACGACTGCGCCGAGGATCGCACCGACCACACCCCAGAGCCAGACCTGATTCCACACGGAGCGAACGACTTTCGCATCGGAGCGCATCAGGCCGCTGCCCGGCTCGACCGCGTCGCCCTCGGCGCCGAGTACGGACACCTCGGCTTCCGGTACGCCGCTGGCGCGCACACGTTCGACCGCATGCGCGGCGCTCTCCGGGTCCGGAAAGCGGGCGATGACGTTGAAGCGGCTGGTTCTCGTCCTGGGCAGGAACGGCTGACGTGCCGTGCCTTCATAATCCGCTGCCGGCATCGAAGATCACCCCCACGCGTCGTTGCGGGCGGGCGCTCTGCGATTCGATGCTCGCACGCGGAGGGCCGTCGAGCGGACTGCCGAGCGGGCTATTCGCAACGCAGCCAGAGGGATCAGCGAGCCAGCGGCGCAGGATTAGGGCCACCGATATTCACAGCGATGGTTCCTCGCCGTCGGCAAATGTGCGCAGTCCGAACGCCCCCGAGCGACGCAGGATCTCGCAGATCTCAGCCTGCTGCGTCGGGCTGGATGCATGCACGCCGACGACGCGCGAGCTGTCCGCCATCTGGTCTCCGTACGTGTCCGAACCCGCTTGCGAGCGATCGAGCCCGGCAACACCGCCGACCAGGCCACCGGAAACGATCCCCACGACCGCGCCCAGCGCCGCCGCGAGTGCGTAGCCTGAGGCGGCCGCAGCCGCCACGGTATGATGCACCTGCGGCAGCGCGCTGAGGACGAGACCGAGCACGGCGCCGCAGACGCCGCCCGCCAATGCCCCCTCCAAGACGTCGCGCACCACGCCGCGCAGCAACCATTCGTCCAGCTCGGTCAAACCGCTGCCGGTGTGCACCGCGTCGCCGGCTGCACCCAGCACCGACACATCGCCCGCGGGGAAACCGGTGCCACGCAGCGTAGCGACGATCGAACTGGCAGCTTGCTCATCACGTAGCCTGGCGATGACGTTGAAGTGCGTGAACTCGGTCTGCGGCATGAACGCGATATGCGCCTGACCTTCGTAGTCCGCGGCGACCATGGCGACGCACCTTCCACTCGGGACGCGCGGGACGATTGCGATGATGGTGGCGCTATTGACCAAGCGTTCAATACCTGAAAAGGAGTATCTTGGCAAACCGAATGCAGCAGCGTTACGGGAAGCCGCGGCCGGCGTTTGTTCCGCCCAGGCGTGCGACGGTCGCCAGAGCGTGTGTCTCCTGCTCGTCGCTGCGGGGGCAGAGCAGCAGCAGCGTCGCGCCTTCGGGCAACTGGTCGGCGTACGTATCGCTGCCGGCGCGTTGGCGGTCGAGCGCTGCCACCATGCCCAGCAGCGAGCCGCCGAAGACCCCGGCCACGGCGCCCAGCACCGCCGCGATCGCGAACATGCGCAACGACGCGCCGCCGGCCGCGTCGCGTACCGCTGGAATCAGGGCAACGACGATGCCAAGCACGGCGCCGACGAACGCCCCGAGATAGGTTCCGGCGATCGAATCGCGCGCCACGATCAGAAAGACCTGGCGGTCGCGGCCGGGAACACGGTCGCTGGCCTCGGCCTGTTCGCTCAGCCACAGCACCGCGTCTTCACTGGCAAAGCCGGCGGCGCGCAGTTCCTCAACCGCGGCGATCGCGCGGTCGCGATCGGGCAGCCAGGCCCGCAGCGGGTAGCGCGCGAGCGTATCCGGGTCGAGCGCCGGCGTGCGAGCTGACTCCTCGTCCATTTCGTTCCGTTCGGGCCGCCGGTCGATCGCCGGATCCTGCTGCCGGTCTGACCATACCGCATTGCGGCCGTGCTGCGGTTGACAGTGCTTCTGCCCGATTCGTACCGTGCGCGTGGCACTGTGGCGGCGAATGCGGCGGAGGGAGCGATGGAGGCGGTCAGCGGCGGCACAATCGCAGCGCGCGGCGGCGTGCTGAACTACGTGCAGGCAGGGCACGGACCGGACTTGGTTTGGCTGCCCGGCGGCAACGACTTCGCCGAGTTGGCGCTCTACGCGCAGCGCGGTCTGCTCGACAGCTATCACCTGATCGCGATCGACCCGCGTGGGCAGGGGCGCTCCCACGCCCCGACCGATCCCGACCTCTACGCCGGACCACACCACGTCGATGATCTGCTGGACGCGCTCGATGCGCTCGGCCTGCGGCGCCCGCTGCTCGGCGGACACTCGCGCGGCAGTCGCACGGTGCTGGAGTTCGCGGCGCGCCATCCGGCGCGAGCGCGGGCCGTGGTGGCCGTCTGCGTGCCGGCGCTGGGCGGCACGCGGGGCCGCGAAGCGCGCTACCGAGGCAACGCCATTGCCTTGCGCGGGCAGGGGCTGGAGGGCTTCCTGCGCGGTTCGCGCACAGCGCCGCGTAATCTCGAGCGACGCGCGGCGTGGGAGGAGCGTCTGCGCCGCATCGGCGTCGAGGCGCTGGCGCGCCGGCCGTTCTTGGCCGACGAGCTGGCCGGCTTTACGACGCCAACGCTGATCGTCACAGGCGAGCGCGACCATTTGCGCCCCGACTGCGAGGCGCTGGTCGAGGCCGTGCCCGCGCTCGAGTTCACCGTGGTGCCGGAGGCCGCGCACGCGCCGATGACCGAGAACCCGGACGCCTACTACGCGGCCGTGTGCCCGTTCCTCGACCGCTGGGCCGGACTGGCGCATGGGGCTGAGCTGTGAGCGAAGCCGCTGCTGCGACGGAGTCCGCGGGCGGACGCACCTACCGTATCGTGCTGATACCGGGCGATGGCATCGGGCCGGAAGTGACGAACGCCGCGGTGCAGGTGCTCGAGGCGGCGGCCGCGGGGTCCGGCTGCTCGCTTACGTTCGAGCGGCACGAGGCGGGCGCTGCCTGCTTCGTGCGCAGCGGTCAGCCAATGAGCGCGGAGACGTTCGCGGCCTGCCGCACCGCCGACGCCGTGCTGAAGGGTCCGGTCGGCCTGCCCGGCGTACGTCTGCCGGACGGCACCGAGGCCGGCATTCTCGGCGGCGTGCTGCGCAACGGCCTCGATCTGTTCGCCAACCTGCGCCCGATCCGGTTGCTCGACGGCGTATCGTCTCCGCTCGCGGGCCGCTCGGCCGGCAGCATCGACTACGCGATCGTGCGCGAGAATACGGAAGGGCTGTACGCCTCGCGGGGTCGCGGCGTGGCGACCGCCGACGCGGTGGCAGACACGATGCTGATCACGCGGCGGGGCTGCGAGCGCGTGGCGCGCTTCGCCTTCGATCTGGCCCGCACCGGCAGCGGCGCCCCGCGCGACGGGGTGCGCCGGGTGACGTGCGTGGACAAGGCCAACGTTTTGCGCGGCTATGCCTTTTTTCGCGCCGTGGTGGGCGAGGTCAGCGTCGAGTATCCCGAGATCGCGGTCGAGTATCGCTACGCCGACGCGATGGCCCAGGCGCTGGTGCTTGAGCCCGACGCCTTCGACGTAATCGTCTGCGAAAACTTTCTGGGCGACCTGCTGAGCGATTTAGGCGGTGCGACGGTCGGCGGGCTGGGCTTCTGTCCATCCGGCAACATCGGCGAGCATGGCGCCTACTTCGAGCCGATCCACGGGTCGGCGCCGTCGCTTGCCGGCAGCGACCGCGCGAACCCGATCGCGACGATCCTCGCCGGGGCGATGCTGCTCGACCGTCTGGGTGAGTTCGATGCCGCCGGCGCGGTGCGTGCTGCCACGACCGAGGCGCTGCGCGCGGGAGCCGTCGACGTGCGGCCGGATGGCACGCTTGCGACGGGTTGCCGCGCGGCCGGGGCGGCGATCGCGCGGCTGATCTGACGCGGAAGCCCGATCGCGGGCGGGTTCGCTGGGAGGAGGCGCCGATAAAGGACGCTTACGGCTGGCGCAGGCCCGGAAAAGGGCGGCGCGCTCGTCTGCGGCTGCTGGAGAAGAGTGCGTAGAGCGGCACAAACACGACGCCGGTGCCAACTGCCAGGGCCACGACAACCAACGAGCCGATGCAGATCGTGCCCAATACGACGCCCTGCGAGCCCAGCCGCAGCGAGCGGCGCAGCGCCTTGCGTGAGATGCGGTGCGGCGTGCCGTGCGATGTAACCGTTGCCAGCGCCAGCAGCGGCGAGGCGCAGATCAGCGTGAGCAGCGAGACCACGAGCACCACCGCGGCGCCGGGGGTCGCTACAGCGTAGAGTGCCAGTTCGCGCGCGTTCTGCGGCAGCGGGCGCGGCAAGCGCCGCCGGACCGGAGCCGTCAGGGCCGGTGGTGTTGCTGGCGTGGGCGGCGCGGCGACGCTGGGCAGATGCCGCTGCTCGCGCTCGGCCTGGCGGGCCTGATGCCGCGCCTCGCGCCAGTCGCGCTTCGCCTGCCGCCAATCCGTCGCCGTCTGCGTGGCGCCCGCGCGTTGAGCGTCAGTGCTTTGCGGCGCGGGCGGAGAGGCGGGCGCCGGTGGATTTGACAGCACCGGTGTGGACGTTGTGGAGCGCGCCGCCGGTGTTTGCGGCGCCGGCGCACGCGTTTGTCCGTTGGAGTTACTGTTGCCGCCGCTCGGTTGTGCCCGTGCCGCGCGCAACTCGGCGGCGAAGGCGGCCATCGTCTGCGGGCGATCGTCCATGCGCACCGCGAGTGCATGCACCACCGCTGTGCTCAGCGAGGGCGAGACGGCGCGATTGAGGGAACGCGGCTCGTCCAGCGTGTCCTGCACCGCCCGGTCCGCCGCCGAAAGCGGCATCTGACCGGTCAACAGGTGATACAGCGTGGCAGCGAGCGCATAGATGTCGGAGGCGGGACCGAAGCGGCCGCTGCTGCCCCACTGCTCCAGCGGCGCGTAGCCGGGCGTGCCGATCGCGGTCATCATGCTGGTGCGCTGGTAGCGGTCGAAGCGCCGCGCCGCACCGAAGTCGATCAGCACGGCCTCGTCTTTGGATGTAATCATGATGTTGCCGGGCTTGACATCGCGGTGCAGCAGGTGCTGCTCGTGGACAGCGGCGAGCGCGTCGGCGCAGGCGAGCACGTAGCGCAACGCCTGCTCGGGCGGCAGCGGCCCGCCGCGCTCACGCAGCACCTCGACCAGCGTACGGCCGGCGACGTACTCCATCACCATGTAGGCGCTGTCGTGCTCTTCGAAGACCTCGTAGACGGCGACGATGCCGGGCCGCTGAAAGTGCGCGAGGATCTGCGCCTCGCGGATGAAGTGGCCGCGCTCCTGCTCGAAGCCGTCGCGGCCGAGCGAGGGCGGCGGCAGGATCGTCTGCCCGTGCCGTACGGAGCCTTCGGGGAAGAACTCTTTGATCGCGACGATGCGGCCCAGCCGCTGATCGACCGCGCGATAGGTCGTGCCGAAGCAGCCGCGCCCCAGCATCGGCCCCAGATAGTAGCGGCCGCCGGCCAGGGTCATGCCCTCGGGCAGCACCTGCGAGTCCGGCAGCGCCGGCGCGGCTGCCTGCGGCACAGGAGCAACCGGCGCCGCCGGCGTCGCCAGATAGCCTTGCACCGCCTGTTGCGTCTTGGTGGCGAGATAGTTCACCAGCGCGGCGGCGGCAGCCGAGCGCAGGCCGGCGCTGGCGCGCGTTGGCTGTGATGGGGCGGCATTCGCAGCGGTCGTCTGCAGCGGTGCCTGCCCTTGCTGCCCCGAGCGGGAATGTCCACGAGCGCTGCCCTGCGCCGCGTAGACGGTGCCGCAGGCCGGGCAGCGGGAGGCGCCCGGCGGCGTGAAGCGGCGACAATTGGGGCAATTCATGGATTAATTGTACCGCCGATCGCCGCGGCGTGCAGGTGCTTCGCCGCGAATCGGCGCTCAGGCGAAAAATTCGGCAACAGCGCAGGAGAAACCGGGCAGAACCGGCTCCGCGTCGATCGTCTCGTCGGCGGTGTACACGCGCGGATCGCCAGCTCGCGGTAGGCGACGAGATGCCGCGCTGTGCGGCCGAACGCCTCGCCTGTACACTGTTAGTTGCGCAGCATCGAACGATCGCCGGCTCGTGCCGGCCGCAGGAGTCGCCGCATCATGGAATATACCTTCACGCCCCAGGAACTGGCCTTTCGCAGCGAGGTGCGCGCCTTCCTCGACGGCGAGCTGCCCGCCGACTGGGAAGGCACCGGCGACTTCGAAGAGGAGACCGGCGTCGCCGAGGCCGAGGCGCTGGTGGCGAGCTTCCAAAAGAAACTCGCCGCGCGCAAGTGGCTGGCGATGGCGTGGCCCACCGAGTACGGCGGGCGCGACGCCAGCATCATGCAGCAGGTGATTTACAACGAGGAGATGGCCTACCGTCGCGCTCCGGTCAACTTCAGCATGGGCGTCGCCTGGGTCGGGCCGGCGCTGATGATCTACGGCACCGACGAACAGAAGCGCCGCTACCTGCCGCCGATCACCCGCGCCGAAGAGGTCTGGTGCACGCTGTATTCCGAGCCGGGCGCCGGCTCCGACCTGGCGGCGATGCAGACCCACGCCACGCGCGATGGCGACGAGTATGTGATCAACGGGCAGAAGATCTGGACCACGGGCGCACACCGCTCGGACATGGGCTGGCTCGCGGCGCGCACGGACCCGGACGCGCCCAAGCATAAGGGCATCAGCATGTTCCTGCTGGATATGAAGACGCCCGGCGTGAGCGTGCGGCCGCTGATCAACATGGCGAACAGCCACGGCTTCAACGAGGTCTTCTTCGACAACGTGCGCATTCCCGCTGCCAACCTGGTCGGGCAGGAGAACCGCGGCTGGTATCAACTGGCCGTCTCGCTTGACTTCGAGCGCAGCAGCATCGCCGGCTCGGCCGGGGCGCAGCGCACACTCAATGACCTCCTCGCCTATGGCCGCGAGCATCGTGCCGCGGTGTCGCCATCGTTGCGGCATCGCCTGGCCGAGATGCAGATCGAGATCGAGGTCTGCCGCAACCTCTCGTATCGCGTGGCGGGCATGCAGGCGAAGAGCATGGTGCCGAACTATGAAGCGTCGCTCGTCAAGATCTTCAGCACGGAGATGAGCCAGCGGCTCGCCCGCACGGGGATCGATATGCTCGGCCTCTTCGGGCAGATCGAGCGCGGCTCAAGACAGGCGCGGCTGAAGGGCCGCATGGAGCGAGCCTACCTGCAATCGGTTTCGGCCACGATTGCCGGCGGCACCAGCGAAGTCAATCGCTCCGTCGTGGCTACGCGCGGGCTCGGGCTGCCGCGCGGCTGAGCCGCGGCGCACGGCTCGGCATCGGCCACCCCTGGGCGGAAGGTCGCGCCTCACCCGGTCAGCGGACAGAAACGGGTGAGGCGTTGACCGCCTACTGGACGGGAATCGTCGCGTCCGCCCCGCTCGGCAGCAAAAAGAGGACGAAGAACTCTACCCCTTGCGGCCCCGCCGTAGCCGTATGAATGTGCCCACCGGGTTCCCAGAAGAAGTCGCCGGCGCCGTAGGTCATCGTCATCGCGCTGTCGGTGATGTCGATGCTGCCTGCGATGACATAGACGTAGGCGGGCCCGCCATGCACGTGTTTCAGGCTGAAGCCCGCCGGCCACATTGAGTGCCGCGCAAGTCCGTTGACATCGCCCGCAGGGAGGCCCGTGGCCTTGAATGTGTCCTCGTGGATGACCTGGGGGCCGGCTTGCCCGCGTACGCTGTGAGCCGTAAGCACGGCAAGGGTTCCAACGAACAGGACGAGCACACTCAGCAGCACAGCAGCTCTCGCCCGGCTGGAGACGGTTTGCAGCGCCATTCGGCGCATGCTGAGCACCGTTCGATGTGTGAGCACGATCTGCCTCCTCGCCTTTGGTGGCCGCAGCGAGGCCGATGGCCTGCCGGGCGCCTGCGCGGTGAGCCTGCGTCCTGCGGGCCACCGGCATCGTTCACGGTAGCGGTGGAGGGGATGCGTGCCATGCGTGGAGGTACTCACTCTGACGAGCGGCTGTACCCATTTTTTTCGGCAGCGACGGTAGCGGCATGCCGGCCGATCGACCGGCCTCAGTCGGGTGCGGAAAGGCCGTGGCGCAGGGCGAACGCCGCGGCGCCGGCGCGGGCCGAACGGCCGCCGACGCCGATCCTGGCGTAGATGTTGGCGATGTGGCGCTCGACGGTGCGCTCGCTGAGCACGAGCCGCTCCGCGATCTCGCGGTTGCTCGTGCCCTCCGCCAGCAGACGCAGCACTTCCACTTCGCGCTGGGAGAGGTTGTCCGGGTAGCGCGGGCGTTGCGATGCGCTGATCTCGCCTGATGCACTCACCGGATGAACTGCTGCCGTTGCCGTCGTCCGGCTCAGGCCACGCAGCGCCTCGGCAATCACCTCGGGGAAGGGCGCGACACTCCCGGCCGACCAGCGTTGCGAGAACAACCCTTCGCCCAATGCGGTCTGCAGAGTTTTCAGCTCGGGATCGAACGTCCGCCACGCGTTGTAGTCGTACTCAAGCTCCGGGTAGGCGTGGCGCATGCTGTCTGCCGCGCCCAGGAGCCAGGCGGCGCGCTCGGGCTCACCATGCAGCCGGAAGACGGTCGCCATTCCCGCAAGGTAGTGACTCAGATCGTGCCGGTTGCGGCGTCTGCTCGCGATCTCGATACATTCGCGGAAGCGGGCTCGGCCCGCTCGGCGTCGGCCTGCCGCAAGGCCAGCCACCCGAGGTCGCCGAGGGTGCGCTCGACCCACTGACCGCCGCTCGCCCGCAAATAGATGAGGCTCTCTTCCAGATACTTCCCAGCCGTGTCAAAGTCATCGGTCAGCCACGCAATCAGGCACAGATTCCGCAGCGACATTGCCAACGTGTCCCACAGCCCGAGACTCCTGCGGATTGCCGCCGCTTCCGCGAATGCCGCCCGCGCACCCGCCAGATCACCTTCGATCCGCAAACCCATTGCCAGCCAGTGCAGTCCGAAGGCCAGCGACGCGGGGTCGCCGGCCACGCGCAGCAGCGTCACTGCCTCCGCCAACAGTTCGCGGTCGCATTCCCGGCCGTTCGCGGGGAGTTGGCCCAACTGGCTGAGGGCGAGACCCAGGCGGCGATCATCGCCGAGCTCGCGACAGATGGCGGCGCTCTCCTCCAGCAGACGGCGCGCGCCGGGTGGATCGCGCCCCGGGGCCAAGCGTCAGGGTGAAAAAGCCGGCATGCCGCAGCGCTTCAGCCCGCAGCGCCGTGCGGGCCGAGGCGCCCGGCAGCGAGACGATCGTTGTTGCCCACTGTTGGCCTTCGCGTATCGCCTCGTGGTAGAACCACACGAACAGCGCCACGACGACACGCAACCCCAGTTCTGCCGCATCGGCCTCTGTGGCGCCGTGCGCGACGGCCCACGCGAGTGCACTCCGGATGTTCGCCTGCTCGGCCTGCACCACCTGGGCCCTGGCTTGTTCAAAGGGCGTAAGGATTCTCAGCCCCGCCCGCTCCGTCAGCGCCAGGACATAGTCGGCGTGCCGGCGCTGCAGCGCCTCCAACTCGCCGTGCGCTCGCAGCTCCTCGACCGCAAACTCGTGCACAGTCTCCAGCATGCGAAAACGAGGTGCGTGCGCCATCACCTCGCCCCGCTCGAGAAGGTGCTGATCGACGAGCGCGGCGATGACGGCGAGCATGTCCACCGGCGGCTCGCCATCCCCGCTGCAAACCGTTTCCACCGCTTCCAGCGTGAAGCCGCCTGCGAACACACCTAAGCAGGTGGCCTCAGTTGAAGTGCACTTTTCGAGGCCGTGGTCCATAAGGCTCACAGGCGTGGATGTGGGTCGCTGACCGGACATCAGGAAAGGTGCACCTTAACCTGGGCTACCTGCTTAGTCGTCGGAACACGCGCTGGTGCGCCGGAGCCAGCAGGTCGTAGCTCCAGCCGATCGTCTCGCGCAAGGTCCGCTGCCGCGCCGGGAGATCGCGGGCGCCGTCGATCAGGACGGCAAGGCGATGGTCCAGCCGTTCGAGCAGTGCCTGTGGCGGCAGTACCTTCAGTCGAGAGGCAGCAAGTTCGAGCGCAAGCGGCAATCCGTCGAGGCGACGGCAGATCGCCGCCACTGCCTCCGCGTTCTCCGGCGTGAGGCGAAACGCAGGGACCGCGGCGCGCGCCCGCGCGCAGAACAGGCTCACGGCGGGCACGCGCTCAAGGGCGTCTGGAGTGATCGAGTCCTCCCTGCTCGGCAACGCCAGGGGCAGCACGGGGAACTCTTGTTCAGCGGAGACGCGCAGCGCCGCTCGGCTGGTGACGAGCACCTTCAGCCCCGGACACTGCAACAGCAGCTCACTGACGACCGGGGCGGCAGGGAGGATCTGCTCGAAATTATCGAGCACCAGGAACAGACGCCGGGCGCGGAGGTAGCGAACGAGACTCTCCGCGGCCGGGTGATCGGCAGCCTCTTGCAGGCCGAGAGCTTGCGCGATGGTGGCGCTCAGCAGGCTTGGATCGGTGAGCGCGGCAAGCGCGACGAAAGCGGCGCCATCGGCATAGTCGCTGCGCACGGCCTCGGCAATTGCAAGCGCGAGGTGGGTCTTGCCGGAACCACCCGCACCGGTGAGCGTCAGCAAGCCGACGGCGGCGCGATTGAGAAGCTCCTTTGCCGACGCGAGATCCTGTCTCCGGCCGATCAGCGGCGTGCGGGGCAGCGGCAGCGTGTACGGCTCCGGCAGCGCCGCCGGCAAGACCGATACATTCGCAGGTTGATTGGTCTGATGTGACCGCACCACCGCGTACACCCCGGCCCTGCATCCTTACGTTGGGCGCAGTATACGCCTCAGGAGGTCTGCTCCTTGCTGCACCAGATGCTATGCGTGTACGAATCTACGGCCCACGAGCCCGTGCGTTACCGCACTGACCTCAGCGGCAATCGCATCAATCTGACCGAGGAAGCCATCGAGTTCGAAGGGCTCGCATGAGGCTGTTCGCAAGCGACGCTTCGCTGTCAGCCCGCCACTTCGCGCACGATGCGCTCGAACTGCTCGGGCTGCTCCATCGGCCCGGTGTGCGTGGCATCGGCCATCACGCGCAGCTCGCAGCGCGGAAACATCGTGCGCAGGGCTGTGCCGGGATCACGGCCGTCGCCCAGACGGCCGCTGCGATCGCCGTAGACCGCGAGCAGCGGCAGCTCGGGCGCCAGCACGCCGTGCCACGCCTCGAAGCCGAACGTCGCCTCGAACAGCCGCGCTGCCGCGATCGGCGGCACGCACGGCCCGACAGAGCCGTCCTCCCGCGTCGTTGTGCCGTAGTCGAGGAACGCCTGAAAGTAGTCCTCGCGCCAGCCCTTGAAGGCGTCCTGACGGCGGTAGCGCTCGGCGAGCGCTGCGTGGTTGACGAAAGATTCACGCCGTCGCAGCGCCCGCGCCGCCATCTCGGCCATGCGCGGCGGCTCGGGTACAGGGGCCGGCATGCCGTTTGGGCCGGCTCGTACCGGCATCGTGGGCTCATAGACGAGCGCGGCGTGCGTGCGCCGACCATCGGCGGCTGCCGCGAGCAGCGAGACACCCCCGCCGCGCGAATGGCCGACGTACACGACGTCGCGCAGCTCAAGCGCGGTCACCAGGCCAACGAGATCGTCGCGCAGGCTGCCCCAGTCGTAGCCGCTGTCCGGCTGGTCCGACCAGCCGTGACGGGGCAGATCCCAGGCGACGACCGTGAACTGCTCGCCGCCAAGCGCGGCGATCAGCGGCGCCCAGACACCGCCGCAGTGGCTGTTGCCATGCGTCAGTACGATCGCGCGCGGGCCGCGGCCCGCACGCAGGTAATGCAGACGTACCCCGTTGACCAGTACGTAGTCGCTCTGAATCTCGGTCACGTCAGCACCGCCTCCTCCTGGGCTCACGGCGCAGCGTAGCGTGAACCAGCAGCGTGTGTCGCCGGTCTGCGGCGGCTGTGCCTGCTCCATCGCTCAGCGTCGCCCGCGCCTGCGACAGTTCACCGTCCGCGGCCGAGGCGCCAGGGCAGCGTCAGGCAAACGCCGCGAACAGCTCCTCAAACGCCTTGACCTGGCCGCCTTCCGTGGACGACGGCACCAGAATCGGCGTGTTGACGCCGGCGGCGTACCAGGCTTCGAGGCCGTCGCGGACCTCCGCCGCACTGCCGAACAGCGTCACGTCGCGCAGCCAGCGGTCGCTCATCAAGCCGGGCAGCTTGTCGCGTTCGCCGGCGGCGATCGCCCGGCGAATCGCCTGCATCTCCTCGGCGTAGCCCGCTTCAATCCAGTAGTTCTGATAGTTCGGCAGCGAGACGTACAGCACCAGCGTGCGGCGCATGAGACGCGCGGCGGCCTCGCGGTCATCAGAGATACAGGTCGGGATCATATCGCCGATCATGAAGTCCGGGTCGGACCGCTTCTCCCGCGGCAGGTGCTGAAGCGAGGCGGCCATATGCGATCGCGCGGCGTTCGCCCAGACCGCACCCTGGCCGATCTCGCCGGCCAGCTCCACCATGCGCTGCCGCAGCGTGGCGAGCACGAGCGGCGGCAGCGGGCCGCTGTGCGCTTCAGCCTCGCGCAACCTCGCGGTGAAGTCGCGGATGTCGGCCAACGGCTTGCCGGTCTGCACAGCCAGCCGCTCGTTCATCGGCCCGTGACTGACGCCGATGCCGAAGCGGAAGCGCCCGCCGCTCAGCTCGTGGATCAGCGCGGCGCTGCCGGCGTAGTCGTAGGGGTGGCGCGCGTAGATGTTGGCGATCGCGGTGCCGAAGGTGATCTGCTTCGTGCAAAGCGCGAGCGCCTCGCAGAGCCCGACGCCGTCGGAGAGGCTGGGCGAGTAGATGCCGCTGAAGCCCCGCCTCTCGATCTCCTGCGCGAGTTCCAGTGTGCGGGCGCGGCGGCCCGCCACGGCCACCAGACTGAGGGCGGGCATCTGCGCCATGAAATGCGGGCTCCTGTACGCTGCGTTTGCTGATTATTGGACGCGATGTGCGGACTACGCGCCAGAGAAGAGGTCCACGTAGGCCGGCGTCACCGGGCTGCCGCACACCGTGCAGGGCGCGTCGGAAGGAGAGCCCTTGCAGGTCTTGCACTCGATCCAGCCGCAGAGCCGGCAGACGACGCCGAGGTAGACGGGCTGCAACATGCTGCCGGGCGGCGGACTGCGCAGCTCAAGCTCGCGCCCGCAGCCGCCGCAACGCGCGGCCGGCGGGCCGGCAGCGGCGATGTGCGCGGGCTCAGGCAACGGGCGCGCGGAGGCGGAACCGCCGCGTCGCCAGCGCAGCCGCCGCCACAGCGAGCGGCTACGGCCGCCGCTGGGCAACGGGCTGCGTCAGCGCAATCGGCTGGCGGTCCTCGTCCAGCAAGAGATTGGTTTCCGACGGAAAGGCGCGCTGCCAGGCCCGCAGCAGGGTGACCGCATCCTGAGGGGTGGTGACTTCGACTTCGGCGCTCGGGAAGACAGGCGATTCCCGATACCGCACCACGGTCAAACTCATCAGGAGCGCCTCCCGTGGGTTGTGAACTTCGGCACTACCCTACTCAGCCGCCGCCGACGCCGCAAGGCCGCTGCATCGCGGTTCTCTGCAAAGCCGCTGTTATAGAATCGCTTCGGGCTGGTTTCGCTGCTCGTTCTGGCAATGCTCTTGCAAGAACGGCCTAAACCGCCGCCATCGTGCCGTCGAAGCGCGGCGCAACGTTGCGGGCCAGCACGTCCAATTGGTCGAGCAGCCGGTCGGGCGGGCAGGCCGGACGCAGCACAAACTTGCTCGCCCCGGCCTCCAAATAGGCAGCGATGCGGCGAGCGCAGTCCTCCGCTGTGCCGAAGATGCTGACCGCTTCCGTTGGGACATCCGGCCGGAAGCGGCGCAGATACGGCCCGGCGAGTTCAGCCGCTTCGTCTTTGCTGCGCGCCACGCAGGTAGTGAGGATGACGCCGTAGTGATCGTCGTCGATGGCGCGGTTCGCCGCGGCGGCATGCCTGCGGATCGCGGCCGCGCCCTGCGCGAACTCATCCGTGGTGAGAAACGACGCCAGCCAGCCGTCACCGCTGCGGCCGACGCGGCGATAGGCGGCCTCGCTGCGCCCGCCGAACCAGACCGGCAACGCGTTCTGTACCGGCCGCGGCGCGATCGTCACGTCGCTCACGTGGTAATAGCGGCCGTGGTGCGTGACGTGCTCCTCGCTCCAGAGGCGACGCATCAGCGCGACGGCCTCGTCGGTGCGGCCGGCGCGCTCCTCTTTGGCGACGCCGGCCGCCTCGTACTCGCGCTCGTCTTCCGTGCCGATGCCGAATGCCGGCAACATGCGGCCATTGGAGAGAAAGTCGATCGTCGCGATCTCTTTCGCCAGCACCACCGGGTTGCGCAGCGGCAGTACGACCACGCTCATGCCGAACTTCAGCTTACGCGTGCGCCCGGCCACGGCCGCGAGCCCGCTGATCGGCTCAAGGATCGGCGCCGTCGAGACGAGCCGGTCGCTGAGCCAGAGCGAATCGAAACCGAGCGCCTCGGCGCTGTCGACAAAGTCCCAGAAGCGGCTGCTTTCGGCGGCTCCGAACGGCCAGCCGCCCACGGCAAGGCCAACGCGCACGCTCATACGTCCTCCCGCGGCCGCCCTCAGGCGCCGCCCGTGGTCATTGCGCTGATCGTGAAACGATTGTACGCGCTCAGGGCTCGGGTTCGGCGCGGCTGCGCCGGCGCTCCAGCGCCAGGCGGCGGTTCGCCTCCGCCAGGAGGTCTTCGACGCGGCCGCAGTCGGCGGTGTATGCGGCCGCGCCGCCCGCCAGCATCCAGCTCGATTCGCCGGCGGGCCAGTGGCCCAGCGCCGCGGCGCGCACGCGCTCGCGCACGACCAGCGCGCTCTCGGCATCAGTGTCGGCAAGCACGATGCCGAACATCGAGTCGCTCAGGCGGGCGCTGAAGTCCGCGTCGCGCACGTTGGCGGTGAGCACGGCGCTGATGAAGCGCAGCAGCCGCTCCTGCGCCGCCGCGCGGCCGGCCGCGTGTGCGTCTCCCGCGACGTTCACCTCGAACAGCAGCACGGAGAGGGGCTCGCGGTAGCGCTGCGCGCGGGCGACGGCCGCACGCAGCATCGCCTCGAACAGGCGGTAATTGCCCAAGCCTGTGAGGGGATCACGCAGCACGGCCGTCGCCGCCGCGTCGCGGGCGCGGACGAGGTCGCGCTCGGCTTCGCGCTGCCGGCCGTGGGCGCGCAACGCAGTCAGCCAGCCGGCGGCGGCGAACGTGGCCAGCGCGGCGAGCAGCAACGTCGCCAGCGCCGCTGCCAGTCCGATCAGCGTATCGGCGGCAAACGTCGCCGCGGCGATCGCCAGACCGGCGCAGGCGCCGCCGATCAGAAGTAGGAGCCGGAGCCTGAAGACACGACCCATCGGATTCACCGGGCTGGGATCGAGCTGCGAACGGAGCGCAGGGGCGGCCACGTGGCCAGCGTGCTTCTTGACGTAGTGTACACCCGGCGGGCGCGAGCGCACATTGCACATCCGGGCACATCCGGGCACATCCGGCCAATCGCGCCCGCTCAGTGGTCCAGCCAGGCGATCTGCGCGTGCTGATAGCCGTCGGCGATCCGCGCCAGACCGCTGCCGTCGGCATTGATGAGATACAGCCCGGTCGTGCCATTGAACAGGATTGTGCGGCCGTCGCTCGACCACGCGGCGGACGGCTGATCTTCGCCGAGAGTCGTCAGCCGCCGTGGCGTGCCGCCGCTCGATGGCAGGGTGTACAAGTCCTGCGGGAAGCCATGCGCCCAGGCGAGCGAGGCGCAGCAGGCGCCTTCGCTTGCCGCTGCGGGATCGGGTGCGGCACTGAGCAGAATCGTGCGTCCGTCCGGAGAGAAGCGCGGTGAGAACAGCGCAAGGAAGCCGGGGCTGGCCGCCAGCAGCAGCCGTGGATGCGAGCCGTCGCCGTCGCGCAGCCAAAGGTCGGTATCGCCGTCCGCGCCGGATACGTCCATGTAGGCGACCGCGCTGCCGTCCGGCGCCCGCGCAGGATCGAGGCCGCCGTCAGCGAACGGGCGGGCGACTCCCGCCTGCATGTCGAGCGCATCGACGCGAATCACCTGATCGAGCAGCGAGCCGTCGGCGGCGATGTCCGTGCGGGTGTAGCCGAAGAGCAGCGAGCGCCCGTCCCCGGAGAGCGCCAGACCGTCGATGTCCGCGCCTTTGGCGTCGTGTGTCCAGATCGGATGGCTGCCGCCGCCTGTGTCGCCAAGCCAGATGTCGGTGCCGTAGTCGCTGTTCGGATCGCCGGTGAAGACGTGCTGGACGGTGTAGACGAAACCGTGGCCGTCGGGCAGCCAGACGGGCGAGTAGACGAAATCGTTTGACGAGAGCGTAAGCAGGTCGCGCTCGTTGCCGGCGTCGAGGTCGAGCAGGCGCAGCACATGGCCATCGGCGACGAGGACGCGTCCGTGCACGGCCGCCTGTGCCCGCACGCCGGCGTGCCGGCCGCCCAACAGGCAGAGCAGCACGGCCAACGCCAATAACCAGCGCCCCGCCGCCCCTGCGCAGCCGCCGGCCCGGTAGCTCACGCGCCGTACCCCGTGCCGACCGAGTAGTCGCCGCCGTTGCCGTCGGCGCTGTAGATCACGAGAAAGTAGCTGCCCGTCTGGGGCATGTCGCCGTCGAAGCCGGCCCCGGCGATGAAGCGCAGCCCGAGGTCGGCGATGAAAATCGGCACGGCCTGCGCAGGCGGCGTCAGCAGCAGCACGCCATCGCCGTCGGGGACGGCAAACGGCGCCGCGCTCGGGTCGCCAAGCCCAGGGCCGACGATGGCGAGGCCGGGATTGAGCGCGTCGCTGCGCAGGGCGCGCAGGACCATCGCGTGAAACGGCGTGCTGGCGTCGATCGCGAAGCTGACGTACTGTGCGCCGCCCGGCTGCAGCGTGCCGTAGATCAGGCCGGGGCTGCTCGGATCGCCGAGCGGCATCGCCTCGTCCGGCGTGGTCGAGCCGTCGCCGAGAAAGATGGGCGCGTGCGCGAGGGCGGCGTCCGGGGCGATCACGAGGCAGGCGATGGCGATCGACGCGACGATCGGGGCGAGGCGTCGCAACAGGAAAGGTACGCGGAGATGCATCGGTGCCACCTGTGCAGAACGGTTAGGCGGGGCCGCAGCTATAGTATCGGATCGGCCGCGGTTGCTTCGCGCACACGCGTTGCGCGCCAATGAGCCTGTGAAGGTGCGCCCGCGTCTCTGTGCAACCGTCGCCGCGCTCTTCGCCGCGACACTGCTGTCGATCGCACTCGGCGCCGCAGACGCCGGCACGGCAAACGCGCACGCCGTGCTGCTGCGCTCATCTCCCGCCCAGAACGCGCGGCTGCAGAGTTCGCCCGCGTCAGTTCAGCTCTTCTTCAGCGAGGCGCTCGACCGGCACGGCAGCGGCCTGCGCGTGCTCGACGACGCCGGCGCCGCCGTCAAGGCCGGCGGCGCGATCTTCACCGGCGATCCGACGGAGATGGATCTCGCGCTGCCGTCGCTGCAGCCCGGCTTCTTTGTCGTCTCCTGGACGACGGTGTCCGCGGTCGATGGGCATCGTCTGCAGGGCTCGTTCCCGTTCGTGCTGCTCAACCCGGACGGCAGCGCCCCGAGCGGCTCGCCGGCCGCGGCCAGCACGCCCTCGCTCGACCCCGGTCCGCCGCCGCTCGACAGCGCCCTGCGTGCGCTGCTGTTGCTGGCGCTGATGGGGATGACGGGCGGCGCCACGCTGGCCCTGTTCGTGCTGCGGCCGGCCGCCGACCAGCGTAACAGCAGCGCTGCGACCGCTGCTGCCCGGCCTATGCCGGCGCTGCGCCGCGCTGCGCTGCTGATCGTCTGGAGCGGCGCGGTCGTCGCGGCTGCGAGCGCGGCAGGGTTGCTGCGCCAGGCGGGTCAGCTCGGCGGGCCGGACCAGCTTGCCGATGCCGTTCAGGCCCGTGTTGGCTGGCTAGCGCTGCTGCGCCTCGCCGCCGCCCTTGCCGCGCTGATCGCGGCGAAATCGCTTGCACGTGGCCGAGCCGCGCAGCGTACGCCTGCCTGGCGCTGGTGGGCGACGTGGCTCGCGGCGCTGGCGGCGCTGACAACGATGTCGCTGGCGAGCCACGGCGCGGCGCGCGCGGGCGCCGGCTGGGCTGTGCCGTCGGACTTCGTGCATCTGCTGTCCGCGTCCGTGTGGGTGGGATCGTTAGTGCAGCTTCCCTGGCTCTTGCTGGATCTGCGCCGCACGTCGGCCGCGATGCCCGGCTCCTTCGTGGCCGATGCGCTCGGTCGCTTTTCGTCGTTGGCGGCGCTGAGCGTGGCGGCGTTGATCCTCACCGGCCTGTTCAATGCCACGGTTGAGGTCGCCTCGCCGCGCAACCTGGGCACGACCAGCTACGGCAAGACACTGATCGTCAAGCTTGCTCTGGCGGGCACCATGTTCGCCGTCGCGCTGCTGAACGCCGTCTGGTTGGCGCCGCGCCTGCGTCGCGCGCTCGTCGCCGGCCATGCCGCTGGAGCGGACGCGCCGGCGCTGCGCCGGGCGATGCTGGCCGAGGCGGCGCTCGGCGTGGCGATCGTCTGCGTCACCGGCGCCCTGGTCTGGCTTGTGCCGGCGCGCGATGCCGCGGCCGGCCGGCTGGCGCGGCTGCAGCCAGGCGCCAACGCCAGCTCGGTCTACCGCAACACCGCGCCCGCCGGCGATCTCAGCGCCGCGCTCACGGTCTCGCCCAACCGACCTGGCGAAAACGATCTGCGCGTCTTGCTCAGCGGGCCGGACCTGGGCAACGTCTCGCGTGTCCAGTTCCGCTTCCAGCCGCCCGATGCGCAACTCGGCCCATCGAGCATCGACGCGCAGCCGCAGGGCGGCGGGGTCTACGCGGCGTCCGTCGCCAATCTCAGCAGCTTCGGACGCTGGCAGATCACGGTCAACGTGCGACGTGCAGGCCACGATGACGTCAACGGCGATTTCACGGTCGAGGTGCCGAACGTGGCTGGCCTCGCTCTCGCCTCTCCGGCCGGCAAGCGCGACATCTGGGCCTTCCCCGGCCGCGGCATCAGCGCCGATCAGGCGCTTGGCTTTGTGCTGGTGTTCGCCGGCATCGTGCTCTACCGGGCGCGACGCCCGCTTGCCCGGCTCGGCCGCGCGCCGGGGCTGGCGGGCACTTCGCTGGCCGCGCTGGCCATGACCGGCGGGGCGATGCTCTTTTTCGCCGTGCACAGCCATAGCACCGCGGGCAACGCGCCCGTGCTGACCAACCCGGTGCCCGGCGATGAACGCTCGCTGCGCTCCGGGGCGGCGCTGTACGCTGAGAACTGCGCACGCTGCCACGGCATCAGCGGCCACGGCGACGGCCCCGATGCGGCGTTGCTCAACCCGAAGCCGTTCGACCTGACCGTTCATGCCGGGCTGCATCCCGACTACCAGCTTTTCGACTGGATCACCAACGGCATCCCCGGCACCGCCATGCCGGCGTGGAAAGGGCAGCTCGACGATCGGCAACGCTGGGATCTGGTCAATTACCTGCGCACGCTCTCGACCAACTGACGCAGCACTGGGCGTGATTGGGCCGGGCATATAAACGGGTCCAGCCCCGCAACGGAGGCTGGACCCGACGTTTTGAAGACGTGGAGGAACGCGGCCAGGTGGAAGCGGCGTTTAGATGGGAATGCTCAACTGCTGGCCGGCGAAGATCAGGTTCGGGTTCGGGTTGGTGCCCGCGTTGGCGAGCCAGATCAGCGGCCAGAGGCTGCCGTCGCCGTAGTAGCGCTGCGCCAGACCCCACATCGTGTCGCCCGGACGCACATAGTAGTAGCCGGAAACCTCTTCGGTCGCGGCGTTCTGCAACCTGGCCCAGTTGACCAGCTCCTGCAGCCGGCTCTGGCTGACCTCGTGCCCCGCTAGCTGGTCCACGGGCATCTCGAAGACCTTGCCGTCGCTGGACATGACCAACTGGCCCTGCACACCATCTGCCACGATCTCGCTCCTTCTCTCACTGCCATTGCGCTTGTGTTGCGAGAATCATCATACAGGCTCTCGTCAAGCGTTCAGGCGATTTCTTGGACGCGGACAACGGCGGTTCTGCTCACCGGCGCAGGCAGAGAGTTCCAGGGCGCCCGTGGTCCCTGCCCTCATCTGAACTTATATGAACTTCTACGATTGAACTCATACGATCGCGCCCTGCCGCGTGAGCTGCCGGCGCAGTTCGATGACGCCGACCGCCGGCGCGCTGAGGCCGGCGCGGGCTGCGAGCGCCGCGGCCGTGCCGGCTGCTTCGCCGGTGGCGAAACAGGGCGGAATCTCCTTCGTCGCGTGGTGAGCACGGTGATCGACGGAGATGCAGCGGCCGGCGACAAGCAAGTTGCTGATGCGCGGCGGCAGCAGGCAGCCGTAGGGAATGTCGTAGACGGCGCCGTACTTCGTCCAGTGGCCGCAGCGGGCGACCGTGTCCGGGAAGCGGACGTCGATCTGCTCGCGTCCGAGCACGCGCCGGCCGAGCAAGCGCCGCGATTCGGTGATGCCGAGCTGGGTGGCAACGTCCGTCAGGTAGGCGTGCTCGAAGCCCGGCTCCGTCTGGATCAGCCGCCGCGCCTCCCGTTCGGCCAGCCGGCGGCACTCGACCTCGGCGTGCGTCAGCTCGAGCGGGTCAGTCGCGTCGATGCGCCGGTCGATGCGCCCCTGCCCACCCCAGGGAATGAGCACATGGCCCTCGCCGAGCGTCTGATAGCCGACATCGCGGCCGGAGCCCTGCATGTGTGCCGTATCGACGTTCGCCATGCGAAACCAGAGCCACGGGTGGACGCGCTCCAGCTCGAAGGGCTCACCGGCCGAGGCGAAGAGATCGCCGTCGCCGGTGGCGTCGATCACCATGCGCGTGCGAATCGCGCCGCGGCCGGCCTTGCTCTGCACGATCACGTGCGAGATCGTGTCGTCGTCAACCAGGGCCTCAGCCGCCCAGGTGTGATAGCGCAGCTCGACGCCCGCCTCCTGCAGCAGGTCGTCGGCGCAGCGCTTGAACGCCTCGGGGTCGTAGGCGACGGAGTAGCGCACGGTATGTGGCGGCGAGCCCCAGACCAGTCCCCAGCGCCGGCAATGCTCGACGAGCGCCGGGTCGTCAGAGCCCCATTGGCCGCGCGGCGGATAATACGCTGCGCCGGCGACGTCAAGGCGGTCCACCAGCTCCTGGCAGAGCCCGGCGGTGACCTGCTGCCCGCGGCCGTCGTCCAGCGTGAGCAGGAGGATGATCAGGCCGCCCGTGGCGAGGCCGCCCGCGTAGCCGTAGCGCTCCACCAGTATCGTGCGGGCGCCGTTTCTGGCCGCCGCCACGGCAGCCGCCACGCCGGCCGCGCCCCCGCCTGCCACCAGCACGTCGGCCTCGGCGACGATCGGCGTGCGGCGCGGCGGCTCTTCGAGGTAGGGCAGGCGCCCGCGCTCAGGCGGCTCGTTCAACGCGGCAGGCCGAGGCCGCGCGTGGCGATGATGTTGCGCTGGATCTCGTTCGAGCCGCTGTAGATCGTCGGCGCCACGTTCCAGAGATAGCCTTGTTCGACGCGTCCGAGCAGCGGCGCCCACTTCGAGTCCGGCGTAAGCTGGCCGTAGCCGCGCAGCAGGTTGAGTCCGACGTTGTACAGCCGCTGCATCATCTCCGTGGCGAAGACTTTGACCATGCTCGCCTCGTAGCTCGGATGCAGACCGCTCTGCTGCATCCAGGCGACGCGGTAGCTCATCATCCGCGCGACTTCGATCTCGATCTCGAGCTCGGCCAGCTTGTGGCGCGTGATCGGGTCCACGCCGCCCTGCTCGCGCGCGAAGGCGGTCAAATCTTCGATCGTGCGCCGCCCCGAAGCGGAGACGCCGACCGACGAGCGCTCGAAGTCGAGCAGTGTCATCGCCACGTACCAGCCGTTGTTCTCCTGCCCGACGAGATTGCGGCGCGGAACGCGCACGTCCTCGAAATACACCTCGTTAAATTCATGCTTGCCCGGCAGGTTGACGAGCGGGCGCACGGTGATGCTGGGCGTCTTCATGTCGGCGAGCAGAAAGCTGATGCCCTTGTGTTTCGGCGCCTCCGGGTCTGTACGGGCGACCAGAAAGATCCAGTCGGAGACGTGGGCGCCGCTGGTCCAGATCTTCTGACCGTTGATCACGTAGTCATCGCCGTCACGCGCGGCGCGGGTTTGCAGGCTCGCCAGGTCGGAGCCCGCGCCCGGCTCGGAATAGCCCTGGCACCAGCAGATCTCGCCGCTGGTAATGCCGCGCAGGTGTTCGCGCTTCTGCTCTTCGGTACCGTGCACGATCAACGTCGGCCCGATCATGCCCACGCCGAAGACGCGCTGGCCGTTGGGCGCGCGATGATAGGCCAGCTCTTCGGAGAAGATCATCTGCTCGATATGGCTGGCGCCGAGTCCGCCATACTCCTTCGGCCAGGCGGGCGCGATCCAGCCCTTCTGCGCCAGTTGTTTATTGAACTGGCGTTGGCGGTCGAAATGCTCGGTCGAAATGTCGCTCGCTTCGCCCGTCCAGCCCGGACCCAGCGCCTCCGGCAGCCAGCCGCGTAACTCGGCACGCAGCGCCTCTTCTTTGTCCGTGAAGGTGAAGTCCATCGGATCGCTCCCTTCGGTCGCTCAGGGCGGAGGGCAGAGGGCGTAGGGCGAAGGTGTGAGGAACGGCTTCCGTTACTTCTGCCTGGCCATCTCACGTACCTTGCCTGAGCGCGAGCGGTTGCGTACGCCTGGGCCCTCCCTACGCCCTACGCCCTCCGCCCTAGTCCCGCGGCAGCCCGAGGCCGCGCGTGGCGATGATGTTGCGCTGGATCTCGCTGGTGCCGCCTTCGATCGTGTTGGCGACCGAACGCAGGTACATGTACTTCGTGCGCCCGCGCATCGCCGCGTGGTCTGACTTCGCGTCGAGCTGGCCGTAAAGGCCGAGCATCTTCATCGCCGTGCGGTAGATGCGCTGGTTTAACTCCGTAGAGAACAGCTTGGCGACCGACGCCTCGTGGCCGGGCGGCACGCCCTCTTTGGCCTGCAGCGAGACGATCTTGTAGGAGAGGTTGCGCGCGACCTCGCACTCGATCAGCCGCTCGCACAGCTCGGTGCTGACGGCCTTGTTGCGGCCGAGCGTGCTGGTGCCGCCTTTGTGTTCGATCGCGTACTTAACCAGATCCTCGACCGTCTGCTTCTGGCCGATCGCCGAGCCGATGTTCGAGCGCTCGAACGAGAGCGTGGTTTGCGCGAGATACCAGCCGCGGTTCTCCTCGCCGATGATGTTTTCGCGCGGCACACGCACGTTCTCGAAGAAGACTTCGTTGAACTCGTGGCTGCCGGCCATGTTGACCAGCGGCCGCACCTGCACGCCCGGCGACTTCATATCCACGATGAAGTAGGTGATGCCGCGGTGTTTCGGCGCCTCCGGGTCGGTCCGCGTCAGCAGGATCATCCATTTCGAAACGTGGGCGCCGGAGGTCCAGATCTTCTGGCCGTTCACGACGTACTCGTCGCCGTCGCGCACGGCGCGGGTTTGCAGGCTGGCCAGGTCGGAGCCCGCGCCCGGCTCGGAGTAGCCCTGGCACCAGACGACCTCGCCGGAGAGAATCTCCGGAAGATACTTCTGCTTCTGCGCTTCGGTGCCGTGCACGATCAGCGTCGGGCCGGCGAAGCCGACGGCGATGCCGAAGGGACGCGGGGCGCGCGCCTCGGCGATCTCTTCGTTGAAGATAAACTGCTCCATGACCGACATGCCGGCGCCGCCGTACTCTTTGGGCCAGGCGGGCGCGATCCACTTATTCGCGGCCAGACGCTTCATCCAGTCGCGGACGCCGCCCCCGGGCGCGAACGGGTCGGCCACCCGCTGCGTACTCTCCGGCAGGTTGTCCTTGATGAACTGCCGAACCTCGTGGCGGAAGGTCGCCTCTGCGGCGCTGTCCTTGAAATCCACCGGGCTGTGCCTCCATCCTCTTCGCGCGGCGGGCGCGGGCGATTGAACTGGCGGTAAAACTGCATAAAGTATACCCACGCCGTTCCGCCGCATGCACGACTCCTCCCGGTGAAGATGCGAATTTGGTTCGGCTCCCGCCTTCGTGGGTGCTGGGCAGCCCCGTGCTACGCTGGGTAACGATGAACGAGGAGACTCAAGGACAGCAGCAGAGCGGCGCCGAGTGGCCGATCTCCGACGCCGCGCCGCGTTGGCTGCGCGATGCGGTCGCGCGGCAGGCGATCGTACCCGCGGATCTGATCGGGGTAATCCCAACCGAAAGTGCCGCGGACGAAGAACGCGAAGACGATCCGCTGCTCGCGGAGGGCCATCGCATCGCCCGCGTCGACGTGGAGGAGCCGTTTGCCACGGTTTACCTCACCCTCGAAGACGGCCGCTACCTCGTCTATGCCGCACGGCTGGACGAGGAGGGCGTGATCCTGCTGGACAGCCTGCAACAGCCGGCGCCGGCCTACGACGAACGCTGGGTCTTCGACGACCTGGACGGCGAAAGCGGCCCGCCGCCGCCCGAGCTGGCGCCCACGCAGGGCTCTGAATGCGATCCGGCGCTCTGGCAGGGCGCGGTGGGGCGCACACTGGCGCATATCGGCTGGTACGAAGAGGGTATGCAGGTCTTCTTGCACTTCGAAGATGGCGGCTATCTGACGCTTGCCGCGCGGGCGTCAGGCGGCGTCGCCTTCCTCCTGGGCGCGTTCGTGCCGGACGATCCGCCGCACGACGACGACTATCTGATCTTCGATCTGCCGGCGGACGCGGCCGAGTGAGCGAGTCCGAACGGAGCGATTCTGCCGGGCCGCCTCCCGAGAGTCTTTCCACGCCGGCCTTCGAAACACTGGAGAACGCCGCCTCAACCGTGCTGCGCACGGCGGCGGAGATCGCCGCGAGCCGCCCGGCGGCGCCGGTGTCTCAGGAGTGGCAGGGCGCCTTTGCGGCGGCGCGTACCGCCGTCTCCGCATCGGCCGATCAGGCCGCGGCGATCGCCGCGTTTGGCCTGGAAAACCTCGTGCACCGCGAGGTGCTGGCGCTCGCGGCTCCGGCGGCAGCGATCGTGCGCACGCTGGCCGCCACGGCCGTCGAGCTACGCGCCATTGGCCGGGCGGGGTTAGCCGTCGCGCTTGCCTCGTTGACGATCGAGATCGCTGGCCAGCCGGATCTGACCGCGGCGCTGCCGTTCTTCGTCTGCCTCGAAGCGTTGGTCCGCGCCAGACTCGCGCATGACGCCGGCGGACACGGCCCGCACGCCGCGTCATCGTACTGGCAGATCGCGCACCGGGAGGCGGCGATGGCGCGCGGAGCAGGTCTCGTGCTGTGCGGTGGTCTCTCCGGCTCCGGCAAGTCGTTTGTGGGAACCGGGCTGGCCGCGACGCTCGGTGCGGTGATTCTGAACTCCGACCGGGCGCGCAAGGAGTTGGCCGGCATCGAGTCGAACGTCCGCACGCCCGCCTCGCGCAGCGCGCAGGTCTACAGCACACGGATGACCGACCGTGTCTACCGGCAGCTCGCGCGGCGGTCGACGGATCTGTTGGGCAGCGGTCGGCCCGTCGTCCTCGACGCCACCTTCCTGACCCCGGCACGGCGCAAGCCACCGCTGCGCGTGGCACAGGAGATGGGCGCGCCGGCCGCGATCGTCTGGTGCGACCTGCCGCAGGCCGAAGCCGCGGCGCGCCTGCGCCGCAGAACAGAGCGCCAGTGGGCCGTCTCCGACGCGGACGCGCGGATTCGCGCCTTGCAACGCTCAGGAGCGCAACCGCCCGCCGGCGATGAATGCGGCGCGCGCCTGCTGCGCGTCGATGCCTCGGCCGATCCGGCGACGTTGTTCGAGCGGCTGATCCCGCGGCTGCGCCGCGCCTTGAGCTACGCGTAAGGGCGGGGCGCGCCGACGCGTTCGGCCCTCACCCCCGTCCCCTCTCCCAATCCTGGGCGAGGGGCGAACGCGCGTCGGACGTTCCGGAGCCGGTACGGCTAACCCGGTGCCGTCCGATTCCTGCTCCGCCGGATCGCCCCTTTCCCTCCAGGATTGGGGGAAAGGGGAAGGGGGATTGAGGGCCGATGGCCGGGACTCAGGCGCGGTCGTCGGCCTCGATCAGCGCGAGCAGTTCGGTGTCAGCGGTCGTTGCGCAGTGGTGATGGCGAATCAGGTGCGTTACGCGGGCGTTTGCGCCAGCTTCGCACGCCAGCCGGGCGCCGCTCACGGCGTGGCCGGCGGTGCGATAGAGCGCGCTGCGCCAGTGAGGCCCGCGCTCCGCGGCAAGCTGCCGCAAGAGCCAGGGCCAACGCGCGAGCAGCACGTAGAGCACGCGCTCGTGCAGGCGTACGTGGCCCTTGCCAGCGTCGTGCAGCAGCGCGGCCAGCGCCAGATCCTCGCTCGCCTGGCCGCGCTCACGCAGCAGACGCAGCGTCTCGATACTGTGCCACTGATCGCGCGGAGCCATCGCGCGGAACAGCCGCCAGTGCGGCTCACTCAGCAGTTGCCGCGTCTGAGTAAGCTCGGCTGCTGTCGGATGTGCGCCGAGGGCGCGGAGGAACTGGCGCGCACGATAGCGGACGGTGCATCTCGTCATCAGACGGTAATCAACGGATTACGTTGAAGCCGATCAGCGCATGAGAGATGCTTCCCAGCAGGGGCACAATCGTTTGCGAGAGGATATCGAGGCGCGGATTTACTATTGGAAGAATAAGCACAAGCATCAAAATCCCGATGCCGTACGGTTCCAATTTGCGTAGTCGGTCGCCTAGTTCAGGAGGCAGCAGCCCAACCGCCACCTTCTCGCCGTCGAGGGGAAATATTGGCAGGAGGTTGAACAGCCCCAGGCTGACATTGAAAATCACCACGAAGAAAAGCACCGTGGCAATGTAATTTCCCGTCGTCCAAAACCCGATGAAACGGGGATCAATGGTATATATGGTGCCGCCGCCGCGGATCGCGATCCCGAACGGGCGCACCCAATTCAAGAGCAGCGGCAGGCCGAACAGCGTCGCCATGATGAAGTTCGAGATCGGGCCGGCGGCGGCCACGATCGCCGCGCCGACGCGCGGTCCCCAACGCAGCTTGAACGGATTGAACGGCGTCGGCTTGCCCCAGCCGAAGAAGCCGGAGATCAGAAACAGCGTCGTGCCGATCGGGTCCATATGCGCGATCGGGTTGAGCGTGAGGCGGCCCTGGCGCTCGGCGGTGTTGTCGCCCTGCGCGTAGGCCGCCAGCGCATGGCTGAACTCGTGCCCGGCGATGCCGACGATCCAGGCGATGCCGATGCCGATCAAGGCCACAACCAGCAGCCGGCCGCTGCTGCCGTAGGTACTCAGTGCGTTGAGCATGGATTCTCCGCGATGATGGCTGACCTCAGTGTAGCATCGGCGCAGCCGGAAGCCCGCGATCGCCGGCACATCGATCGGCGCTCCGTGCATTTCCTCACAAGCGGAGCACACTCGGGATGCCGCGTTGACCCGCCGGATCGGCCGTTGCTAAGGTGATCGCAGCGCCCGCAGCAGCGCGCGTGCCGCCGCGCGAAGGGGAGCCGCCCCTGAGCCAGCACCTCGAACAGTCCATTCTCGACTTCGTGCGCAACGTCTACAGCGCCATCGGCTGGCCGGGCGTCGTCTTGCTCATGGCCGTCGAGAGCGCCGGCATCCCCGTGCCGAGCGAGGTGATCATGCCGCTGGCCGGCTGGTTCCTCGTGCAGGACAAGGGGCATGGGCTGGGCTTTGTCCTGCTCGCCGGCCTGCTGGGTGGCCTGGGCAATACGATTGGCTCGGTCGTCGCGTACTGGATCGGAGACTACGGCGGACGGCCGCTGCTGCTGCGCTACGGCCGCTACGTGCTGATCTCGACGCAGGATCTCGACCAAGCCGATGCCTTCTTCGCCCATCGCGGCGGCCTTGCGGTCTTCGTCTCGCGCGTGCTGCCGGTCGTGCGCACGTTTATCAGCTTTCCCGCGGGCATCGCGCGGATGCGCTTCGACGCCTTCGTGCTGCTGACGTTCGCCGGCTCGTTCATCTGGTCGCTGATCCTCGCCTGGGCGGGATACCTGCTCGGCGCCAACTATCACCGCGTGCGCGACGTGCTGCGCCCCTTCGACTATCCGATCGCCGCGCTGATTCTGATCGCCATCGCCTGGTTCATCTGGCATCACATCCGCCGCGCCCGCGAGGACGCCGGCGCCCGCGATTCCGCGGACGACGCGCGGCTGCATCGGCGGTGAAACGGTCTCGCCCCTCCGCGCGAGTCGCAACAGGCGTGCGCTCGTTCTCCGCCGCGCGGCGCCGCCATGCTTCATCGGGGCTGGCAACGATTGCTATGCTCCTTGCATTGACTGCTGCATGCCGCGGCGGGCACGCGGCGTCGAAGGGAACGCCTGCCGCGGACGTCCCCCGCCTGGTCGCGGTCGCCGAGTCGCAGGATACGTCGCAGATCCAACTCTTTGATCCGCAAAGCGGGCAGGCCGTGCGCACGGTGGCGAGCGCCCGGCATCGTGCCGGCTGGGGGCTAACCGCGAGCGTGAGCCCCAACGGCCAGTTGCTGGCCTACATCGTCCTGCCGCAGGGCGCGATCGATCCGGATACGCAGGGCGAGCTGTGGCTGCTGCCGCTCGCGGGGCGTGCGGCGCGTCGGCTGGCGACCGGCGTCGATCTGCGCAGCGAGCTGGTCTGGTCGCCGGACAGTTCGTGGGTGAGCTATGAGAAGGTCAATGCCCCCAGCATCGACCTGCGCCGCGTGAACGCTGGCGGCGCGGGCGATCAGTCGCTCGCATCGTCCGGCGCGGCCGACCGCTGGTATCTCTTCGGCTACACGGCGGACGGACGCAGCGTCGAGTTGGCGCACGTAACCACCGCCGGCACAGCCTTCGCCGCCGCAACACCCGGCACAGCCCCCGCAACAGGTGCGCCGATTACCACTTCGTCCTCGCGCGACTTCATAACGGCGCCGGATGGCCGGCCGGCGCTGCTGGCGCTGGAGAACGAGAACGGGAAGCAGGTCTACCGGGCGCTCGCGCGGCTGCCCGGTGGCTCGGTCGCGCGCCTGACCGCGGGCGGAGTGGAGGATACCGGCATCGCCTGGAATCCGCGCACCGGCCAAGCCACGGTCGGGGTGGTACCGTCCGCTCCCGGGCAGCCGGCGCCGGCCGCGAATGGAGCATCAACCGTCGTGCCGCCCGCCGGCTTCGATGTGCCCGTGGCCTGGTCCGCGGACGGAGAATTGCTGGCACTGCGGCACTTCAGCGGTACTTCGACCGACGATCCCGGCCAGGAAACAGTCGTCGTGCTGAGCGCTGCGGGGCGCGTGGAGCTGCAAAGCGCGGCGCCGCTGACGATCGCCGGCTGGGCCACATCGCCAAAGTGAAACAGAAACGAATGATAGGATGTATGCATTCTGGTAACAGGACCGCGTCCGTTGGCCGTGGCCGTCGACTGCATCGGAGGCAACCCTCAGGCAGATGACTGGTTGGCCGATTCTTTCACCTCGCCGCGCCTGCTGGCGCGTCGGCCCGCTGGCCGTTGCCTGCCTGATCGCGCTGGCGGTGGGATCGAGGCCAGGCGCGCAGGCACAGATCGCGCAACTGGTGCTCGTGCCGGGCTGGAACAACATCGCCTACACCGGCCCGGCTCAGCCGGTGCTGGCCGCGCTGGCGCCGATCGACGGCAAATACGACGCGATCTGGACCTTCGACGCACCCAGCCAGACCTGGAAGTCGTTCAACCCGCAGTCGCCCGACACCAGCGATTTCGCGGACTTCGCCCAGGGCACCGCCTACTGGATCCACATGACGGCCGGCTCGACGCTGACGATCGGACTCGCCGGGGTGGTTCCGAACCAGCAGCGCCGGCTGCTCAACGGCTGGAACAACCTGGCGCAGACCGGCCCTACCGCCGCGGTTGCCGACGCGCTGGCGCCGTTCGATGCGACCTACTCCGTGATCTGGCACTGGAACGCGGCCCTGCAGAAGTGGGAGCTGTTCGACCCCACGGCTCCCGCCGCCAGCGACTTCACGCAGCTCACGCAGGGCCAGGCCTACTTCGTGTCCGTCACCTCGGCGTCGCCGAACCCCGCCGCACCGACGGAGCAAAGCTGCTTCGGCTTTCAATCCTATCAGCCGCAGGCGAGCGAAGTTGCCGCCGCGCTGAACCGCGCGGCGCAGAACGCGCTCGCCGACGACCCGTCGTTCCGCCTGCCGGATCTGCACACCGCGCTCGACGGCGGTCCTGCCACCGTGCCGGCCTCGATCCCGCCCATGGTGTTGCGGTCGATCGCCTGGATCGAGTCGGGCTGGCGGCAGGCGACGTACTCGGTGCCGCGCGGCGCCCACGGCGCGACGATCACCTCACGCACCTGTGCCTACGGGCTGATGCAGGTGCTGACGGGCATGCAGATCTCCGGCCAGCCGACGCCGCGCCAGACGCAGATCGGCACGGACTACCTGCATAACATCGACGCCGGGGCGCAGATCCTCGTCGGCAAGTGGAATATGGCGCCGGCGCAGCTGCCGATCTACGGCCGGCGCGATCCGCAGATCATCGAGGATTGGTACTTCGCGCTCTGGGCCTACCACTGCTTCGGCGATGTCTGTGGAAAGTACAACGTGCACAACAATCCCGACGATCCGGCGCTGAAGTGGCCGCGGCCGATGTACGGCTCGCCCGAGCAGCAGAACTCGCGCGGCGCCTACACGGCGTCGGACTATCCATACCAGGAGATCATCTTCGGTCAGATCGCCTATCCGCCCAGCAGCGGCGGTGCGCCGATGTGGCAGGCGATTCCCGTGCAACTGCCGCCGCACGGCACCGTCGGTTTCCCGGTGCCGAAAACGACGATCGAAGCGTCGGCGCATTTCGACGGCGGCCAGGCGCTGCCCGTGCCGACGCCGGTCGCCACCCCCACACCGGGCGGCGCGCCGCAGCCCGGCGCAACGCCCACGCCAGCGCCGCAACAGCTCGACGGCGAGTACTTTCCACCCATCGGCCAGTGAGCGGCGCAGCGACGCCGCTACGACTTCGGCGGCTGCAGCGGCCATTGGTTGCGCAGACCGGCGCCCACGGTCTGCTTGAAGTGGACCATCAGTTCGTCCAGCGTCCAGGAGCCGTTCGGATTAATGATCGTGCGGATCGGCTCGGGCTCGCTGAACAGGCTGATCTGGTCGCCGCCCACCAAAAAGTTGCGCCCATTGATGTACGCCGCGTCGTCGGTGGCCAGATAGGCGACGAGCGGCGCCACGTGCTCCGGCAGCATCGCGGCGAGACTGCCGAGGCCGCCGCCGTCGGGCACGCCGGCCGAGACGCCGGTCTGCTGCGAGCGTGCGGCGGCAGCGCGCATCTCGTCGGAGATCGTCAGGCGGCTGGCGGCACGGGGACGAATCGCGTTGGCCGTGACGCCGTAGCGGCCGAGGTCGCGCGCCAGCGTGCGCGTGAGGCCGACGATCCCTTCTTTCGCCGCGCTGTAGTTGGCCTGGCCCATGTTGCCCAGACCCGACTCGGACGCGGTGTTGATGATGCGGCCGGAGCATTGCTGGCGGAAGACGATGCTCGCGGCTTTGGTCACGGTGAAGTGTCCCTTCAGATGCACCGCGATCACCGCGTCCCATTCCTCCTCCGACATGTTGAAGATCATGCGGTCGCGCAGAATGCCGGCATTGTTGACGAGAATATCGAGGCGGCCGAAGCCGTCGAGCGCTGCCTTGACCATGTTCTCGCCCGCCCGCATCTCCGCTACGTTGTCGTAGTTCGCCACCGCTCTGCCGCCCGCGGCGTGGATCTCGGCGACGACCTCGTCGGCCGGCGACTGCGAGGCGCCTTCGCCGTGGCTGCTGCCGCCCATGTCATTGATGACAACAGCGGCGCCCTCCGACGCCAGCAGCAACGCCTCGGCGCGGCCGATGCCACGCCCGCCGCCGGTGACGATGGCGACCTTGCCCTCAAGCCGGTTTCCCATCAGATCCGCTTCCCCCGTCTCGATAAGGATGACGCGCTGTGCGTGAACCGCGCACGATTCGGTACCGATCGCGCTCGCCAGGCAGCGCGCAGCGTAGCACGCGGCGGGCGCAGGCTCCACGTCGCCGAGGGCAGCGTGAGCGGCACAGCGGGAGGGTGAGCGGGGGCCGATGGCCGGGGCTATGCTATACTTTGCCGTACCGGCCAGTTCGGAGAGGTGTCCGAGTGGTTGATGGTGCCGCTCTCGAAAAGCGGTAGGTGATGAGCCTCGTGGGTTCGAATCCCACCCTCTCCGCCGGCGGCCTTGTCGGTAATGCCCTGGGGACGCTCATCCGGCCGGTTTGTTCGATGCAGCGCAACGCGGGAAGCCGGCCGGCTTCCCGTTTTGCTGGTCCAGGCGCCGTCGAGCGCGCGGAGCGCGCACCGGGAGAGGTGCTGGAGTGGACGATCAGGCACGACTGGAAATCGTGTAGGTGATGAGCCTCGTGGGTTCGAATCCCACCCTCTCCGCCGGTTCAAGCGGCCCGGACACCTAACCCTGCTTCGGCTGAAGCCGAACCTGTCCCTTCCCGAGGCGGGAAAGGGACTTCTGGCGCGCTCCCAACTACGTCAGACGGCGGCGGGGCCGAGTGTCCTCGTGGGAACGGCGACGGTTCGTCTCCCACCTGATCGGGTGTCCTCGAACCCCACCCTTCCTGTGTCGGGAAGGGACAGATTTCGCTTCAGCGAAATCAGGGTTAGGCGACCGGGTGGCCACAGGCCTGAGCACTGCCCGCGAGCGCCGGCGCTACGAGCCGCCCCCGTTCCGTGCGGCCGGCGGCGGCAGCACGCCGTGATGCTGAGCGTGCAGCCGCGCATCGTGGCGAACGCGGCGCTCGTATTCAGCGCGAATCTCGGTCTCTTTCTCTCTCGCCGCGAGCTTGCCTTCCCGCACCGCGTCGTGCCAGCGCTCGCGCAGCGCTGCCAGCGGCGAGGCCGCGCCATCTCGCCCTGATTCGGGCACGCGCTGCACCGGCGCCGGCAGCGGCGGCGAAACGAGCGAGCCGTCCGGCCGGCGGTCGCCATGCTCACCGGCGACGGTCTTCCCCCGACGCGCGGCCACCTGGCCACGAACCCGAGCGATCGAGTCGCTCACCAGCGTTCCGGCTGCGTCCAGATCGGCGCGGGCGCGCCCGCGC
>CALFMN010000250.1 GCA_937879875.1 uncultured Chloroflexota bacterium | reverse complement strand
GGGCGACGTGTTGGTGGTCGCCCAGAAGGCAGTATCGAAGGTCGAGGGCTGCCTCGTCGATCTCAGCACGATCGAGCCGTCGGCCTTCGCGCGCACCTGGGCAGAGGCGTTCGGCAAAGACCCGCGTCAGACCGAGGTCGTGCTGCGCGAGTCCGCGCGCATCGTCAAGATGGCCAACGGCGTGCTGATCAGCGAGACGCGCCACGGCTTCGTCTGCGCTAACGCCGGCGTCGATGCCTCAAACGTCGGCGGCCACGACGTGCTCTGCCTGCTGCCGCCCGACCCCGACGCTTCGGCCGAGCGCATCCGCGCGGCGCTGCGCCAGCAGCTCGGCGTCGAGGTCGCGGTAATCATCTCCGACACCTTCGGCCGGCCCTGGCGCGAATCGCTGACGAACGTGGCGATCGGCGTCGCCGGCATGGCGCCGATTCGCGACTACGTCGGCCTGACCGACGCGCACGGCTATGAGCTGCGCGTCACAACGCTGGCCGACGCGGACGAGCTGGCCGGCGCGGCCGAGCTGGTGATGGGCAAGATCGCGGCCGTGCCCGCGGCGATCGTGCGCGGCTTCGTGTATACGCCGGCAGAGGGCTCGGCGCGGCAGCTCGTGCGCGCCCCGGAGCGCGATCTGTTCCGCTGAGCGCCGGCCGGCGGCGGAACTGGAAAGTCGAAAGCAGCGATGTTCGGCGGACAGATCGTGCCCTGCGCCGCGTGCGGCAAGCCCGTGCCGATGGCGGCTGCGAAGGTCGTCAAAGGGCGGCTCTATCATCGCGGCTGCACGCCGTGATGCGGTTCGGCCCGCCGCGGGCAACAGAGGACTCTGCAGGTCCTACGGCCAGAAGAGCCGCGCCGCCGCTTTGCGCAACTCGGCGCGGTGGTCCGGATGCGCGATCGCGATCAGCGCCTCGGCCCGTTCGCGCACCGAACGGTTGAGCAGGCGCGCGATGCCATACTCCGTCACGACGAGATCGGCGATGTCACGCGGTACGGTGACGATCTGCCCGGCATCGAAGTGCGGCGTGATGCGGGAAACGGCGGCGCCGCGCGCCGTGGACGGCAGCACGACGACGTAGCGCCCGCCGTGCGACATGAAGGCGCCGATGGCGAATGAGAGCTGCCCGCCCGTGCCGCTGTACACACGCGGGCCGATCGTCGAGGCGGCGATCTGGCCGGTCAGATCCACGGCCAGCGCGTTGTTGATCGCCACGTAGTTGTCGTTGGCGGCGATGCTGCGCGGGTCGTGCAGGTAATCGACGGCGCGGAACTCGAACGCAGGGTTGTCGTCGATGAAGGCGATGTCCTCGGGGCTGTTGCCGGCCGCGGTAGCGACGAACTTGTCTGGATGGGTCGGCATGAAGCGCCCGGTGATCACGCCCTGCCGCACCAAATCCACGGTGCCCGGCACGGTCAGCTCGCCGAAGTAGCCGAGATCGTGCCTGCCGTCGAGTCCGCCGAGCCGCACCAGATTGCCCGTCGTGCTGCCGACGCCGATCTGAATCGTGTCGCGGTCGTGCACGATCGAGCCGGCATAGCCCGCGATCGCCGCGTCCCCTGGGTCTGGCTCAGCATACGGGCGCGGCTGCGGCGGCGTGTGGTCCTCCACAAACCAGTCGATCGCGGAGACATGCAGCCACGAGTCGCCGAAGGTGCGCGGCAGGTGTCGATTGACCGTCGCGATCGTCTGCCGGGCGCGCGGCACAACGCTGCCGGCGTCCCAGACAGCGTTGCCGAGGCAGACGTAGCCCTGCGCGTTCGGCGGCGAGACGGTGATGATGGTGGTGTCGATCGGCCGCGCCTCTTCGCGCCCTTCGTCGATCGCCTTGTGGGCGCCGTAGATCATGAACGGCGTGTAATCGGCCAGACGCCGATCGACCGCTTCGCGCGAGATGGGGGTGGCGTAGATCACATTCACGTCGATCGCACCGGCCAGATCGGGTGCGAACCAGCCAAATTCGCCGGCCGGCAGGCACGTGATGCGCACATCGTGCAGCTCGGCGTGGCGGGCGAAGAGCGCTTCCACGATGCGCCGGGGCTGCATGCTGACGGGAATGTACAGGTGTTCGCCGGAGCGGACCTGCGCCGCCGCCTGCTCCGCTGGCACCAGCCGTTCGGCGTACCACGCCTTCCAGTCCGACCGCGCGGCGCGCTCCGTCGCGAGGCTCATGCTGCACTCCCTTTCGGCTACGGCGACCCGATCAGCGCCGAGGCTCAGTCTTCGAGAAACTTGCGCGGATGGCGGCCGTCGGCGCCGCCGAGCAGGTTGCCGTGGATGCTGTAGCCCAGCAGCTCCTGCAGGCGGGGAGCGAGCCCGCGCACCGTCGCCTTCGGCACGGCGAGGAAGTGGTTTTCCTGCGGCCGCAGCCAGCCGGCGCAGTACTCGAGGATCACGCCGAGCCGCGGCCGCTCGCTGCGATTCGCGCCGCCTCCGTGGAAGACGCTGCCGAGGAAGAACATCACGGAGCCGGCCGGCATCAGCGCTTGCACGACGGGCGTGTTCTCTTCCGGGCGGCGCTCGGTCCAGCGGTGGCTGCCGGACACGACGTGCGTGGCCCCGTTCTCGGCGGTGAAATCGTCCAGCGCCCACATGGTGTTCACGATCAGCTCTTGATGCGGCCGCGGCAGCGGGTAGACGCCATCATCGTAGTGCAGGTTTTGCGCCGTCTCGCCGGGCGCGATCTCGATGCCCTGCGGCGCGCTGAGCTGATAGCTGCCCAGCACACGGTCGAGCACGCCCAACACCAGCGGATGCGTGGCCGGGCCGTCGAAGGCACGGGTTTTGGCGAAGAGGCCGTAGATGCGGCGCGTGTGAAAGCCCTCGAAGTCGTTACGGCCGTGGGGCGTCAGATCGAGAATGCGCGTCAGCTCGTCCCGCTTCGCGCGCGCCTCGCCGGGCGTGAGCAGCGCTTCGACGATCGCGTAGCCATCGCGATCGAGCGTGGCAAGCACTGCATCGACGGACACGGACGCGGTCAGCGCGGTCATGGCAACCCTCCTCAAATATGGACTCAGGCCGGCTCCTCGACACTGACGACGATCGCGGCGCAGGCAAGCAGTGTATCGCCCAACGGGGCACGCAACCCGCCCTCAACGGCATGCACGGTGATTTCGCCGTGCGGCAGCTCGCGCTTGACTATCTCCAGATCCACGCTGGCGGCGTTGGGCACGCCGACCGTCACGTCCACCAGCATGCGCCCGCCGCGCTCGCGCACGTCGCGAAAGAAGGCGAGGCTCGAATGGCGGATCGCATCCGAAACGGCGCGGCAGGCCGCCTTCGTGCTGTCGTTTCCGTGCACATCGACGCCCATGCCCATCTCCAGCACATACGGTGTCGCCGCCATCAAACACCTCCGATTGTGCCGTCAGCGTACCGCGCCACACGCTCGCCCGCGAGATCGGAACTCCGGTTCAACAAACGTACCGAAATCTCCCCCTTTCACATTCTGCCCCCTCTCCATGAAATGGAGAGGGGGCAGGGGGTGAGGCCTGTGAACTTCAGCGCTTTCTGTCCTCAAATCTTCAGCGGTAGTTGGCACGATCTCAGACGGCCCCGATGACCAAGCTCTCGCGGGCTGCCTCGACCACTTCCTTGGTCACACGGTTCAAATGGTTTATGTCGAGGACGCGAGCGACCTGCGCGAAGAGTCGCTGCAGCAGCCGGAAGTTGCCGCCGGTGATACGGATGACGGCGGTCATCGCCTCCACGTCGTCGAAGGTGCTTAGGTCGAGCGGGATGTCGAGCTCCTGCCACTTCTGTTCGAGCAGGAACCGCAGCTCGTCCTCACTGAGCGGCCGGAACTGATGCACAAAGCCCACGCGTGAGTAGAACTGGGCGTAGCGGGAGAGCCGTTTCTCGATGCCCGGCATGCCGACGAGCACCAGCCCGAACTTGCCGTGGTCATAGACATCCCGGAGCTGTTCGAGGGTGGGAAACTTCAGCCGGTTCGCCTCATCGACGATGACCAACTCGGTCCAGCGGTCATCGAAGCGGTCGAATTCTGGGTCCTCTTCGGTGGCATGATGGGCGGCCTCGACGGTGTAGTGCAGGGCGCGACGCGTCTTGTGCAGGTCACCGTCCAGGCGTTTCGGCGTCGTCACCATCGAGGGTGTGTAGAAGATGGTCCGGCAGTCGGCCAGTTCCGGTCGTGCTGGCGGCTCCATCGAGATGCGCCGCTCCCGGAAGACCGGCTCCAACTCCTCCCAGCGGGCGTAGTGCCGTCCCGAGAGCGTTTTGCCCACGCCCGGCGGACCCTGGCAGAGCCCGATGTAGCGGTAGCGCCGGCAAGCGTCGCAAAATTCCGCGAACCGACGGTATTCCTTGGTCTCCACGAAGGGTGGGGCGGTCACGGTCGGCTCAGTCATTGGCATATCGCTTCAGCCGTGGTCGTGCCGGTGGCACGTCCGGTGGTGGTTCCGGTGGAGGCTCAGCGGGGTGGCTCGCGAGCAGCAGTTCGACGACCTTCGAGCGTTTCCTGAGCGTGTCGCCGACTTGCCGACGCCGCTGGGTGCGGGCCCGCACAATCTCCTTGAGGCCAATCGTGTGGTCGGCCAGTTCCTGGCAGATAGCCCGGCAGAGGAAGCGGTCCTGATGGTAAACGCGAATCTCGCCGAGGTCCTTGGGGTCATAGCGAATCACGACCGGTTCCCGGACGTATGCCGCGAGGGTGAGGTCGAGGTAGCGCAAGCCTTGGAAGTGGATGCCGTCCTGCTGGACCAGACGCGTCTTGGCCACCGTGAGCAAGAGCAAGTCGAGCTGCTCCAACGACTCGGGCAGGTGTGGCAGGAAGCCGCCTGCGTCCCAGCGCTCCAGGGGTGGGACACCCGTCTCGCCATGCACGCGGTAGTGGTAGTCGTCGAGCAGGAACCGCGTCAGGCGGTGCTCGAGCTCAACGAGGGTGAGCACAGGCGCCGGTTTCGCTGCGCCACTCGTGATATAGCCGGGTAGGGTGCTCAGGAAGAGCTGATTGACGGTGAGAAAGAAGCGCTCGATGCGACCACGGCCCCGTGGCCGCCCCGGCATAGAGAACACGAGCACCATCTTGAGGTCGGCGCCTACCTGCTCCAGGTGCTGGGAGGTGAAGTCGCTCCCGTGGTCCGTGTAGAAGGTCTGCGGAATGCCGCAGACGTGCCAGCGTGGGTCGCTCTTGCGCCAGATGGCGTCGCGCAGGGTGAGGGCGGTCTGCAACGCCGAGGGCGCGTCGACACTGAGGCGGTAGGCCGCCACCGCGCGGCTGTAGTCATCGAGGATGACGGTGAGCCATGGCCGTACCGGGACGCCTTTCTCGTCTTTGACCCAGATGTCCAACGGCGTGTGGTCGGCCTGCCAGATTTCGTTGGGGGCGGTCGCTTCGCGGCGGTACAGCAAGTCAAACGTCTCCCGATAGGCGGTGGCCCCGTCGTGCGCCAGGGTCACCACGGCGGGGTCGAGCCGCTGGATAACCCCGTAGACGGTGCTATAGCTCGGGCACGACCACCCCCGCTCCTGCGCCACGGTGCTGACGCGGCGATGGATAGCAGCCGCGCTGGGCGCAGGCTTCCGCAACGCCAGACCCTCGATGAGCTCGACGAGCTCCGCGGGGAACTGGCGCCTGGTCCGGTCCGCGCGTGGTTGCCGCGCCAGGCCTACGAGTCCTTGTCGTCGGTAGGCACGCAGCCAGCGGCGGGCGCTACGCACCGGAATCCCGTGCTGTGCGGCGACGCGAGCAAGCGGAACGCCGTCTTCAAGGCATGGTCGCAGGAGGGTGAAGCGGTCCAGGGCGCGTGCTCGCGCCGGTTCGCTGAAACTCGTCAGTGCGGGTGCGTCAGGCTTCATCCCAGCCTCCTGGTCAGAAGCGCTCGATGTAGCTGGCGGCGACGGCTTCCGGTGGGTTGGTGTAGCGCTGGATGTAGCGCTGGGAGCGGTGGCCGAGCCGGCGTTCCAGCTCATAGGCGTCGGCGCCGGTGGTGCGAGCGAGCTGGTAGGCGAAGGTATGGCGCAGGTCGTGCGGCCGCAGCGGGGAAATCCGGCGCGTGGGCTCCGTGACCTCGGCATCATGCCAGCGGCCAAGCTGCTCCAGGATGAGGTTGATGGCCCGCGGCGACAAGCGGCCAGCGAGCGAGCCGGCAGTCCCTTCGCTGAGAGGAATAACGCGGTCGCACCCTCCGTTATGTCCCCACTGCGCTCGTGCTCGACGTAGTCCGCGAGCGCCGTCCTGGCATCAGCGGAGAGAAACACCGTGCGCTGCGATTTGCCCTTGCCCTGGACGCCGGTAATGGTCGCGCGGCGAGCAGCTCGGAGTTCGGCGGCGGTGTGGGGTTGCACCTGGTCGAGGTCGAGGGTCACCAACTCCTCGCGCCGCAAGCCCGTCGAGAGAAGCACGAAGACGATGGCCCGGTCACGCCAGGGGCGCCGGCGGGCGTGGACGTTCGCATCCTTCCCCTGCCAGCGCCGTCCTTTCTTGACCGCGAGCCGAGGCAAGCGGTCACAGAGGCTTTTCAGCGAACGCACTTGCGCATCGGAGAGGGCGCGTGGTTCGAGCGGCGGCAGACCCAGTTCGCCGACCCCTTTCGCGGGGTCACCAAAGGGAAAGAGGCGGGGGGCGTGGATGGTGACCGCAGGAGGTGAAGGTGGAGAGCGCGGCGAGATGATTGTTCACCGTCGCCGGGGCAAGCGCGTCAGCGGTCAGGTGCTGCTGCCAGGCGACGACATCGCGCTTGAGACAGGTGCTGACCCGGTCATGCCCGTACGCGTCCTGGTAGAAGACGATGAAGCGCCCCAGTTGCAGCGCGATTTTCTTGGCGACTTCGGCGGAGCGGACACCGGCGACCGCGAGTTGCTGGTAGCGTTCGGACCAGACGGTGAGGCTGTCGACGGTCGCTGGCACCGGGTCCTGGACGAGGGTCAGAACCTCATCCGACCTTTCGTGAAGTGAATTGTCGGGGATACTGGCAAGGGCTCGTGCCTGACGGTTTGGCATAGATGTCTAGTATACTCCACAGAAGGGACCCTCTGTGGAGCACAACGGCTCCGGTACCGTGGCGTCCTGTCCCACCAGGCGGACACTGGCCGTATCGTACGCACGAGTCTCGGCTGCGCAAGGAGGGCGAACGTGGCTACTGAAGAGGAACCCCAACCCCGCTATCCACTCGCACAGTCTGAGGAAGAGATGCGACGGCTGGCCATGCAGGCCGCCGTGCTCCATACCCAGCCAACCCGCTGGCTGTTCGAACAAGCGGGCCTCAGCGCTGGCATGCTGGTGCTCGATGTCGGCTGCGGCGCAGGGGACGTCACCTTCCTTGCCGGTGAGTTCGTCGGACCGAGCGGGACCGTGCTGGGCATCGACAGCAGCCCACGCGCGCTGGACACGGCCCGCCTCCGCGCCAGCCGCGCAGGCGTGGACAATGTCGCTTTCCTGGAGGCGGACCTACGGTCCTACGTGAGCCCGGAGCCGTTTGACGCGCTCGTGGGCCGCGCGGTGCTCATGTACCTCCCCGATCCCGCGGCCGCCCTGCGGAGCTTGCTCCGGTCGGTACGGGCGGGCGGTGTGGTGGCCTTCCGCGAGGTCCTGGCGGGGGAGCCATTCCTAGAAGCGACGCCGAGAAGCGAGCTGGTCGACCGACTGAATGCGTGGTTTCTGGCGGACGCGCTACCGGCGCTGGAAGCGTTGGGCGTCGACGGGCAGTTGGGCCTCCGCCTGCACCAGGTCTTCCGCGACGCAGGGCTGCCAGCGCCACAGATGTGGATGCACGCTCCGATTGGCACCGAGCCGAGCTGGCCTGGGTGGGAGTATCTCGGCCAACAGGTCCAAATGATTGCGTCCACCACCGCACGGGTGGGTGTCGAACTTCCCAGCGCACTTGCGCCCACGTCGCTCGGGGCGCGCCTGCGCGACGAGGTGCTGCAGCAGGGTGGGATGCTGCGCATCCAGCGCGGCATCCAAGCATGGGCCCGCAAGCCGCACGTGGCCAGCGCAGCAGAGCGCTAACGCCTCGCATACAAACTGCTGCGCCAACAGGTCGCTTCACTACGCCAAATAGCGCTGAAGATTCGCCGCCACGTAGCGCTGAAAGTGACAGGTGAGGCCACGCGCTACAATGCCGTCGCTGACGTTGACGTGAGCGAGAGGAGCGAGCCCATGGTTGCCGAGAGTCTGGTTGCCACGAAGCCGGAGGATGTTGGCGTCGACAGCGAGAAGCTGGAGGCGCTGTTCGCACGGGCGAAGCGCGATGTGGACGAGGGCGTGCTGCCGAGCGCGCAGGTCGCCGTGGCGCGGCACGGCCGCCTTGCCGGCATGCGCACGTTTGGCCAGGCTGTACAGGGCGGCGCGATGCGTCCGGCGACCGATCAGACGCTGTTCACGATCTTCTCCTGCACCAAGGCGATCGTGGCCGCCGCCGTGTGGACATTGTTCGAGGACGATCTGCTGCGGCTGGACGAGCGCGTGGCGGAGATCA
Source organism: uncultured Chloroflexota bacterium (assembly GCA_937879875.1). Taxonomy (GTDB): domain Bacteria; phylum Chloroflexota; class Dehalococcoidia; order CAUJGQ01; family CAUJGQ01; genus CALFMN01. The sequence continues at coordinate 855 of CALFMN010000250.1, read as the reverse complement.
TCCCCGAGTTCGCGACGAACGGCAAGGACGTGATTACGGTCGAGCAGGTGCTGCTGCACACCGGCGGCTTTCCGCTGGCGCCGCTCGGCCCCGGCCAGTGGGAGACGCGCGAGGGCCGGCTGGCGGCCTTCTCGCGCTGGCGGCTGAACTGGGAGCCGGGCAGCCAGTTCCAGTACCATGCGACCTCGGCGCACTGGGTGCTGGTGGAGATCATCGAGCGGCGCACCGGCGTCGAGTATCACCGCTTCCTGCGCGATCGCATCCTCGACCCGATGGGGCTGGACGAGCTGTACGTCGGTCTGCCGCGCGACCTGAACAGCCGGGTGGCCGACGTGCTGCATGTCGTGCCACCCACGCCGCCGCCAGGCGGCTGGGGCGAGGTGACGCCCGATGCGATCCTGAACTTCAACAAGCCGGACAATCGCGAGGTCGGCGTGCCGGGCGGCGGCGGCATCGCCACGGCGGGTCAGCTCGCGCTCTTCTACCAGCCGCTGATCAATGGCGGCGAAACGGCAACCGGCAAGCGCATCATGAAACCAGAGACGATCGCCTTCGCCACCGAGGTGCGCACGCTCGGCCGCTACACCGACCCGCTGACCGGCCTGCCGGTGAGCCGCGGCCTCTCAATCATCGTGGCCAACAGCGACGGCCATGCGCACGAACGCGGCTTCGGCCGCAACGTATCGCCAAAGGCCTTCGGGCACGGCGGCGCCGGCGGCCAGGTCGGCTGGGGCGACCCGGAGACGGGCATCTCGGTCGGCTACTGCACCAACGGCTTCATCGGTCCCGAAGATCAGGGCCGCCGCACCGTGGCGATCAGCAGCCTCGCCAGCGCCTGCGCGAAGAGCTGAAGCC